>NZ_JBIAVW010000035.1:0-73790 GCF_042894785.1 Streptomyces sp. NPDC001502
CGTGCGGGGCACCGCCCCACACCACCCAGCCCCGCCGGCGATTGAGGCGCCCCACCACGGCAGGAGGAAGCCACACCACCGAGCCGACCGCAGGGCACCCCGCAGGGGCACCGGCCGAGGAGACCCTCGTGCGGGGCACCGCCCCACACCACCCAGCCCCGCCGGCGATTGAGGCGACCCACCTCGGCAGGAGGAAGCCACACCACCGAGCACCCCGCAGGGGCACCGCAGGGGCACCGCAGGGGAAGCGGTGCGTCGTCGATAGGGTCCCACTCGGGGGGATCATGGACATGGAACGACCGCGGCCCGGGCGGCTCTTGGGGTATCTCGCGTGCGCCGGCGCCGCCGCGTTCGCGGCGGTGGCCGCCCTGTACCTGGTCCTCCTCGCGAAGCTGGTGTTCGCCGACGCCCCCGGCCGCATGTGCGGGATCGACAGCTGCCCGCGCGGCACCGGCACCCTCGCGCTCCTCGCCCCGCTGTGCGCCGCCGCCGCGTGGCTGCTGTGGCGTACGCCGAGGAAGCGGGGTCACGGACGCGCCCCGGTGCCCGTCCGGGTGATCGCCGCGGGCGTGGCGCTGGCCGCACTGGGGCCCGGCTGGCTGGGCTTCGAGTCGGTGCGCGGCCCGCAGCTGGACTTGTCCGGGTGGCAGGAGCCGGTGCATCCGGCGGCGGCCCCCGTCGGCGTCTGGGCGCCCGCGCCCGGAATGCTCGTACGGGCCCGCACCGACGGCCTCGTCGCCTACGGCGGGGAGGGCCGCAAGGGCTGGCGGCTGCCCGCCCCGGAGCGTACGCCGCTCTGCGCGCTCAGCCGGACGACCCCGTCGGGCACCGGCCTCCTCGCGTACGGGGAGAGCGTGGGGACGTGCGGCTCGCAGGTCGTCGCCGTGGACCTGGCCGGGGGCCGGGTCCGGTGGACCCGGGACACCGGCCGGGCCCTGGTGGCCGCTGCGGGCGCGAGCGCCGTCGTGGCGGACCGGGACACGGTGACCGGCCTCGACCTGCACGGCGGCCAGGAGCTCTGGCGGGTCCCGGTCCCGGCCGACTGCACGGTGAAGGCCGTCGACGGCTCGGAGCGACGCGCCCTGTACGTGGAGGAGTGCGGCGACGCCGCCCGGATCACGGCAGTCGACGCCCGTACGGGAACCCGCGCCTGGCAGACCGCGCTGCCGACGGCGAGCCGGCTGCGCGAGGTGCGGGTGCTGTCCGCCGCCCCGCCGGTCCTGCGCGTCACGGAGACCTCGGAACGCGGAGTGGACGCGGCCCTGCTGCTCGACGACACGGGCCGCGTGCGGGGCTCCGTACCCGCCTCGGGCCCGGACGGGGACCTGCTGTCCGAGCCGTCCCCGGTGCTGACCGGCGACATGCTGGTCACCGCGGTGAAGCAGGGGAAGAAGAACGGCGTGTCCGCCTACTCCCTCACCGACGGCCGAAGCCTCTGGCACGCGGGCACCGGCGACGAGGAGGTCCGCGGGCTGGCCCCGACCGGCCCCGGCGAGGTCGGCGTGGTGACCTCCGGCCACTGGTGGACGTACCTCACCCGCCGCGGCCTGGCCGACGGCAGGCGCCGGGCGGAGCCCGCGATCCTGCGCGACCTGCCGCTGGGCGAGCGGTTCGCGTTCTACCCCGGCCCGCCCGGCTCGTACGTCTTCGTCAACCTGGACCGCAAGGGCCTGCTGCCGCCGACCTTCGACATCGATCCGGTCTTCGGCTGGTGACGGCGGCCGGCCGGGGTCACGGCCCGGCCGCGCGGAAGAGCGCGAGGAGGGCCTGGGCGGGCGGAGCGTCCGCGTGGAAGAACTGCTTGGCGAGGTCGGGCGGGACCGCCGGTCCGTGCATGCGGACCTCGTGGCAGCTGAAGCAGAAGGCCGCCTCGAAGAGGACCAGTTCGAGGGAGTCCTCGTAGCCGCGGATGCTCCATCCCGGTGAGAAGCCGCAGCGGTGCTGACCGCTGCCGGGCAGGGTCCCGATGAGGGCCAGGGCGTCGGTCACCTCGCTCCCGGACCAGTGGGCGACGGTCCTGCCCGGGTACGGGGCGCCCTTCTTCTTCGGGTGGGCGGATATCCGTACCACCTCGATCAACGCGGTACCGGTCAGGACTTCGGCGGGGAGCTGCATGAACACAGTTTCCCCGCCTACCGGAACGAGGGGTCGTCGAGGGTCAGAACCTTTCGACCGCCTTGCCTTCCGGGACTTCGTAGCAGCCGGAGACGACGGTCAGACTCAGCTTCGGCGGGTCGTTCTGCTTCATCTGTACGACGCTGACGCCGTACTTCTTCTCGCCGTGGTCGGCGGTGAGGCCGAGGTTCTTGTTCCGGCTGGTGTCGGGTGCGTACCGGACGACCTTCCAACCGTGCTCGGGGAGCGCGGCCTTGAGCCGTTCCATCGCCTCGTCGAGCCGGTCGTTCGAGGTGGGGTAGAAGCTCCACGGGTGGAACACCTGGAAGTACCTGGCCGGGTCCTTGCCCGGGCACTCCGTGACGCCGGCGCGTCCTTCGGACGGCTTCCCCTCGACTCCGGTGAGGCCGCGGAGCTCGGCCGACACCTTCTCCACCGCGTCGGCGGCGTCACGTGAGGTGCTGGTGCCCGCGAGGGGTATCGCGTCGGAGCCGGCGGAGTCGGAGCCGGTCAGGCCGCATCCGCCGAGGGTGGTGAGGGCGAGGGACGCGAGGAGCACCGGAGCACCCTGCTTGATCTTCACGACGGGCGTCTCCCTTGTCGGTCGGCCGGCCGGACGGACGGACCGGGGGCCTGACCGCGGGTCACACGCCTGAGGTCCCCCACCCCCAGTATTGGCCGAAGATCCCGCCGCCGGTGGCCCGGCCGTCCTCCTCGACGGTCTCGACGTCCGGCATCTCCTGCAGGGCCTCGACCTGGTCGGGGCTGAGCTGGGCGGCGAAGCCGTGCAGGACGGTGCGGTAGATGTGCACCGGGGTGGCGCCGACCCGGTCCGCCACTTCGGCCGGGTCGACGTCCTTGCGCACGGTGACGATGTACGTGGCGTGGTCGGCGGCGGGAAGGGTGTGCGGTACGGGTTCCGGGACGTCGGCGGTGGCCGTGGTCACGGGCAGTACGGCGACGGCGGCCAGTACGGCGACGGCCACGGGCAGGGCTCGGCTCAGGCGGATGCGCATGGGGGGAGGCCATCACGCGCGGCAGGGACGGTCAACGACGCCGGTGGGTGTGGCGGGGGCACGGGCGGCGCACCGGCCGTGCGCCCCCTGGTCCGGCGGCGGACCGTACGGGTGATCTTGCGGGGCGGGCCGACGGTCGCACGGGACGGGGCACGACCGGTACGGCACAGCGGGACAACCCTTTCTGCACGGTGCGCGCTTTTGGGCGCGTCGACGCGGGCGCCGGACGGGCAACCAGGTGAGCCGGTGATTCAAGCTGCACAGAGGTGGCAGCGATGGAGCTGAGGGCCGCCCCCGCAGGAGCACCTGGTGCCGTGAGGGCGGCTCCCCCATGCCTCCGACCGAGAACCCGTCAGGGAGTTCCTTCCATGCGCCTGCTCGCACGCCTGGCCGCCGCCGCCCTCCTCACCATCCCCCCGGTCGCCGCCGGTACGGCCTCCGCCGCGGCCCCGGAGCCGACCCCGGCACCGCTGATGACCGCCGCCAACCCGGTGCCCGGCAAGTACATCGTGACCCTGGAGAAGGGCCAGGACGCGGCGAAGATCGCGAAGAAGCTGGGCCTGAAGCCGACGTTCGTCTACACCTCGGCGCTGAGCGGCTTCGCGGTCCCGCTGACCTCACTGGAGCTCACGCTCGTCCGCAACAGCCTGGGGGTGAAGTCGGTCGAGGAAGACGCTTCCGTCCAGTCCGTCCCGACACCCACCTCCTCGGCGGCGATGCGGGCCCCGTCGAACTCGTGGGGCCAGGACCGGATCGACCAGAAGGAGCTGCCGCTCGACAACAGCTTCACCACCCAGGGCAACGGCGCCGGGGTGACCGCGTACATCCTCGACACCGGCATCGACTACGGCCACACCGAGTTCACCGGCGCCGACGGCACCACACGTGCCAGCTTCGGCTTCGACGCCATCAACGACGGCCGCAACGGCGCGGACTGCCAGGGCCACGGCACACACGTCGCCGGCACGGTCGCGGGCAAGACGTACGGGGTGGCGCGCAAGGCGAACCTGGTCAGCGTCCGGGTCCTCGGCTGTGACGGCAAGGGCACCTGGTCGGGGATCATCGCGGGCATGGACTGGGTGGCGAAGAACGCCAAGCAGCCTGCCGTGCTGAACGGTTCCCTCGGCGGGGACAGGTCGGAGGCGGTCAACAACGCCGCGACCGCGGTCTCCGACGCGGGTGTGCTGCCGGTCATCGCGGCGGGCAACTCCGCGAAGGACGCCTGCAACATCTCACCCGCGTCCGCCGCGCGCGTGGTCACCGTCGCCGCATCCAACCAGTGGGACGAGGAGACCGACTTCTCCAACTACGGCTCGTGTGTCTCGCTCTACGCCCCCGGCCAGGCCATCGTCTCCGCGAAGCTCGGCGGCGGCAGCGTGGCCCTCGACGGCACGTCGATGGCCGCCCCGCACGTCGCAGGTGTGGTCGCCCTCTACAAGCAGGCACACCCGAACGCGGACGCGGCCGAGCTCAACGAGTTCCTCGACACGGAGGCCACCAAGGACGTCCTGAAGAGCATCAGCAAGACCAGCCCGAACGTGCTGCTGAACACCGGCGGTCTCTGACCCGGCCCGCGTACGGGCGCGCCTGGGTGCCGGTGGGGCCTCGCGGCCCCGGGCCGGGCCGCCCTGCTCGGTCGGGCGCCCGGGCCTCAGAAGCCGGTGCCGAAGCCGGTGGCCCGGCCGTCCTCCTCGACGGTCTCGACGTCCGGCATCTCCTGTAGGGCCTCGACCTGGTCGGGGCTCAGCCGGGCGGCGAAGCCGTGCAGGACGGTGCGGTGGATGTGGACCGGGGTGGCGCCGACCCGCTCGGCCACCTCGGCCGGGTCGACGTCCCCCCGCACGGTGACGATGTACGTGGCGTGGTCGGCGGCGGGGGCCGTGTGCGGTACGGGTTCCGGCCCGTCGGCGGCCGTGGCCGCGGCCACGGGCAGTACGGCGACGGCGGCCAGTACGGCGACGGCCACGGTCAGGGCTCGGCTCAGACGGATGCGCATGGGGGGAGGCCATCACGCGCGGCAGGGCGGGTCAACGACGCCGGCGGGTGTGGCGGGTGCACGGCGGGTACCGGCCGCGCGCTCCCTGGTGTGGGGGCCGGACGTACGGGTGAATCTCGCACGGGTTTCCGCACCCCGGGTGGAGCGGCCCGCGGCCCGGGCGGCACAGGGGACTAACCCTTTCTGCTGTGTGTCCGGTACGGCATGTCGACGCGGCCATCGGACGATCGGCCAGGTGGCGGCGATGGTTCAAGTCGCGCCGAGGTGGTCCCCGATGTAGAGAGGGGCCGCACCCGCGGAGGACTCCAGATCGCGGGGGCGGCTCCTCCACGCCGACCTTCCAAGCACGTCAGGGAGCTCCTTCCATGCGTCTGCTCGCACGTCTGGCCACTGCCGTTCTCCTCACCGTCACCCCCATCGCGGCCGGCTCCGCCGCGACTGCGGCCCCGGAGCCGACCCCGGCGCCGCTCCTCACGTCCATGAACGCGATCCCCGGCCAGTACGTCATCACCCTCGACAAGGCCGCCTCGCCGGCGCGCATCGCGGCGGCGCTGGGAGTGAAGGCGAAGTTCACCTACACCTCCGCCCTGCACGGGTTCGCCGCGTCCCTCACGGCGGACCAGTTGCGCACCGCCCGGGTGACGGCCGGCGTGAAGTCGGTGGAGGAGGACGCGAACGTGTCCACCCCGCCCACGCCCGTCACCCTGGGCGGGACCAGGTCGCCGGCCGGGTCCTGGGGCCTGGACCGGATCGACCAAGAGGGCCTCCCGCTCGACGGCAACTTCAGGGCCAACGGCAGCGGCCAGGGCGTGACCGCGTACATCCTCGACACCGGCATCGAATACGGGCACACCGAGTTCGGCGGCCGGGCGCGCCTCGGCTTCGACGCGTTCGGAGGCGACGGGTCGGACTGCAACGGCCACGGCACGCGCGTCGCCGGGACGGTCGGCGGCGAGACGTTCGGTGTGGCGCGGAAGGTCTCCCTGGTCAGCGTCCGCGTCCTCGGCTGTGACGGCAGGGGCCCCTGGTCGGGGATCATCGCCGGCCTGGACTGGGTGGCCAACCACGCCCGCCAGCCCGCCGTCCTGAACGCCTCCCTGGGCGGGGACCGCTTCGCCTCGGTCAACAGCGCCACCAACGCCGTGTACGACCACGGCGTACTGCCGATCATCGCGGCGGGCAACGAGAACCGCGACGCCTGCCGGGTCTCGCCGGCGTCCGCCAACCGTGCGTTCACGGTCGGCGCGACCAACAAGTTCGACGAGGAGACCGACTTCTCCAACTGGGGCGAGTGCCTGGAGATCTACGCCCCCGGCAAGGAGATCGTGTCCGCGAAGCTGCACGGCGGCAACGTGGCCCTGGACGGTACGTCCATGGCCGCGCCGCACGTCACCGGTGTGGCTGCCCTCTACAAGGCCGAGCACCCCAGCGCGACGCCGGCCGAGGTGCAGGACTTCCTGGAGGACAAGTCCACGAAGGACGTCGTGGAGAACCTCAGCGACAACAGCCCGAACCGGCTGCTGTTCACCAACGCTCTCTGAGCGACCCGACGAACCGGGCCCAGGCCTGCGCGTGGAACACCACGTGCGGGCCTTCGGGCTGCTTGGAGTCCCTCACGGGGACGACATCGGGGAGGCCGTCGGCCACTTCCAGGCACTCGCCGCCGTCACCGCCGCTGTGGGTGGACTTCCGCCAGGTGGCCATCTCCAGGCAGTTGCCGCCGTCGCCTGCGCTGTAGCTCGATTTGTGCCAGGTGGCCGCCGACACGTCGTACTCAGGCTTGCTGGTCATGTTCGTAATCCTCCGCCACCGATTCGATCAGGGCCAGGGACTTGCGCGGTGACAGCGCGTTGGCCGTGAGGAGATCGTAGGTCAGGGTGTGTTGGGCGACGGTGGCCGGATCGTCGAACAACTGGCCCATCCCGAGGCCGTCGACGTAGGAGAGTGGCGGCGCGTCATCGAACGACATCAGCTTGAGGGTGCCTGCCAGCCCCGCGTGGAAGCCCGCGCTGAACGGGAGCACCTGCACGATGATCCGGCATGAGCGGATCAGGCGCGCGATGTGCCGAAGGGCCTCGGCCAGGATCGCCGGGCTGTCCCCGGCGCGTCGCAGGACCGCCTCGTCGAGGACGCACCACAACAGTGGGGTTGTTGGGTCATTGAGCAGCGAGGCCCTGGCCAGGCGATTCGTGACCAGCTCGTCGATGGTCTCCTCCGTGGCCGTCGGCTGGTACGCGCGGAACACCTCGCGTGCGTACGCCTCCGTCTGGAGCAGTCCGGGGATCAGCTGTGGCGCGTACTCCCTGATGGTCTTCGCCAGAGCTTCGGCTTCGGCGGCCGCCGCGAAGTGGTCCGGGTACTTCGACTCGGCCGCGGCTCCGCAGTTGCGGACGAAGAAGCCGCCCGTGTCGAGGATCTCGTCGATCTGGCGGGCGAACTCCAGGTGCATACGTCGGGTGCCGGCTTCGAGCTGGCCGATGAACGCGCCGCTCACGAAGAGCCGTTCGCCGAGTTCGGCCTGGCTCATGCCCGCGCGTTCGCGCGCTACGCGCAGTTCCGCGCCCAGGAGGGCGCGGGGTGAGGAGGAGGGATCGAGGTTCTTCCGTGCCATGGCAACTCCCTGAGCAACATGTGCGGTTGTTGCGGGGTCCGCACTTGAAAGGCTAGTGAGCGCGTCGCCACTCTGTGTGAAGAAGTTGGATACTCAGAGTAGAAAGGTGACATGTCATGGTGCTCTCCCCACAGGAGCGCATGCAGGCGGCCGAGGAGGCCGTCCGGCAGCTGCGGGAATCGCTCGCGGCGGTCGGGGTGCTGTTCCCCTCGCTGGACGTGGAGCGGGTCTCGGCCGCCGGTACGTACGGCCTGCCGCTGGTCGACCTCGGCCGCTGCAACCTGGACACCGCGCTCCGGCTGGCCGCCGTCCTGCACGAGCGGGCGGCGGGCGCGTGAGCGAGTCCGTGGAGGCGGTGAACTTCGCCTTCGAACTCGGCTGGAAACTGCGGGGGCTGGAGACGGCCCTCGCCCCGCGCGGGGTGTGCGGGCCGGAGTCGGGTGATCCGAAGCCGCCTCCGCCGTCCGGATGGCAGCGGTTCACGCTGGTGCACTGCCCGGTGGAGGGGTATCCGGGGTTCGACGATCCGCGCTACGAGGGGCTCAGGGCAGCCCCGCCGCAGGGGTGCGCGGTGGAGGACTTCGGCGGGTGCCTCGGGCTGCGGTGCGAGCGGCCGGGCGGGCGGCTGCTCGACGCGGTGGCGGAGCTGTGCGCGGAGATCCGTACCGGGTACGGGCTGCTCATGACCGGCCTCGGCATCGACAAGCTGTGGGAGTGGTCCGAGGACGGTACGGACGGCTGGGGCGCCGAGATCGTGGGGCAGCTCCTGCTGATGGCGGCCGAGCGGGGTCCGAGGCTCGGCTACGGCGTGGACGATCTGGCCGACTTCCTGCAAACCGTCGGTGGAGCAGCCGATGTCGGAGCGTAGCGGGCCGCTCAGCCCCCGCGGCCGCACGATGGCATGCAAATCGATGCGATCTGTACGATCCCCTTCGTCCCGCAGCAGGAGTGCCTGACCTGAATCGCCGACCGCTTCGCGGGACGTCCGGCGCCGGGCAGCTGCTGACGCACGGTCCGCCTCAGTCGGTACGCAGGCGGGCGTGCAGGTGCTCGTCGTGCCAGCCGTCCGCGTGCAGGAGGGCGCCGCGCATGGTGCCCTCCAGGGGGAATCCGGCCTTCGTCGCGATGGCGCAGGAGGCCGGGTTCGCCACGGAGTGGGTGATCCGCACGCGGTGCAGGCCGAGGTCCTCGAAGGCCCAGCGGGTGACGCGTTGCGTCGCCGTCACCATGACCCCGCGGCCGCGCCCGGCGGGCAGCAGCCAGTACAGGATCTCGCCGCTGCCGCCCGCGAGGTCGAGGTCGCCGATGCCGATGAGCCCGACGGCCGGGCCTGTGCCGGCGGGGGCGACGGCCCAGATCGCGGCCTCCTCGTCCTGCCAGCGGGCGTGCCAGCGGGCGATCCGCTCCTCGGCCTCGGCCGCGGTGAGGAGGGCGGGCCGGTTCCAGTGCCGGATGTCCGGGTCGAGGCAGGACTCGACGAGCGCGGGGACGTCGTGGGCGGCCCAGGGGCGCAGCAGCAGGCCGCCCGGCAGTGCGAACTCGGGCTGTGGCAGGGCGCGCATCCGGCCGGCGGGGACCACGGGAGGTATGGAGTTGATCATCTCTGCATCATTGCGGACCCGCGGCGCGCATGCGCATGCGGAGGAACGATGCGTACGGCGAGTCCGAGGCGAAGGTCTGGCGGTGGAGCGGCTCCGGGACCCGGGGGCCCCAGAGCCAGACCATGTCGCAGCCGTAGCAGAACGCCGCTTCGTAGAGGGGCGGCCCGGCCGGGTCGGCGTACGCGCGGATGCCCCAGCCGGGGGCGAACCCGCACAGGGTGGCGTCGGCGGCGGGGATCTTCCGTACGGCCGTGAGCACCTCCGCGGCGGCGGGACCCTCCCAGTGACCCACGACGGGCCCGGTCATCGGGTCGCCGTGCTGCTCGGGACCGGCGGTGATGCGTACGACGTCGATGCGGGTCGTGGCGGCGACGGCTTCGGCGGGGAGCAGCATCCGCACATCATGCGGGGCTATGCGGGGACCCGTTCCTTCGGGGGTGTTCCGGTGGCGGTGGTGGCGTCCGGGTCCTGGGCCTGGTCCGGGCCGGTGTCGAGGTCGGTCAGCATCTGGCGGGTGAAGCCGAAGAAGTAGGTGGCGGTGAAGCCCACCAGGTAGCCGGTCAGCAGGCCGCCCGCGTAGATCGCGAGGGTGATGCCCGCGCCGGACTTGCCGTCGAGCAGCGGGAACAGGGCCCAGCCCGAGGGGCCGATGGCGGTGGAGCCGAAGGCGACGCCCAGTTGGTGGAAGAGGCCGACGAAGGCGCCGCCGGCCGCGCCGCCGATGCAGGCGGTGACGAAGGGGCGGCCGAGCGGCAGGGAGACGCCGTAGATCAGCGGTTCGCCGATGCCCAGGAAGCCGGCCGGGAGGGCGGACTTGATGGTGGCGCGGAGCGAGCCGTTGCGCGGGAGGCGGTGGTAGACGGCGATGGCCGCGCCGACCTGGCCCGCGCCCGCCATGGCGAGGATGGGCAGCAGGACGGTGTAGCCGTCCTGTTCGATGAGGGTGGTGTGGATGGGGATCAGGGCCTGGTGCAGGCCGAGCATCACGAGGGGGAGGAAGAGGCCGCCCAGGACCAGGCCCGCGAAGGCGCCGCCGCTGGCGAGGAGCCAATTGGCGAAGGTGCCGATGGCGGCGGAGGCCTCACCGGCGAGGTACATCAGGCCGAAGAGGGTGACCAGGCCCGAGATCAGGACGGTGAGGGTGGGGGTGATCAGGACGTCCAGGGCCTCCGGCACCCACCTGCGGCACCACTTCTCCACGTACACGGCGAGGAGGGCGGCGGCGAGCGCGCCGAGGACGCCGCCCTGGCCGGGCTTGAGCTCCAGGCCGACGGCGTCGATCTTCGCGACGCCCGGGAAGACGATGATCGCGGCGACCGCGCCGCCCAGGACGGGCGTACCGCCGAACTCCTTGGCCGTGTTGTATCCGACGAAGACCGGGATCAGGGACATGAAGCCGGATGCGATGGAGGCGAGGGCGGGGACGACGGCGGGTACCCAGCCCAGATTCGTCAGCAGGCCGTTCAGTCCGGCGATGATGCCGCAGCCGATCAGGGCCGGGATCAGCGGGACGAAGATGTTCGCGATGCGGCGCAGGAACAGCTTGAAGGGCGTGGCGTTCCGGGCTTTCTGAGCCTCCTTCAGTGCCGCGCCCTGAGCGGAGAGGTCGTCCGCGGTGATCCCGCCGGAGGGCTGGGCCGCCGGGGCGGCTGCCGGCGTGGCCGCCGAGCGGGCCTCCTCGACGAGCGCCTCGAACTCCGGGGTCACGCGGGCGACGGCGCCCGGGCCCAGCACGATCTGGTACGTGTCGTCCTCGACCACGCCGAGGACCGCCGGGAGGGCGCGCAGGGCCTCGTCCTGGACCAGCGAGCGGTCGCGCAGCGAGAGGCGCAGGCGGGTCATGCAGTGCGCGATCGAGGTGATGTTGTCCGGGCCGCCGACCAGCGGAAGGATCGCGGCGGCGGTGGCGCGGTTCTTGTCAGTGGACATGGGGGATCGCCTTGGCTCGGGGGTCAGCGGGTGGGGGCGAGGGCGCGTTGGAGGGCGGCGCGCAGGTGGCCCTGCGAGGCGGCGAGCAGCTCGGCGGCCGTGGGGCCGTCGACTCCGCCGAGGACGACGAGGACGGCGTTCTTCACCTCGCCGCCGGTGGCGGTCAGGGCGGCCTCGATCTCCTCGTCGGGTGCGCCGGTGGCCAGCGCCACGATGCGGCGGGCGCGGGCGCGCAGCTTCTCGTTCGAGGAGCGCATGTCGACCATCAGGTTCCCGTACGTCTTCCCGAGGCGGATCATCGTGATGGTCGAGATGAGGTTGAGGACGAGCTTCTGCGCGGTGCCGGCCTTCAGGCGGGTGGATCCGGTGAGGAGTTCGGGTCCGACGACGACCTCGATGCCGTGGTCGGCGGCGGCGGCGAGGGCGGATCCGGCGTTGCAGGAGAGCCCGACGGTGAGCGCGCCGCGGGTACGGGCGAACTCGACGGCGCCGATCGCGTACGGGGTGCGGCCGGAGGCGGAGATGCCGACGACCGTGTCGTGCGGCCCGATCTCCAGCGCGGTGAGGTCCTCGGCGGCCAGCTCCTTCGAGTCCTCGGCGCCCTCGACGGCCTTGACCATGGCGGAGGGGCCGCCCGCGATCAGGCCGATCACGTCGGCGGGGTCGGTGTTGAAGGTGGGCGGGCACTCGCTGGCGTCCAGGACGCCCATCCGGCCGGCGGTGCCGGCGCCCGCGTAGACCAGCCGCCCGCCCCGGGCCATCCGCTCGGCGATCGCGTCGACGGCGGCGGCGATCCGGGGGAGCTGCGCGGCGACGGCGGCCGGGACGGTGGCGTCCTCGGCGTTCATGGTGCGGGCGATGTCGAGGGTGGGCAGCCGGTCGATCTCGGCGAGGTCCTGGCGGAAGGCCTCGGTGGTGAGGGTGTCCAGCTGGGCGCGGAGTTCTTCGTACGCGGTCATGGGCGGCTCCCGTGCGGTAGGGGGTGGCGGGTGGTGTGCGGGCTGAGCTTCACGATCGGGGCTCCGCCCCGGACCCCGCGCCTCAATCGCCGGCGGGGCTGAAATGCCGGGGCTCCGCCCCGGGCCCCGCTCCTCAAACGCCGGAGTGGCTGGATTTGGCGGTGTGGCGGTGGGCCAGGGCTTCGTAGGAGGCGGCGAGGGCGGGGGCGGCGGTGTCGTAGGTCTGCTGTGCGACGCCGACGAAGAGGCAGTCGACGACGAGCAGCTGGCTGGTCCGGCTGGACATGGCGGCCGGGCGCAGCTGGGTCTCGCGGGCGGCGGAGGTGGTCAGTACGAGGTCGGCGTGGCGGGTGACGGGGCTGTTCGGGCGGCCGGTCAGGGCGAGGGTGGTGGCTCCGCGCTCGAAGGCGACGCGCAGTGGTTCGATCACGTCGCCGGTGGTGCCGGAGTGGGTGATGGCGACGGCGACGTCGCCGGGGCGGAGTTGCACGGCGCCCGTGACGGCCAGGTGGGGGTCGCTGTGGGCGTGGGCGAGGAGGCCGATGCGCAGCAGCTTCTGGGCGAGGTCCTGGCCGACGAGGGCGGAGGCGCCGACGCCGTAGATGTCGATGCGGCGGGCGGTGGCGAGCGCGGTGACGGCGGCGGCGAGCTGGGTGAGGTCGAGGGCGGCGGCGGTGTCGGTGAGGGTCTGCGCCTCCTCGTGGGCCAGCTTGGCGACGACGTCCGCGAGGGGGTCGTCGACGGCTATGTCGACGGTGACGGCGGGGGCGGCGCCGGACTCCTGCTGGGCGGCGAGGGCGGCGAGCGCGAGGCGCAGGTCGCGGTAGCCGGGGTAGCCGAGGAGGCGGGCGGTGCGGACGACGGTGGCCTCGCTGGTGCCGGTGTGTTCGGCGAGGGCGGAGACGGTGAGCCGGGCGCACGCGGCGGGGTCGGCGGCGACGGCGTCGGCGACGGCCTGCACGGACCGGGTCATGGAGGGTGCGAGGCTGCGGATCCGGGCCCGGAGGGCGTGGGGCGGGGGAGCCGGGGCGGGGCTTTCGCCGGAGCCTTTGGCAGGGACGGGCGGGCGGCTGGCAGTTTCCTTCGCGTTCTGGCTCACCCCTGAAATTTATTTTCAGCGCAAGGTCCGGTCAATACGCCATTGGGCCCCCGGGAAGACGGCCTTCATCGCCGGGCCCTCGCGGGTCCACAATGGGCGCATGGACCACGCGACCCCCCTGGAGCAGGCGCTGCACGTCGCCCGTGCCCTTGTTCTCGCCGACCTCGCCGCCGGCGAGGTCGCCGATGCCGATGTCGTCTCCCTCGTCGAGGACTCGGTCACGCACCGCCGGTGGTGGGTGGAGCAGTGGCCGGAGGGCGTCGACTACCTTGCCGGACTCGTCGCCCAAGACGTGAAGGACGCGCTGCTGGAGAAGTACGGACGATGGCCGCTGTGCCCGGTCTGCAACCACGGCGAGCCGCACGCGCTGGACGTGGAGCCGGAGCTGGGACCCGACCCGCACTGGGTGTGTTCGGAGGCGGGTGTGAAGGTGGCCGCGATCGGCGGCCTGGGCCCGGTCTTCGGACTCCGGTGAGCCGCCGGTGACCGTCTACATCGACCCGCCGACCTGGCCGGGCCACGGCCGCATGTGGTCGCACCTGGTCAGCGACGTCTCGTACGAGGAGCTGCACGCCTTCGCGGCGGCCATCGGCTGTCCGCCGCGGGCCTTCGAGCGGGACCACTACGACGTGCCCTCGTACCGGTACGCGGACGCGGTCGGTGCCGGCGCGGTGGAGATCGGCAGCAAGGAACTCGTCCGCCGCCTCACCGCGGCGGGTCTGCGCCGCCCGAAGGGCCGGCCGGCGCCCTAGCTCGGGGTCGGGGCCGGGGTCGGGGGTGTGGACGGCTCCGGGACCGTGTTGGGCTGGGCCGCCTGCGGCAGCTCCCAGACGTGGTCCGGGGTCGCGATCTTGGTGACCGTGTTGGCGATGAGCGAGCTCAGGCTGCCGAACTTCCCGTCGACGTCCGAGTTCACCACGATCACCATCGTGGCGCGGGCCTGCGGGAGCCGGACGGCGACGGTCTCGTAGCCGGGCAGCTCGCCGTTGTGGCCGATCCAGCCGTCGAGCTCGGCGATGCCGAGCCCGTAACCCACGTCGGCGTGCCCGGTGGGCAGCATGCGCAGCCGCTGGGCCTGGGTGCCCGGCTCCAGCAGGCGGTCGCCGTCGGGCAGCTTCCCGGTGACCAGGGTCGGGACCCAGGAGTGCAGGTCGTCCATGGTGGAGATCATCGCGCCGGCCGCCCAGCCCCAGGACGGGTTCCAGGTGGAGGCGTCGACGGTCGCGCCGTTCGGGGTGAAGTTCGTGTAGCCGTGCACGTAGGGGGACGCGATCTCCGCGCCGGTCGGCAGCGAGGTCGCGTCCAGACCGGCCGGTTCGAAGACGTGCTGCTGCAGGTAGGTGTGCAGGGGCTGCCCGCCGGCCTTCTCGACGAGCAGGCCGAGCAGGACGGTGTTGGTGTTCGAGTACTCCCAGCGCGTTCCCGCCGCGAAGTTCGCGGGGTGCCGGAAGGCGATGTCCAGCAGTTCCTGCGGGGTCCAGGAGCGGTGCGGGTCGGCCTTGAATGCGGCCGTCCAGCGGGGGTCCTCGGTGTAGTTGTAGAGGCCGCTGCGCATGTCGGCGAGCTGCCGGACGGTGATCTTGTCGCCGCCGGGCACGCCGCCGAGGTACGTCGAGATCGGCGCGTCGAGCCGTACCTTCCCTTCGTCGACGAGCTGCAGGACGCCGGTGACGGTGAAGGTCTTGGTGACGCTGCCGATGCGGGTGTGCATGTCGGTCTTGACGGGGATGCCGGTGGCCTTGTCGGCGGTGCCGAAGGCGCGCACGTAGGGGTCTTCGCCGTCGATCCACAGGCCGACGCCCACACCGGGGATGGCGGCCTTGCGCATGGCCGCGGTGATCGCGTCGTCGAGCTGCTCGGCGGTCACCGGATCGATGTCGACCCGGCCGGGCGGGGCGGCCGCGGGGGCCTGGCCCGCGCACAGCGCGGTCAGCAGCAGGGAGGCGGCTGCCAAGACGGTGGGCGTGCGGTACCGGCCCATGGAGGATCACCTCTGACGCGCGTCCCCGAGCGGTCCCCGGATCCCGAGCGGACCTTCCCATCGTAGGAAGCCGGGTCGGGGGCGGCGACCGGGACCGGGACCGGGACGGGATCGCGACCGGGACCGGGACCGGGACCGCGACGGGATCGCGGTCAGGCGCGGGCGGGCTCCTCGGCGGGGGTGGCGGCGGCGCCGCCTGTGGCGATCACGCGGGTCGCGCGCGGCGGCGTACGGCGGTCCAGGCGCAGGGCGAGCACGGTGAGGACGATCGCGGTGACGGTCATGGCGGCGCCCGCCCAGGCGGTGGCGGCGAAGCCCAGGCCGGCGTCGATGACGGTGCCGCCGAGCCAGGGGCCACCGGTGTTGCCGAGGTTGAAGGCGGCCGTGGTGGTGGCGCCGGCCAGGGTCGGGGCGGCGCCGGCCACGTTGAACATACGGGCGTTGAGCGCCGGGGCGGTGAAGAAGGCCGAGAAGCCGAGCAGGAAGGCCAGGGCGACCGCCGCGGCGGCGGTGGAGGCCGCCAGGGCGAGCGCGGTGAGGAAGACGGTCGAGGCGGTGATGCCCCAGATCATCACGCCGAACAGGTGCGCGTCGGCGACCCGGCCGCCGACGGTGGTGCCGGCGAGCGCGCCGATGCCGAAGAGGCCGAGGATCCACGGGACCCACCGGGAGTCCAGCCCGGCCACGTCCGTGAGCAGCGGTGACAGGTAGCTGAAGGCGCAGAAGACGCCGCCCGCGGCCAGCGCGGTGATGCCGATGGAGAGCCACACCTGGCGGTCGCGGTAGATGCGCAGCTCGCGCCCGAGCGACGGCTTGTCGGCGGGCAGCGGGATCTTCGGGATCAGCGCCAGGATGCCGACGAGGGCGATCGCGGAGGCGGCGGCGACCGACCAGAAGGCGGAGCGCCAGCCCAGGTGCTCGCCGAGGAAGGCGCCGGCGGGGACGCCGAGGACGTTCGCGATCGACAGGCCGCCGATCATGACGGCCATCGCGCGGGCCCGCTGGTCCTTGTCGACCATGGCGATGGCGACGGCCGCGCCCACGGCCCAGAAGCCGGCGCAGGCGAACGCGGAGACCACGCGGGAGGCGAAGAGGAGCTCGTACGTGGGGGCCAGCGCGCCCGCGACCTGCCCGAGGCCGAAGAGGCTGATGAGGGCGATGAGGGTGGTGCGGCGGGGGAGCCGCAGGGTGGCCACGGCCAGCAGCGGTGCGCCCACGACCATGCCGATCGCGAAGGCGGATATGAGCAGGCCCGCCTGCGGGATGGTGACGCCCATGTCCTCGGCTATGGGTGGCAGCAGGCCGGAGAGCATGAACTCGCTGGTGCCGAGCGCGAACACGGACAGGCCGAGGACGTACACGGAGACGGGCATGCGGGGGCGTGCGGCTGCTGCGGGCATGACTGTCACCAACCAGCGCGAACGCGATCAAATTCCCCGGTCGCCGATGGGGTCGTCGGTGGGGTCGGTGAGGTCGGCGAGCTCCGCGGCGAGGTTGGCGCGGGCCGGGGCCTCCCAGTGCGCGGCTCCGTAGGGCGTGCGGAAGAGCCGCGGCAGGTCGAGGAGCTGGCGCAGGACGGCGGCGCGGCCGGTGCGGAAGGCGTCGTCGGGGACGAAGCCGTACTCGGCGCGGACGGCGGCCACGTAGGCGGCGTACGCGTCGGGATCCCCGGCCAGGACGGCCAGGTCGGCGTCGCAGAGGGCCTCGCCGTCGGTGTCTGCGGGCGCGGGGTCGTGGGTGACGGTGAGCCGGACCAGGCGGGCCACCTCGGCGGTGCGCGCGGGGCCGATGCCGAGCTCGGGGAGGGCGCGCTCGGCGAGGGCGGCGCTGCGCTCCTCGTTCTCGGACCGGTCGGGGCGGTAGACGGCGTCGTGGAACCAGGCGGCGAGCCGAACGGCGGCCGGGTCGGCGGCGTGCGGGGCCAGTACGTCGATCCGCGCGAGTACGTCGGCCAGGTGCGCGGTGGTGTGGTACCGGCGCTGCGGCTCCGCCCAGGCGGTGAGGAGGCGGTCGGCGTAGGGCGCGGGATCACGGTCGGCGGCGGCGCCGGCGGCGGTGACGGTCGCCTGCCAGCGGGCTCGCAGGTCGGCGGTGTCCGGGTGGGTGTCGCTGCTCTGGGTGCCTGTGTCCATGGGCACATTGTGGGGTGGCGTGATTGTGCTGGTGAAGGGCGGGTGGAGGCCCGTATTCTGAATATTGGACTAGACCTATTTCTTGGGAGTTTCCCGAGTTTTCCCGAGCTTTCCGAAGAAGGATGGGATCGAATGAGCAACCGTGCGCTCCTGGAGGTGATCGCCCTCGACGTGGAGGACGCGGTCGCGGCCCAGGCCGGTGGGGCGGACCGACTCGAACTGGTCACCGACATGGCCGCCGACGGGCTCACCCCGCCGCGCGAGACCTTCGCGGCGATCAGGGCGGCGGTCGACATCCCGCTGCGCGTGATGCTCCGCAAGACGGACGGCTTCGCGGCCGGCGACGTCTCCGCCTTGGCCCGGGCGGCACGGGAACTGCGGGCGGAGGGCGCACGCGAGTTCGTCCTCGGCTTCCTGGGCGCCGACGGCGCCCCCGACCTGGCCGCGGTCGAGGCCGTCGTCGCGGAGCTGGACGGCTGCAGCTGGACCTTCCACCGCGCGATCGACCGCGCGGCGGACCGGGATCAGCTGCGCAAGGCGCTGGCTGATGTGCCGGGGCTGGACACGTACCTCACGGCGGGCGCGGCGGCTGGGGTGGAGGCCGGGCTGCCGGTGCTGCTGGCGGAGGCGGCGCGGGGCGGTGAGCCGGGGTACGGGGCGCGGATCCTGGTGGGCGGCGGGCTGACGCTCGCGCACCTGCCGGTGCTGAGGGCGGGCGGGATCGACGCCTTCCACATCGGCGGTGCGGCCAGGCCCTCCGGGTGGGGCGGGCCGGTCTCGGCCGCGGCCGTCGCGGACTGGCGCACCGCCCTCTCCTGACCGGGGGTGCGGCGGTCGGGCGCGCCGCCGCTGCCGGGGGTGCCGCCCCCGGACCCCCGCGCCTCAAACGCCGGCGGGGCTGAAAGATCGCCTCAAACGCCGGCGGGGCTGGAGTTCGGCCGGAAGGGCTGGAAGATCCAGCCCCTCCGGCGTTTGAGGCGCGGGGTTCGGGGCGGAGCCCCGGTCTTTCAGCCCCGCCGGGAGGGCGGGGCGCAGGTCAGGACAGGGCGGCCGGGAGCGGGGTCGCGTGGAGGGCCGTCAGGCCCGAGACGGCGCGGGTGAGGCAGACGTACAGCCGGCGCAGGCCCGTCCGCTCGTCCGGCTCGCCGTCCACGATCGCCGCGGGCTCGTCCAGGACCATGTAGTCGTACTCCAGACCCTTCGCCAGCGACGCCGGGACCAGCGTCAGGCGGGACTCCGCCGTCGTCTCCTCGCCGGGAGACAGGTACGGCATCCCCGCCTCCGCCAGCGCCTCCGCCAGCACCGGGATCCGCGCGTCCGCCGCGATCAGGCCGATCGACCCCTCGTGCGCCAAGGAGGCACGGCACGCGGCGACCACCGCCGCCGTCAGGTCCGCCGTCTCCTCGATCCGCAGCGACCCCGGCGTCTCGCGGACCGAGGAGACCGGGGCCAGGCCCGGGGAGATCGACGGCAGCAGCCGGGAGGCGTAGGCGATCACCTCGCGCGGCACGCGGAAGCCCGCCGTCAGTTCCTCCAGCACCGCCTGCGGCTTGCCGAGGTGCGTGAGGGCCTCGTCCCAGCTGCGCGTGGCCCACGGCGTGGTGCCCTGCGCGAGGTCGCCGAGGACCGTCGCCGAGCCCGTGGTGCAGCGCCGTCCGACCGCCCGGTACTGCATCGGCGACAGGTCCTGGGCCTCGTCGAGGACCACGTGGCCCAGCGAATGCGTCCGTTCCACCAGGTCGGCCGCCTCGTCGATCAGCACCAGGTCCGCCGCCGACCACTTCGCCGACTTCACGCTCCGGAACGGCTTCGGCCACAGCAGGAGCTTCTGCTCGTCCTCGGTGAGCACGTCCGCCGCGTGCAGCGCGAGGAACTCGGGGTCGGACAGCAGCCGCAGGACCAGCTTCGCCGGTTCGACGGCCGGCCAGATCTCCTTGACCGCCGCCTTCACCGCCGCGTTGCGGGCCACCGCGTCCTGCACCCGGTCGTCCGGGGCCTCGCCCGCCTGTTCCATCCGAACGAGCACGGCGTGCGCGATGCGCTGCGGCAGCGCGTCGCGGGCGGCGCCGTAGCGGATGTCGCGCTTCTGCAGCTCCTCGACCATCTCCTCCAGCTCGTACGCGGGCACCCGCCAGCGGCGCGAGCCGCGGACCACCATCAGCGGCTCCGTGGGGCGGGTGACGTGGGAGCGGACGGCGCGGCCCAGTACCTCCGCCATGCGGGCGTCGCCCTTGACCACGGCGGTTTCGGCGGCGTCCGTGCCGCGTACCTCCAGGCCGGCGCGGGCGACCAGGTCGTCGACGGTGGCCTGCTTGACCTCCAGCTCGCCCAGGGCCGGCAGGACCTGCTCGATGTAGTGCAGGAAGGAACGGTTCGGCCCGATGACGAGCGTGCCGGTGCGGGCGAGGCGGTCGCGGTGCGCGTAGAGCAGGTAGGCGACCCGGTGCAGGCCGACGGCGGTCTTGCCGGTGCCGGGGCCGCCCTGCACGCAGACGGAACCGGTCAGGCCGGAGCGGACGAGTTTGTCCTGCTCGGGCTGGATCGTCGCGACGATGTCCCGCATCGGGCCCACGCGCGGGCGCTCGATCTCCTGCTGGAGCAGCTTGCTGACCACGGCCGCCTCGCCGGGGTCGGACAGGTGCTCGTCCTCGTACGCCGTCAGCTCGCCGCCGGTGTAACCGAAGCGCCTGCGCAGCGCGATGTCCTGCGGGTCGGTCTTGGAGGCCCGGTAGAACGGCTGGGAGACGGGCGCGCGCCAGTCGATGACCATCGGGTCGCCGCCGGCGTCGTGGACGTGGCGGCGGCCGATGTAGAACTGCTCGCCCTCCGCGCCCTCGGCGAGCTCCGCGCCCGGCGCGTGCAGGTAGTTGAGGCGGCCGAAGAACAGCGGGGTGTGGGCGAGGTCGGCGAGGGCTTTGATGCGGTCGTCGATCTGGGCCTGGAGGACGATCGCGTTGACCCAGTTCGCGGTGACGTCGCGGATGTCGAGGGACTCGACGTCCTCGCGCATGGCGCGCAGGGCGGAACGCGAGGCGGTGAGGTGGGCCCGCTCGCGGCCCAGCGGGTCGGTGGGCGCCGCCGGGTCGGCGATCGGGTTCGCGATCGGGTTCGAGGCCGGCTTCGAGGTCGCGTTCGCGGTCGGGTCGTCGTGCGTGGTCTCGGGGGCGTGCGCGGGCACGGAACTGCCTCCAGCTGCTGGATGCGGAACAGATGGCCCGCCGGTTTCCGGCCGGAGGGCGGCTCTCCCCGATGAGGCGGCGGGAGGCGGCAAGAGCGGAGATTCTAGCCACCGGGGCGGTGCGGCGCGAACGAATATCGGAGGCGGGGATCAGGGGATCGTGAGGGAGGAGAGGAGCTGCTGGTGCATCTCCTTCAGGTCCTTCTCCTTGGCCTCGGGACCGAAGGTCAGGGCCATGACGAGATGGTCGTCGTCGGAGATGAAGCGGATGGAGCCGACCGAGGATCCCTCGGGGTCCTCGCCGGAGAGGGTCGCGTCGAGGGCCGGGCGGCCGTCCACCGTCGTCTTGCGGACGTCGTCACTGGTCAGGGTCCCGGCGCCGGTCAGGCCGTACGCGTCGACGAAGCCCTTGAGGGCGTCTTCCAGCGGAATCCGGTCGCCCGGCATGTCGTAGACGGCGAAGCCGGAGGCTCCGTCCGGGGTCTCCACCCCGTACACGCGGGCGTCGACGGAACCGCCCTCCATGGGGATGGCACCCATGCGGACCTTGGCCTTTCCGGGGAGCTCGGCCGTGATGCCGCTGGGGGGATCGGTGGTCTTCACCGCCTCCCGGGCGAATTTTGTCGACGGGGATGTGGGCGTGGGCGTGGGGGCGGCAGCGACGGCGACCGCGGCGGCGTGTGCCGGGGCGGCGAGCGCGGTGGCGGACGGCAGCAGCCCTCCTGTGACCAGGGCTGTCGATGCGGAGAGCAGCGCGAGCCGCTGCGTCCGGGAACGGTGGGTCATGCGGATCACTCCCCTGGCGTGGTCGGCGGCGCCGCGGACCTTCCCAGGGTCCGTCCCGACCCGCCCGTGTGCATCCGGACGGGTGTCGTACCGCGTCGTACCGCGTCGTACCGGAGAGTGTCAGACCTTGGTATCCACCCCTAGGGGTACGCATGCGACGGGAGGAGGACCCGGGGGCCTTTGAGGTTCCCTCCCGGGAGCGATGTGCGGGACGGCGCGAAAACGCACCATGGATGCATGAGCCCCGCAACCTTCACCTCGATCCAGGGCAGCCGTCCTAGCGGCGCCGCATCCGACTCCCGTCCGCGCAACGGCCTCGGCGGCATGCTGCGCGCCGTCAAGATCTTCGCGGCGACCGCCGTCAGCGTCGTCGTGCTCGGTGAATACGCCGAGGACGCGGGCGTCATACGCCACTGACCTCGGGCCCCACGCAGCACATCCGCTGATCCACTAGGGTCACGCGGGTGACCCGGAGTCCCGTTCCCAGCCGCTCACCGTCGTCCCTCGCCGGTGTGCTGCTGACCGGCTCGCTGCTGCTGCTCGGTGTGCTCTGCATCGCCCTGCGCATTCCGGTGGCCGACGCCCTCGTCCAGGGCTTCTCCGCCGCCGAGTGGGGGCCGTCCGCCACGTATCCGCCGTTCGCTGCGATCCTGTTCACGCCCGCCGCGTGGCTGCCGAGCGGAGCGCTGAAGGCCGTCCTCGTCCTCGGCAACGCCGGCCTGCTCGCCCTGCTGATCACGCTGTCCTGCCGCCTTGCCGGACTCCGGTCCCGGCCCGGGCCCGTGCTGGCCGCCACCATCGCCGGGCTGTGGCTGCAGCCGCTGTTCCAGGCACCGCTGCCCGGGCTGATCAACCTGGCTCTCGCCTGCCTGGTCCTGTGGGACCTCGGGCGGCCGCGCTCCGCGCTCGGCAAGGGCTTCGCGCTGGGCGTCGCCGCCGGGATCACCCTCGCCCCGGCGGCCATCGCCGCGTACCTCCTGCTGACCCGCCGCGTCCGCGCCGGGCTCACCGCGCTGGCGGCCTCGGCCGGGACCGCCCTGCTCGGGCTGCTGGTCCTGCCGGAGGCCTCCGCCGAGTTCTGGACCCGGCACCTGGCCGACGCGGCCCGGGACCTCGTACTGGACTGGCCGCCGCTGTGGGTCTGGTGCGCTCCCTTACTGGCCGTCCTGACCGCCCGCGCGTGCCGGAGTCAGTCGCTCGCCAGCAGCTCGTCGGCGTCCATGATCCGGTAGGCGTACCCCTGCTCGGCGAGGAACCGCTGGCGGTGCGCCGCGAAGTCCTGGTCGATCGTGTCGCGGGCGACGACCGAGTAGAAGCGCGCCTCGTGTCCGTCCGCCTTCGGCCGCAGCACGCGGCCCAGGCGCTGGGCCTCCTCCTGGCGGGAGCCGAAGGTGCCCGACACCTGGATGGCGACGGTGGCCTCCGGCAGGTCGATGGAGAAGTTCGCGACCTTCGAGACGACCAGCACGCTGATCTCGCCCTCGCGGAAGGCGTTGAAGAGCTTCTCGCGCTGCGCGTTGGACGTCTCGCCCTTGATGACGGGGGCGTCCAGGTGCTCGCCCAGCTCGTCGAGCTGGTCGATGTACTGCCCGATGACGAGGGTCTGCTCACCGCGGTGCTTGGCCACCAGCGCCTCGGTGACCTTGCGCTTCGTCGCCGTCGTCGCGCAGAAGCGGTACTTCTCCTCCGTCTCGGCGGTCGCGTAGGCGAGCCGCTCCGACTCCGTCAGATTGACCCGGACCTCCACGCAGTCGGCGGGCGCGATGTAGCCCTGCGCCTCGATCTCCTTCCACGGGGCGTCGAACCGCTTCGGCCCGATGAGCGAGAAGACGTCCGACTCGCGCCCGTCCTCGCGCACCAGCGTCGCGGTCAGGCCGAGCCGGCGGCGCGCCTGCAGGTCGGCGGTGAACTTGAAGACCGGCGCGGGCAGCAGGTGCACCTCGTCGTAGACGATCAGGCCCCAGTCGCGGGAGTCGAAGAGCTCCAGGTGCGGGTAGACGCCCTTCCGCTTGGTCGTGAGGACCTGGTAGGTGGCGATGGTGACGGGCCGGATCTCCTTGCGGGTACCGGAGTACTCGCCGATCTCGTCCTCCGTCAGCGAGGTCCGCTTGACCAGCTCGTGCTTCCACTGGCGGGCCGAGACGGTGTTCGTCACCAGGATCAGCGTCGTCGCCTTGGCCATCGCCATGGCCCCGGCGCCGACCAGCGTCTTGCCGGCGCCGCAGGGCAGCACGACCACACCGGAGCCGCCGTGCCAGAAGCCCTCGACGGCCTGCTGCTGGTACGGCCGCAGGGCCCAGCCGTTCTCGGCCAGGTCGATCGGGTGGGCCTCGCCGTCCACGTAGCCGGCGAGGTCCTCGGCGGGCCAGCCCAGCTTGAGCAGCGTCTGCTTGATCTGCCCGCGCTCGGAGGGGTGCACGGCCACGGTGTCGGCGTCGAGCCGCGCACCGACGAGCGGGGCGACCTTCTTGGACCGCAGGATCTCCTCCAGCACCGGCCGGTCGGTGCTGGTCAGCACCAGTCCGTGCACGGGGTGCTTGGAGAGGGTCAGGCGGCCGTAGCGCGCCATGGTCTCGGCGACGTCGACGAGGAGTGCGTGCGGGACGGGGTAGCGGGAGTACTCGACGAGCGCGTCGACGACCTGCTCGGCGTCATGGCCGGCGGCCCGGGCGTTCCACAGGCCGAGCGGGGTGATCCGGTAGGTGTGGATGTGCTCGGGGGCCCGCTCCAGCTCGGCGAAGGGGGCGATGGCACGCCGGGCGGCTCCGGCGAGCTCGTGGTCGACTTCGAGAAGGAGGGTCTTGTCGCTCTGGACGATGAGTGGACCATTCACGCGCGGCGCCCCGTTTCATTCAGGTCAAACCTCCAGTGTGCCGTACGGCGCGGAGGGTGGGAACACGGCGCTTCGGCGGGGCCGCCTCGGGGCACCGGGTGGGGCACGCCGCGGGGCACCGGGTGGGGCCCTGGGCGGGGCCCTGGGCGGGGCCCTGGGCGGGGCCCTGGGCGGGTCAGCGGCCCAGGCCGTCCAGGAGCAGGGCGAGGCCGCCGTGGAACTCGCGGTCCGGGGTGAGGGAGCGGGCGCCGAGGGCGGCCTCGGTCAGGTACGGGTACTCGTGCGCCGGGAGTTCGGCGATCGCGGCGGTGCCCGCTCCGGAGAGGGCGCCGAGGTGTTCCTGCTGGATCGCGCCGATCACGTAGGCGAGCAGGGCCCGCAGGGCGATGATCCGCTCCTCGGCCCCGAACCCGGCCTCGCCGAGCACTCCGAGGACGGTCTCGCCCCAGCGCAGCACGCCGGGGGAGCGGTGCCGGTGGCTCATGGTGAGCGGCAGCACGGCGGGGTGCGCGCCGACGGTGTCCCGCATCCGGTCGACGAGGAGCGTGATGCGGTCGGGCCAGGGGCCGGCGGTCAGGGGCGGCGGGGTGCTGTCGACGGCGCCGAGGACCAGCTCGACGACGAGGGCCTCCAGCTCCCCGCGGTCCTGGACGTACCGGTACAGGGCCATGGTGCTGATGCCGAGTTCGACGGCGACGGCACGCATGGACAGTCCGGGGAGACCCTCACGGTCGATCACGGCGAGGGCCGCGGCGGCCAGTTGGTCCGGGGTGAGTGAGCGGGGGCGCGGCATGGTGTTGACAGCGTACGACATACGCTTACGCTGTAGGTGTACGACATACGCTTACGGAGGAGACCTCAGTGCAGCTCGACACCGGTTCCATCGTCCGTACCCGCACGCTCACCGCCGTCGCGGACGGCGCGCCCGTGGCCGTCCCCGACCCCGGACACCTCGTCCACCTGCAGTTCCGCCGGTTCGCCGGCTGCCCCATCTGTCATCTGCACCTGCGCTCGGTGGTGCGGCGGCACGCCGAGATAGAAGCCGCCGGGATCCGGGAGGTCGTGGTCTTCCACTCCGGCGCCGACGAACTGCGCGAACACGTCGCCGACCTGCCCTTCGCCGTCGTCGCGGACCCCCGCAAGCGGCTGTACGCGGAGTTCGGCGTCGAGTCGTCCTACCGCGCCCTGCTGGCCGCGCGCGCCTGGCGGGCGATCGCCGTCGGCACGCTCGACATCCTGCGCGGCCGGGCGAAGCCGCCGACGCTCGTCCAGGACGGCGGGCGCCTGGGGCTGCCGGCGGACTTCCTGATCGCGCCGGACGGACGCGTCCTGGCCGCCGGTTACGGGGTGCACGCGGACGACCAGTGGCCGGTGGAAAAGCTGCTGACCCTGGCGGCGGAGGCACGTACCGTCCTGGCCTGAACCAAGACCGGCAGCCCTTCGTGCCCGCCGACTTCGCGATACCGCGGACCCTCGTCGCCGACGGCTTCCGGCTGGAGCCCTAGGGGGGTGTCTCGCCGCCGGGCACAACGAGCGGGACCTCGCCGCCTGGACCGGGAGCATCGCGCACATCGGCGGACCGACCACGCCCCCAGGTGAGACCCGTGCTCGCCGCCGGCCGCGGCGGTCGGCGTCAGCCGCGCCGCTGCCACCAGCGACGCTTCGGTTCGACGGGCTGTACGTCCGGGGCGGGCGCGGTGTCGGCGTCCGGGGCGAGGGCGCCCAGGGCCGTGCGGATGCGGTCGAAGGTCGCGATCGGGTGATGCCCGTCGCCGGGCAGCGCCACGCCGACGCAGACCAGCTTGAAGCTGTTCTCGCCGAGACCGGTGCCGATGAACACCGGTGCGCCGACGCACCCCTGCGGCAGGGTCCCGACCCAGCGGACGCCGTCCTCGCCGGTGCGCACGATCTGCCCGACCACGACGGCCTGCTCCCGCGCGCCGTTCCCGGCACCGACATCGTGGCCGAGGACGTAGGCGGGGACCGGCGTCCCGTCGAGACCGGCGATGTCCTCCTCCGTGGCCGCGACGCCGTCGGTGATCTCGTCCGTGGTCCAGCTCCACCCCTTGCGCGCGGCGTGCGCGTACAGCGCGGTGTCGGGCATGACCGCCACGCCCAGGTCCCCGAGGTGGGTCCACCCCTGCGCGAAGTCCGTCATCGCCAGCTTCTCCGCGCTCATCGCGGGTGCGCACAGCTGCGGCCGGAGGGTGATCTCGGCCGTCTCGACCCTCGTCGGCTCACCGGCGGTCACCAGGTACTGCCGGACGACCGCACCCTCGGCGGTCTCCTCCACGAGTTCGTTGAACCAGAAGGCCGTCGCGTACTGCTCCGACCGGTGGATCCGCTGGAAGGGAAGTGTCGCCCGGCCGGCGTGGCCGATGATCGCGTCGATGATCGCGCTGTGGAAAGGAGGCAGGTCAGACATGGTCCGAGAGGGTAGCCAACGGGTGGGGACGGCCTTTCGGCGCGGTCGTGTCCAGGTGTTCCAGGGCCGAACGGGTAGACGCCGCGGGCCGATGGGACGGGCGGCGACGTCACTCCCGGAGCGTCACCGGCGCGCGGCCTAGGGTGGCAGGCGCCCACTGGCGCCCACAGGCGACGTCGGAACGGACCCTCATGACGCAAGCAAGCTGGGACCGCACGCTCCTCAGCACCTCCTCGGCTCCCGCCACCACCGTCACCCACGACACCGGCCTGCTCCTGCTCCGGCTCGTCGTCGGCCTGAGCATGGCCGGCCACGGCACGATGAAGCTCTTCGGCTGGTTCGGCGGCCCGGGCCTCACCGCGACCGGCAAGGGCTTCACGGCGGCCGGCTACCCCGCCGGCGACGCCATGGCCGTCATCGCCGGTCTCGCCGAGACCCTGGGCGGCCTCGGCCTCGCCCTCGGCCTGCTCACCCCGCTCGCCGGAGCGGCCCTGACCGGCACCTTCATCAACGTCCTCGACGTCCGGGGCCTGAGCGCCTACTTCCCGCCCAAGGGCGTGGAACTCGAAGTGGTGCTGTTCGCCGCGATCGTCGCCCTCACCCTCACCGGGCCGGGCCGCTTCGCCGTCGACCACTACCTCCCGGTGCTGCGCGAGAACCGGCCCCGCTACTCCCTGCTCGCCCTGCTGGTGGGTGTCGTCGCGGGATTCGTCGTCGTGCTCATCCGCGACTGAACCGGCCGGGACCGAGCGGGGCCGACCGGGGCCGAGCGGGACCGACCGGCTACGCGCCCAGGTGGGGCAGCGGACCCGCGGGGTACGGGGTCTCCACGGGCAGCAGGGCGCGCGCGGCCGCCTCGTCCCCGGCCCCGAGCAGACCGCGGACCTCCCGGGCCAGCCCGGTCACATCACGGATGGAGACCGTCCACTCGTCGGCGTACGCCCGCGACGCCGGACCGGACAGGCCCAGCTGGAGCGAGCGGTACGGCAGCGGGTTCAGCCGCAGGTCCCGCTCCGGGTCCCACTGGACCCGGGCGGGCGCCCCGCGCAGCGCTTCCTTCCAGGCCGTCCGGTCCGCGTGCACGCCCCGCGCGTAGTGCGACAGGCAGGCGTCGCGCAGTGCCCGGTCGAAGCCCTCGCGGGTGATCTCGATCGCCAGCACCGTCTCCTGGCCGTCCTTGGCCCCCCAGCCGCAGCGGTACATCATCCACAGGAACGACGGCTTGATCCACGTCATCCGCTCCCGCTTCCAGGCGGGCGGGAAGCGCCCGTCGCGGGCGGCCGGCACCCCGAGCGCCGGGGAATAGGCCTGGTACACCGTGACGGTGGTGTCGGTGTGCGCCGCGCGGATCTGGCGGTTCGGTACGTGCTCGTCGGACATGGGCCCAGGATGACGGCCCGTCACCCTGCTGACCATCGGTTTTCGGCGCGGGCGGCGCGGACCGGCAGCCGCGGCCGCCCCGCCGACCCCACCCCCTACACCTGGTCGTCACACCTGGTCGTCCGCCAGTTCCGCGACACCGGTGATCCGGTGCAGCGCGTACGTCCGTACCTCGTCCGCCGTGTGGTCGTACCCGGTGACGAAGCCGCCCTCCACCCGGACCGGCGCGATGACCCGCTGGCTCGCCGCGCCCTCCGCGTTCACGTACCCGATCCACACCGCCGACCCGGTCAGCGCGGCCGCCTGCACCGTCGCCAGGGTCTCCGCCGCACTCGTGCGCGGCAGTTCGCCCGGCACCCCGGTCCCGGCGGCGGAGGCCGTCGCGGGCTCCTTGCGCACCGCCGTCGCCGCCACGTCGCCCGCGCGGATCGCCCGTACGGCCGCCGCCAGCAGCGTCGCGTCCGGCACCGGCGGACCCTCCGGCACCGGTACGGGCGCCGAGCGGGCCGGGGTGCGGTGGGCGTCGGCCCGCGCCACCAGCACGTCGCCGGTACGGGACTCCGCGGCCGGCGCGTAACCCATCGCCCGCAACCCCTCCAGCAGCACGGTCGGATCCGCCTGCGCCGCCAGCACCGTCGGCGCGAGGCGGCGCAGCCCCAGCCCGGCCGACCGCTTGTCGGCCAGGATCTCGCCCAGCATCGCGTCGTCGTCGCAGCGCACGTACGAGGAGGCCGCGCCGACCCGCAGGTGTCCGTGCCGGCGGGCCACGTCGTCGATCAGGTAGGCCAGCGGCTGCGGCACCGGCGTACGGCTGTGCTCCTTGAGGAAGGCGTGCAGGTCCGCGGCGGCATGACCGGCGTCCAGGGCCCGGCGCACCGAGCCGGGCGTGAACCGGTACACCGTCGCCCCGCCCTTGGACTCCACGTCCGCGAGCACGGCGAGGGTGTCGCCCAGCGGGCGGCGCAGCGGGCCCGGGGCCACCGCCGTCAGGTCGGCCTGCAGCAGCACGTGGTCCACCGGCTCCGGCAGCAGCGGGGCCAGCAGCGGGGCCGGGTCGCGGTGCTCCAGCATGGCCCGGCCGGGACCGGACAGGGCGCCCCGGCCGGTCACGCCGAGGACCTCCGCCTCGACCAGCACCCAGTGCGCGAGACGCGCCCGCAGATCGCTCGCCCCGCGTACGGGACGCTCCCAGGCGAGCCGCGCCAACAGGGTCTCCGGGTCGGGCGACGCGCCCTCGGGCAGGTCGCCGAGGAGCTCCAGCACGCGCCGGCGCACCTCGGGGGCGGCGGACCGGTCGAGTTCGGGGCCGAGCGCGGAGAGCGTGCGCCCCTTGGTGTCCTGCTCGCCGACCAGCGGGGCCGTGCGGGTGGCCGGCAGCCAGGCCGCCGCGAGGTGCGACCAGCGCTCGGCGGGCGGCAGTTCGACCCAGTCGTCGAAGGCCGGGGTGGGCGCGTACCGCTCGTCCGCCTCCCCGTCGCTGGCCAGCAGACCGGCCGCGTAGGCCAGTTCGGCCCAGAAGGCCGTCTGCGGCTCGGTCGTGTCCAGCAGGGCCGCGGTCCGCTTCAGGTCCCGTACGGAGAGCCCGCCCGCCCGCAGGACCGGCGGACCGGCGTGCTCCCAGGACTTCACCAGCTCCTCGACGGTGGCCAGCGCGGCCAGCGCCTGCCCGGCGGCGTTCGCGTCCACAAGCTGTGGACGGTGCTCGCGGTGCGCGGGCACCGGCGGAGCCACCGGCGCGGTGTCCCGGTGCGCGAGCCCGCCGCGCAGGTGCAGCGCCACCTCGCGGGGCAGCACGACCGTCCGCGCCGTCGCGGGCAGCAGCAGGCCCCGGTCGCGCAGCCAGCGCACCGGCGGCGTCGGATTCGGGGTGACCTCCCCGTACGGCGGCCCCCACACGAGCCGCCCCAGCACCTGGTGCGCCTCCGCCGGAGCCTCGTCCAGCAGCGCCGACATCCGCTCCGGATCGGTGAACAGCCCGGTCAGCGCGGTCACCGCGGACACCGGGTCGTGGGTGGCGGGCAGCCCGACGGCCGCCACGATCTCCTGCACCCGGGTCGGCGACATCCCGGCCGTGGCCTCGGCGACCGTCGGCCCGAGGCCCGTGGGGGAGGGGCGGGAGGCCGAGGGGGCGAGCAGCTCGCGCGCGGTGCGGACCAGCCGCAGCCGGTCCTCGTCGCCCCACACCAGGGCCTGGTCGCGCAGGGTGGCCAGGGCGCCGGGGAGCTCGGCGCGGGCCCGTTCGTCCTCGCCGCCCGTCAGCAGCCCCTCCAGCACCGGGTACGGGCACGGGTCCGGGCCCACCGCGAGGGCCTCGGCGGTCTGCAGGGCGAACCGGTCCAGCCGGTCCAGGGCGCGCACCACCGAAGCCCGGGTGCCGGCCCGGGTGGCCAGCTGCGTCACATCGCCCGGCACCGGCCCGAGCAGGTCCGGGCGGGCGCGCAACAGGGCCGCGAGCGCCGCGTCGTCACGGGCGCGCAGCGCCTCGGCGAGTGAACGCGGGGAGCTTCCCGCCGGGCTCCCGCCGGCGGATCCCGCCGCAGTGCTTGCCTCGGGCACAGTCGCCTCCTGGTCGCGTCGGCCGGTCAGTCGGCCGGTCCCCATCCGGTCAACGGTATCCGCTGCGCCCGCAGCAGCTCCACGGGCGCACGCGCTACCTTCGGGACAGGGGGTAAGGGAGGAGCCTGGGCGTGGGGATCGAAAGCGACCATCTGGTCTACGAATATCTGAGCCGCGTCGGGGACTTGGCGCAACAGCGGCAGCTGTCCTCCGGTGACCGGATGCGGCTGGTGTCGGGGCTGCGGGACGAGATCGACCGTCGGCGCGCCAAGTACGACCCGGACACCCCGGCCGCCGTACGGCGCATTCTGGAGCGGATCGGCACGCCCGAGGAGGTCCTGGACACCCTCGGCTCCCGGCAGGGCGCGGCGCCCGCCCCTGCCCCCGCGGCCCCCGCCGACGCCGGCCTGTCGGTCCCCGTCCAGCGGGGACCGGGCCGCCTGCGCAGCCGGAAGGCGGCCCCGGCCCGCCCGGCGGCGGAGCCCGAGAACGTGCCGCCGCACCTGGCCGGGCTGGACGAGCTCGGCCCCTCCGGCGGGGCCGAGCCCGACTGGTGGCGGGTGAGCCCGGCGGCGTACGGGGCGGGCCCGCAGGTCGACGGCTTCGCGGGCGGCATCGAGATCCCGGACCTGTTCAAGGAAGGGGCGGAGGACGAGCCGGGGGAGGCGGCGGCGGCGCCGGCTCGGCCCGGGGAGGACGAGGGGCGCGCGCGGAGCCTCGTACGGTTCCTGCGCGAGCGGCGGCGCGCGAAGAAGGACGCGGCGGCCGGGGCCGCCGGGCCGGAAGCCCCGGCGGCCCCGGCCGCCCGCCCGCGGCCGAACGCCCTCCTGCTGCTGGCGGCGGCCGTCCTCGTCGTCGGCATGGTCACCGGCTACTGGCTGCTCCTCGTGGTCGGCTGGCTCCTTCCGTTCGCCTCGCGCGTGCTGAGGCCGGCCGAGCGGAAATGGGCGGTCTTCGGCCCGCCCGGCGCGGTGCTCGCGGGGGCGGTGCTGTGGGTGTGGGGCCGGATGAACGGCAAGTGGGGCGAGACGCTGCCCGACGACCAGCTGAGCGGGGCGCTGCACGGGATGGGGCCGTGGGTCCTGCGGGGCGCCGCGCTGGCCTCCGCGCTGTACCTGGTGTGGCGGGCGCGGCGGCGGTAGCCGGGGGCGCGGCGGGGCTGGATGTGGCCGGCGGGGTCGGGGCGGTCAGCCGCCTACGATCGTGCGCTGCATCTCTTCCACCGGGTCGCGGTCGGCCGCCTTGACCAGGTCGAGGAAGGCGGAGGACTTGGCGAGGTCGAGGAGCTGTTGGGCGGTGACGGGCGCCGAGGTGTTCGACGCGTCGTGCGGGCTGACGGCCAGCGAGACGTCGCTCGCGCCGTAACGGAACGAGACCCGGGACTCGGTGACCGTGCCGTTGTTGACCGGCGAGATCCACGCATTGGCCTCGATGCCGCCGGGCAGGGTGGCCTTCGAGCAGACCCGGCCCTTGACGTTCCGGCAGGCCTGGGGAGAGGTGCCCGGTTCGAACGGCCGCACCGAGAAGATGATGTGGAAGGCCTTGCCGTCCTTGGTGCCCTGGTAGTGCCGCACGTTGAGGTCGATCCGCTGCACGGTGCCGACCGACGGGGGCAGCAGCCGCTGGAGCACTTCGACGGCCTGGTTCTGGAAGTTCTCCTGCCGGGCCCGCTCGGCGGGCGGCAGGTCGGCCATCGACGATTCGCCCGGACTGGGTTCGAGGTGGATAGGCGGCGGCGGTCCGGAGCTCGCCGGCGGCGCGGCCACGTCGATGACCCCGGTGGCTCCGGTCGCCCCCCGGCCGTCGCCGTCGCCCGGCAGGACGAAGGCTCCGGCCAGGCCGAGCCCGGCCACGGCCAGTACCGCACCGCCGATCGCCGCCCGGACGCGCGCCCTGCGGCGCAGGCCCTGGGCGCGGGCCGGGCCCACCAGGTCCACCGTGGCGGGCAGTTCCGCGGTCGCACGGTCCATCGCGTCCCGGACGAGCCTGGCTGCGGCCCGGTCTTCCGTGTGGTCCTCGTTGGTACCCATGGCGTCTCCTCAGCTCTCGGTGGCGTAGATGTGGGCCTCGCCGAGCCGCGCGCGCAGCTTCGTCAGGGCGCGCGAGCACTGGCTCTTGACCGTGCCCTCGCTGCAGCGCAGCAGTTCGGCGACGGTCTCGACGCTCAGGTCCTCCCAGTAGCGCAGGACGACCATGGCGCGGGCCCGCGGCGGGAGTTCGGCCAGCGCGGCGAGCAGGGTGACGCGCAGGTCGGCGTGCTCGGGCCGGGACGGCGGATCGGCGCGCGTGTGGGCCAGCAGGTCACGCAGGCGCCGCCGCCGCTCGGCGAGGAAGGTGCGGGTGAGCACGGTTCTGGCGTACGCGTCGGGATGCTCGGCGGCGGACACCCGCCGCCAGTGCTGGAACAGCTTCGCGAGCGTCGTCTGCGTCAGATCGCGTGCGCCGTCGGCGTTCCCGCACAGCAGGTACGCGGTCCGGTACAGCTTGCGCTGACCGGCCCGGGCAAAGGCCTCGAAGTCGTGCTCGGTGCCTGGTGGCATCCGCCCTCCCCTTCACATGGTGTGTCTCACCCCTGTCCTGAGTGCCGCCGCCGGGAAAAGGTTGAGCACGGATATGAGGGATTCGAAGGAGGTGCAGGATGCGTGGGCCGCGCCGGACGGCGGGCGGTCTTCGGCGTGCGTTCCCCTGATGTAGGCGCGCAGTCGGCCCGCAGTCGGCCTGCCGTGCGGGCGCCTCGGCACAATGGAAGGTATGAACCTCACCGTCGGCTTCGACCTCGACATGACCCTCATCGACTCGCGCCCGGGAATCAAGGCCGCCTACCAGGCCCTTTCCTCCGAGACGGGAACCTTCATCGATGCCGACGAGGCGGTCACCCGGCTGGGTCCGCCGCTGGAGGAGGAGCTCGCGCACTGGTTCCCGGAGGCCGAGATCCCGGCCGTGGCCGACCGCTACCGCGAGATCTACCCCATGTACGGCATCGGGCCGACCCCGGCCATGCCGGGCGCCCGCGAGGCGATCGAGGCCGTCCAGGCGCTGGGCGGCCGCGCGATCGTCGTCACGGCCAAGCACGAGCCCAACGCCCGCCTGCACCTGTCGCACCTCGGCATCGAGCCCGACGCGGTCGTCGGCTGGCTCTGGGCGGAGGCCAAGGCCGGTGCGCTGCGCGAGTACGGGGCGCAGGTCTACGTCGGCGACCACGTCGGCGACGTACGCGGGGCCCGCACGGCCGGCGCGCTGTCCGTGGTGGTGCCGACCGGCCCGTGCCCGGAGGAGGAACTGCGCGAGGCGGGCGCGGACGTGGTGCTGCCCGACCTCACCGCGCTGCCCCAGTGGCTCGCGCAGTACGTCGCCGCGCAGCCCGTCTGAAAGCTTCCCGGGCGGCTACGCCTGCGAGGCCCGGGCGGCCCGGCGCTGCGCCGAGGCCGAGCGGAGCACGCCCGCCGCGGAGAGGGCGAAGCCGACGCCCATGAGCATGCAGACCGCCCACGCGTACGGCGGGAACGGGTCGATGTCGAGGAAGAGCGGAGCCATGGTCGCCAGCGTGGCCACGGCCCCGGCGATGAACACGATGCCGCCGGCCTTGACGAGTCCGTCGCCGGGCCGCGCTTCGTCTGAATGAGGAGTAACAGTCACCTCACCAGGGTAGTTCCCTGGCCGAAGCAGCCGACCGTGAAGGACCGGGGAACGTCTTGTCACCCGGCCCCCGACCATTAGCCTTGAGGTGGCGGGTCACACATGGCCCGCTGCGCTGTTGTCCGGAGCCGTTCACGGCACTTCGGACCCCCGACGAGCACAAGGACAGAGGACGGACGTGCCTACCGGCAAGGTCAAGTGGTTCAACAGTGAGAAGGGCTTCGGCTTTCTCTCCCGCGACGACGGCGGCGACGTCTTCGTCCACTCGTCGGTGCTCCCTGCCGGGGTGGACGCTCTCAAGCCCGGCCAGCGCGTCGAGTTCGGTGTCGTCGCGGGCCAGCGCGGTGACCAGGCACTTTCGGTGACGGTACTGGACCCGGCACCCTCCGTCGCGGCTGCGCAGCGGCGCAAGCCCGACGAGCTCGCCTCGATCGTGCAGGACCTCACGACCCTCCTGGAGAACATCACCCCGATGCTGGAGCGCGGCCGCTACCCCGACAAGGTGCACGGCACGAAGATCGCCGGACTGCTGCGCGCGGTGGCCGACCAGCTCGACGTCTGAACCTCGCACCGTCACGCGTACGACTGCGCCCCGCCACTCGAAAGAGCGGCGGGGCGCAGTCGTGTGTGCGGGCGGTCAGTCCTGCGGGAAGTCCAGCGAGCCGGGCGGGATGGCCGGTACCAGACCCTCGGCCGCCGCCCGTGTGAGCAGCCCGCGCACCGCCGCGTAGCCGGAATCGCCGAGGTCCGCGGTGAACTCGTTGACGTAGAGACCGATGTGCTGGTCGGCGACGGCCGGGTCCAGCTCCTGGGCGTGCGCGCGGACGTACGGGCGGGAGGCCTCCGGGTCGTCCCAGGCCATCCGGACCGACGTACGGGCCGACTCGGCCAGCGCGCGCAGCCGCTCCGCGCCCAGCGAGCGCCGGGCGATGATCGCGCCCAGTGGGATCGGCAGGCCGGTCGTGGACTCCCAGTGCTCACCCATGTCGGCCAGGCAGTGCAACCCGTAGTCCTGATAGGTGAACCGGGCCTCGTGGATCACCAGCCCGGCGTCCACCCGGCCGTCCCGGACCGCCGGCATGATCTCGTGGAACGGCAGGACGACGACCTTGCCGACGCCCTCCGGCAGCACGTCCGCGGCCCACAGCCGGAACAGCAGGTAGGCGGTGGAGCGTTCGCTCGGCACGGCCACCGTCCGCCCGGTCAGGTCGAGCCCCGGCTCGCGGGTCAGTACGAGTGGGCCGCAGCCGCGCCCCAGCGCCCCGCCGCAAGGCAGCAGCGCGTACTCCTCCAGGACCCATGGGAGGACGGCGTACGACACCTTCAGCACGTCCAGCTCGCCGCGCTCGGCCATGCCGTTGGTGAGGTCGATGTCCGCGAAGGTGACGTCGAGGGCGGGCGCGCCCGGTACCCGGCCGTGGGCCCACGCGTCGAAGACGAAGGTGTCGTTCGGGCAGGGCGAATAGGCGATCTTCAGCGGTTCACCGGTGCGGGTGCTCATGGCGTTCTCCCCAGTTCGCGAGTACGGGCCCCAGCACGCGGAAGCCGCCGGCGAGCGCGGTCAGCGCGTCCCCGATCCGCCAGGCGGCACGGTCACGAGGGCCCACGGCGTTGGACACGGCGCGGATCTCCAGTACGGGCAGCCCGTGCGCGGCGGCCGCCTCCGCGACCCCGAAACCCTCCATGGCCTCGGCCCCGGCCATCGGGTGCCGGGCGGCGAGCGCGGCGGCCCGGGCGGCGGTCCCGGTCACGGTGGAGACGGTCAGCACGGGCGCGAGCAGCGCCCCGGTCGCCTCGGCGGCGCGGGCGGCGAGCTCGGCGGGCGGCAGGTGCACACTGTGCCCGAAGCCCAGCTCCGTCACGTCGAGGAAGCCGTCGGGGGTATCGGCCCCCAGGTCGGCGGCGACGATCGCGTCGGCGACCACGAGGGAACCGAGCGGGGCGGCGGGCGCGAACCCGCCGCCGATGCCGGCGGAGACGACGAGCGAGTAGTCGGCGAGGGCCAGGGCCAGGGCCGTGGCGGTCCCGGCGGCGGCCGCCGCCGGACCGACGCCCCCGACGAGCACGTCGAAGGCGATGCCCGGAAGGTCCCGGCGGTTGATGAGGTAGCCGCCGGGCAAGGTGCGTGGCTCAGGACCAGGAGTGTCCGGATGAGGGGTCAGCCCGGTGGTGACGGAGTCTGCCTCCGCCGCCACCGCGGTCACGACGAGCGCGCGCACCGCCGCCGCCCGGTTACTTGAGCTTGAGGTTGAAGGACCAGACGGCGAGCGGCTTGCCGTCCTCGGCGATCTGCAGGAACGCGAGCTTCTTGGAGGACGGGGCCTCGCCCTGGCCGCCGGTCGCGAAGACGTCGGCGCCCGGGAAGCTGCGGTAGGTGTTCGAGGAGGGCTCGGTGATCGGCTGGCCGTCCAGGACCGCCGACCAGCGCTTGCCGTCCTCGACGATCTCCGGCTCGACACCGAGACGCAGCGTGTCACCGCGGGCGTACTCGACGGTCTTGGGGTTCTTGAGGTTGGTGAGGCACTCCTGGACCTGGTCCATGGAGAGCTCCTTGCCGTCGTTGTGGCAGGAGGCTTCGGCGGACACCGACGAGGTGCCGACCGTCACGGTCGCCAGCGGTGTCGGCTTCTCGCCGCAGGCGGAGAGGAGGAGGAGGCCGGCGGACACGGCTCCGAGGGCCGCGACGCTGCGGCGGGCCCTACCCGAGAAAAGCGGTGCGGTCATGAGCCGAAGGCTATCGGGCCGGTGGGCTGCGCCGCCGCACGGGGTACCGGTGGCCTGCGGCGCGGCGCGGCGCGGCGCGGTCCGGCTCCGCCGGTTCGGCCGGTTCGGCCGGTTCGGCCGGTTCGGCCGGTTCGGCCGGTTCGGCCGGTTCGGCCGGGTGCGGCGCCGTTGCCGGGGCGCCGCCCCCGGACCCCCGCGCCACAAACGCCGGCGGGGCCGGACTTCCTACGCCACGCGGGGGCGGGCGGTGTCCGGGTGGTGGGGGCGGGGGGTCGAGAGGACGCCGCGCAGGGCCATCGTCGTACCCAGGGCCACGATCGCCGCGGCCACCGACATCCCCAGTACCCCGTTCAGCGGAAGCACGATGCCGATCGCGCCGCCCAGGACCCACGCCACCTGGAGCAGCGTCTCCGAACGGGCGAAGGCCGAGGTCCGCACCGACTCCGGGACGTCCCGCTGGATCATCGCGTCCAGCGACAGCTTCGCCAGTGCCTGGCAGAAGCCCGCCGTCGCGGCCAGCACGGCCATGAACAGCGCGCTGAAGAACACCGCCGCGAGCACCGCCACGCCCAGGGTCAGGCACAGCACCGCCGCGATGATCGCCTCCGGCGCCCGCGCCCGCAGCCACGCTCCCGCCGCCGTGCCGCAGGCGTTGCCCACGCCCGCCGAGACGCCCACGATGCCCAGCGACACCGCCGCGCTCTGCCCCGCCAGGGGATGCTCGCGCAGCAGGAACGCCAGGAAGAAGATCAGGAACCCGGACAGCGCACGCATCGAGGCGTTCGCCAGCAGCCCGCACAGCACCGGCCGGCTGACCGTCCGCAGGCCCGGCCGCTTCGAGTGCGGCTCGTGCGTGGACAGCCGCGCCCGGCGCTCGCCCTTGGCCTCGTCCACCTTGTGCGGCAGCGTGAACGCCGCGACGGTGCCCCACACGAAGATCACGCAGGCCCCGTACAGCGGCCACGGCGGCCCGATCAGATGCAGGGCGGCACCCACCGGTGCCGCCGCGCCCGTGGCCAGCAGGCCGGCCAGCGTGACCCGGGAGTTCGCCTTGACGAGTGAGAATTTGGGCGGCAGCAGCCGGGGCACCACCGCACTGCGGACCACCCCGTACGCCTTGGACGCCACCAGCACGCCCAGCGCCGCCGGATACAGCTGAATGCCCCCCGTGGCCACCGCGCCCGACATCAGCAGCGCCAGCAGCGCGCGCGCCAGCATCGAGGCCGCCATCGCCGCCCGCCGGCCGTGCGGCAGCCGGTCCAGCAGCGGACCGATCACCGGGGCCAGCACGGTGAAGGGGGCCATCGTGATCGCCAGGTACAGGGCCACCCGGCCGCGCGCCTCGTCCGTGGGAACGGAGAAGAACACCGTCGAGGCCAGCGCCACCGTGATCATCACATCGCCGGCGCCGTTGATGGCGTGCAGCTCGATCAGCTTGCCGAGGCCCGATTCCCCCGCCCCGTGCGCGTGTGTGGCCCGCCGGATCCCCCGCGCCGGAAGGTGCAGCGCACGCCCGACAGCCCGGCCGGCCCGCCTGGCCGGTCCCGAGCCGTCGTCGGACGACCGTACGGGTGCCACACTCGACATAGTGCCCCACCCGGCCCTGCCGGGCGCCTCCCGGCGCGTCACCCGGCCGGTGGCTTGTCCGCGAATCGGACCTTGCATGTGTGCCCGAGGCTTAAGAGGAGGTAGCGTGCGTAGCGCGCCACCGGCGGTTGCTCCTGGCCGCGCGCCTCTTCGTGATCCCGCAGAATGGGTCGCAGTGAGGTGCGCCCGGAGTCCGATCGGGTGCGGACGTCGACGCGGCCCTCTGGTCCGCTCCGCCCGTGCCACGTACGGACAGCACCGACGGGTCGTTGTGGACGACAGTACGGACGGCGCACACGTGAGACGGCGTAGGAGAGAACGAGACCAGTGAGTGCTGCGACGACGCGAAGCCGTACCCCGCGTACCCCCGACCGCCTCTGCGTCGAGGCGGTAGAACTCGCCCGCGCGGCGGCCGAGGAGGCCGCCTTCCCCGGAGTGGTGGGCGCGCACGTCTCCGCCGTGGCGGAGGGCGACCGCGTCGTCACCCACTTCTTCGAGTCCAAGGAACCGGGCTACCGCGGCTGGCGCTGGGCCGTCACCGTGACCCGCGCCTCCCGCGCGAAGAACGTCACCCTCGACGAAACGGTGCTGCTGCCCGGCGACGACGCGCTGCTGGCCCCCGAGTGGGTGCCGTGGAGCGAGCGGCTGCGCCCCGGCGACATGGGCCCCGGCGACCTGCTGCCCACCGACGCCGAGGACCTGCGCCTGGAGCCGGGCTGGTCGGGCGAGGACACCCCGCCGCCGAACTCGGTGGTCTCCGCCGAGATGGCCGAACTGGTCGAGGCCGAGGACGCCGACGTCACCGACCGCGCGGTGGTCCCCGTACGCGGCTCCATCACCTCGGTCGCCGAGGAACTGGGCATGCGCCGGGCGCGCGTGCTCTCGCGGTACGGGCTGCACACCGCCGCCGACCGCTGGGACGAGTCCTTCGGCGCCAAGACCCCGATGGCGCAGGCCGCGCCCGCGTCCTGCGTCTCCTGCGGCTTCCTGGTCGCCATCGGCGGCTCGCTCGGCCAGGCCTTCGGCGTCTGCGCGAACGAGTTCAGCCCGGCCGACGGCCGTCTGGTGTCGCTGTCCTACGGCTGCGGCGGCCACTCGGAGGCCGCGGTCATGCCGGCGCCGCTGCGCCCGGCCCCGCCGGTGCTCGACTCGATGGCCTCGGACGAGTTCACCCTGCGACCGGCCTCCGACACGGGCTCGGTTCCGGTCTCGGAATCGGATCTGCCGGCCGCGGACCTCGGCCACTCGTAGCCTCGTGGTCCGCCCGGCAGGCCCCTTCCGGCGGCCGTGCGGCGTACCCTCGCCCCATGGGGGACACGGGCGCCGACGCGGACATGGTGGGACTGACCGGCCGGGTGACCGGGACGGTCGGGCCGGGGCTGGTGGGCGAGGTCATCGTACGGATCCGGGGCGGGGCGGAGCACTTCCTCGCCCACCCGGTCTCCGGGACCGGCCGCATCGCCGTCGGGACGGTGGTGACGGTGGTCGAATACCTGCCGCCGCGCACGGTGTACGTGATGGCCGCCTACGACAACTGACGCCCCGTCCCACCTGTACGTATCAAGATGGCGACAAGACTCGGCCCGCATCTTCCGGCGGGGATGCGGCAGGCGCAGACTCGGCCTCGTCGGTGCCGAACGGCACCGCGCTAAGGGGGCGTTGCCGATGGCTATCGGCGTCGTGGCGGGAATCGTTCTCGCCGCAATCGTGGCTCTGATCGGCCTGTTCAAGCTCATGTGGCGGGTGGCCGAACCGAACGAGGCACTCGTCATCTCCGGTTCCACGCACAAGACCGAGGGCCTCGGGCAGGGCATGGGGTTCCGGATCGTCACCGGGCGGGGGACGCTCGTACTCCCGGGCGTGCAGGCGGTACGGAAACTGTCCCTGGACCTCAACGAGACACAGCTGTCCGTGGACTGCGTCACCCACCAGGGCATCCCGCTGCGGGTGAAGGGCGTCGTCATCTTCAAGGTCGGCGACGACCTCGTGTCGATCGCCAACGCGGCCCGCCGGTTCCTGGACCAGCAGAAGATGATGCCCGAGCGCGTGCACATCGTCTTCGCGGGCCATCTGCGGTCCATCGTCGGCGGTTTGACGGTCGAGGACATGATCCGCGACCGGGAGAAGCTGACGGGCCAGACCCGGATGGCCTGCGGTACCGAGATGGAGAAGCTCGGCCTGATCGTCGACTCGCTGCAGATCCACGAGATCGAGGACCCGACCGGCTACATCAAGAACCTGGCGATGCCGCACGCGGCGGCCGTGCAGCGGGACGCGCGGATCGCGCAGGCCGAGGCGAACCGGCTGGCCACGGAGGCCGAGCAGGCCGCCTTCGCCCGGATGGCCGAGGCGACGCGGGACAGCGAGATCCTGCAGGCCGGCTACCAGGCCGAACGGGACAAGGCGGCGGCGACGGCCCGCCAGGCGGGCCCGCTGTCGGAGGCGGCCGCCCGCCAGGAGGTCGTCGTCCAGGAGACCCGGGTCGCGGAGCTGGAGGCGCACCGGCGCGAGCAGCAGCTGCAGGCGGACGTACGCAAGCCCGCGGACGCGGCGGCGTACGAGACCCGCACCCGGGCGGAGGCCGAGCGTGACGCCCGGATCTCGGCGGCGCAGGCGAAGGCGCAGGAGACGGAGCTCGCGGCGGCCGCCGAGGCGACGCGGGTGACGACGGCGGCGACCGCGGACGCGCAGGCCGTGGAGGCGCGGGGCATCGCGTCGGCGAAGGCCACGCGGGCGACCGGTGAGGCGGAGGCCGCGGCCACGCAGGCGCGGGGTCTCGCGGAGGCGGAGTCGGCGAAGGCCCGCGGTCTGGCCGAGGCGGAAGCGATCAAGGCGCGGGCCGCCGCGCTGGCGGAGAACCAGGAGGCGGTCGTCGCGCAGCAGCTGGCCGAGAACTGGCCGGCGATCGTGGAGGCGGGCGCGGGGGCCTTCGGGAACGTGGAGCACATGGTCCTGCTGAACGGGGCCGAGGGCATGTCGGAGATGTTCGCGAAGGCGCTGACGATGGGCGGCACGGGCCTCGGCGTGGCCCGCCAACTCCTGGCCTCGATGGGCCAGACCCCGCCGTCGGGCACCCCCTCCCCGGCCTCCCCGCCGGTGAACGGCCGCATCCCGATCCGCGAGGAGTAACCCAAGCCCTACGCTGCCGGGCCCTCCATCGAGGCCCTCCGGCCCACTGGGCCAATCCGGCTTCGCCGGGACCATGTGGCTCCCTCCGCCGGGCCGATTCAGCCCCTCCGGGCACATTCAGCCCCTCCGGCGTTTGAGGAGCGGGGGTCCGGGGGCAGCGCCCCTGGCAACGGCGCCGCACCCGGAACCAGGTGATTCGGCGCCCGCGCCGCTGCCAGGGCTCCGCCCCGGACCCCGCTCCTCAAACGCCGGAGGGGCTGGGTTTGGCCCGGCGAGGCTGGATGTTCCCCGAGGGGCTGGGGTTGGCCCGGCGGAGCCGGATGGGCCGGAGGGGCTGGGTTTGGCCCGGCGGGGCCGGATGGGTTCGGCGGGGCCGGGGTCAGCTGCTGCGGCGGCGGAGGAGGCGTTTGGCGCCGAAGACCAGGGCCAGGCCGCCCGCGAGGACGAGGGCTCCCTTGCCGAAGCTGCCCGTCGGCTCCGGCGTGGAGCCCGCCTCCGAAGGGGCACCCGGCTGCGGCGAGGCCGACGCGGCGGCGGCGACCGGCACGGCGATGACCCGGCTGCCCTCGCCCTCCGCGCCGAACATCAGCGTGGCGCCGTCCGGCGTGTACGTCACCGACTCCGCCTGGCCCTGCCACGGCGCGTCCACCCGCTCGCCCTCGCCCTCCGGCAGGCCGTCCTTCCACGGGTAGGTGCGGGCCGTGAAGTAGCCCCGCAGCGTCAGCCGGGTGCCGTCGGGGGAGAACGCCCCGTCCGTCACCCACGGCACGGCGGCGACCCGCCGGAACACGTTCGTGCCCCCTTTCGTCAGCTCCGCGGGACCCTCGTACAGACCGCCCTTGTTCTCGTCCTTGCTCGCGATGTACACGCGCCCCGTCACCGGATGGACCATCAGGGCCTCCGCGTTGCGCGCCCCGTCCGCGTACTTCACCGTGAACTGCGCGGCCTCGACCGTGACATCACCCAGTTGCCTCGGTTCCGGGAAGCGGTAGATCCACACGTGGTCCCAGGTGCCGTTGCGGTTGTCGCCGATGTCCCCGACGTAGAGCTGCCCGTCCGGGCCCAGCGAGATCGCCTCGACGTCGCGCGGCTTCCCGATCCCCGTCAGCGTCACGCGGGCCACCGTCCTGCCCGATGTCGAGTCCACCGCGTAGATGTACGGGCCGTCGTCGCTGTCGTTGTGCGTCCAGTACACGCCCGGGTGGATCCGGCTGGCGGCCAGGCCGCTCGACTCCTTGATCCGCGGGTCGGAGATGGTGAAGGAGGACGTGGTGGGGGACTCCGCCGCGAGGGCCGGGCCCGGCAGCACGGCGAGTGCGGCGGCGACGGCGGCGGTGACGGCAACGGCGGCGGACGCGGCGGCGGACGGCATGGGCAGGCGCATTCCCCCAGCCTGCCAGTACGTGCCGCGTGTCCGGCGTCACAGGGGTTTCTGTCGCGCGATCCGCGATGATGACCGGATGCGTTTCATGTTCGTCGGCGACTCCATGACCATCGGACGCGCCGGCGACTACACCTGGCGCTACCGGATGTGGCAGCACCTCAGCTCGACCTTCGGCGGTCCGTACCGGATCGTCGGTCCGCGCTGCGAGCTGTACGACACCGTCGCCGACACGCCCACCAGCCACGCGTACGCCGACCCGGGCTTCCCGGAGCGCGCCCGCCGCCACCTGGCCGGCTGGGGCGAGGGCTGGCAGCACATGGCCCCCCTCATAGGCCCCGCGGTCGCCGACACCGGCGCCGACGTCCTGCTGGTCTCCCTGGGGCTGATCGACCTCGGCTTCTACACCGACGCCGAGCAGACCGCCGCCAACGCCCGCCGGTTCGTCGCCGAGGCCCGCGCCGCCGGCCCCGCCGTCCGCATGGTCCTGCTGCCGGTCATCCCGAACAGCCGGGCCGAGGAGGACGCCCCCTTCGCGGCCGAGGTGGCCCGCTTCAACGAGCTCCTCGCGAAGGCGGTCGCCGACCTGTCGACCGGCGCCTCGCCGATCCTGCTGGCCGCGCGCCCGGACGCGTACGACATCCACCGCGACACCTACGACGGCACTCACCCGAACGCCTCGGGCGAGCACCGGCTGGCGGGCGAGTTCGCGGCCGTCCTGCACCAGGCGTGGGGGATCGGCGGCCCCTACCGGCCCGCGCAGGGGCTGTAACACGCCCTTCACGGCGGGGTCTTGCTTCGAGCGCACTCGAAGCAGTTGGCTTGGGTCCCATGAAGTACACGCAGCTCGGACGCACCGGACTCAAAGTCAGCCGACTCGTCCTCGGCACGATGAACTTCGGTCCGCAGACAGACGAACCGACCAGCCACGGCATCCTGGACGCCGCCCTCGACGCAGGCCTGAATTTCGTGGACACAGCCAATGTGTACGGGTGGGGCGAGAACAAGGGCCGCACCGAGGAGATCATCGGCACCTGGTTCGCCCAGGGCGGCGACCGCCGTGAGAAGACGGTCCTCGCCACCAAGGTGTACGGCTCCATGTACCGCGAGGCGGACACCTGGCCCAACTACGACCGCCTGTCGGCGCTGAACATCCGGCGGGCCGTCGACGCCAGCCTCAAGCGGCTCCAGACCGACTACATCGACGTCTACCAGTTCCACCACGTGGACCGGCTGACTCCCTTCGAGGAGATCTGGCAGGCCGTCGAGGTCCTGGTCCAGCAGGGCAAGATCCTCTACGCGGGTTCCTCCAACTTCCCCGGCTGGAAGATCGCCCAGGCCAACGAGACCGCGGCCCGTCACGGCCGGCTCGGCCTGGTCAGCGAGCAGTGCATCTACAACCTCGCCGAGCGGCGCGCCGAGATGGAGGTCATCCCGGCGGCCCAGGAGTACGGCCTCGGGGTCATCCCGTGGTCCCCGCTCCACGGCGGCCTGCTGGGCGGCGTCATCAAGAAGGAGGTCGAGGGCGGGCGCCGTGCCTCCGGCCGTTCGGCGGACGCGCTGGCGAACACCGCCGTACGGGCGCAGGTGCAGGCGTACGAGGACCTGCTGGACAAGCACGGCCTGGAGCCGGGCGAGGTCGGGCTGGCCTGGCTCCTGACGCGCCCCGGGGTCACCGGGCCGATCGTCGGGCCGCGTACGCAGGAACAGCTCGACTCGGCGCTGCGCGCGGCGGAGCTGGAGCTCTCGCAGGAGGTCCTGGCGGGCCTGGACGAGATCTTCCCCGGTCCCGGGGCGTCGCCGGAGGCCTTCGCCTGGTAGGTCCTGACCGGCACGGCACCCCCGAGGGGGTTACTGGCCGACGGCGGCCGCCACGGCCACGACGACGAACATCAGTACGAGCACACCGGCCATCACACGGTTTCTGGTCTTGGGATCCACCCGTCGAGCCTAACGCGGCCCGCCCGCTCTCCCGCACGCCCCCCGGTTCCGGCCGGGGGGCGTGGATGGTTCAGCCGCCGAGCGGCCAGGCTCCGACGGTCTCGTAGCGGGGCTGCTCGCCCGGTACCCCGCTGACGGGGAGGTTGCTGCGGACCAGGCTGAGCGTGTCGACCTGCCAGGGCGTGCCCTCGAAGTCCGCGAGGGCGTCCAGGTAGGGCCGCAGCGGGGTGGTGGCGCTGCGGCTGCGGGCCAGGGTGAGGTGCGGGGTGTACCGGTGGTGCTGCTCCATCGGTACGCCGGCCCGCCGGGCGGCGGCGTCGGCGCGTTCGGCGAGCATCCGCAGGGCGGCGAGCTCACCGGCGGCGCCGGCCCACAGGGCGCGATCCCCGAAGTGGCCGCAGCCGTGCAGCCGCAGTGCGAAGGGGGGCGTGCGGTGGGCGGCCCGCTCCAGGCGGGTGTGCAGCTCCGGGAGCACCTCGTCCCGTACCTCGCCCATGAAGGCGAGCGTGAAGTGCCAGCCCGCTCGCGCGGTCCACGTCAGGTGGTCGTCGTGCAGCGGGTCGACGGCCCGGGCCAGCTCGGCGACGGCCGCGTCCGGCGGTAGGACGGCTGCGAACAGTCTCATGCCGGCGAGCGTAGCCGTGCGCGGCGCCGTTGTCGGGGGCTCTGGCCCCGAACCCCCGCGCCTCAATCGCCGGCGAGGCCGAAACGCGGCCTCGCCGGCGATTGAGGCGCGGCGTCAGGCCACCGTCACCAGCTCGCGGTGGCGCGGGACGGCCGGGACGAACGTCACACCGCGTCGGCCCCACCGCAGCCGGAGGTTGCCGACACGGGCCAGGACCACCGCGATCGCGACCGAGGCGGCCAGGGAGATCACCGCGCCCGAGGCCATGCCGATCCGGGCGCCGTAGGTGTCCGTGATCCAGCCCAGCAGCGGGGCGCCCAGCGGGGTGCCGCCGGTGAACACCATCATGAACAGGGCCATGACCCGGCCCCGCATCTCGGGGTCGGTCGCCATCTGCACGCTGGAGTTGGCCGTGACGTTGACCGTCAGGCCGAAGATCCCGATGGGGACGAGCAGGGCGGCGAACAGCCAGAAGCCGGGTGCGAAGGCGGTCACCAGGAGCAGGACCGAGAACAGCACGGCCGCGGCCACCAGCACCCGCAGGCGGGACTGTCCGCGCCGGGCCGCGAGCAGGGCGCCCGCCAGGGAGCCGGCCGCGATCAGGGTGTTGAAGAGCCCGTAGGTGCCCGCGTCCCCGTGGAAGACGTCGCTGACGTAGGCCGAGAGCCAGATCGGGAAGTTGAACCCGAAGGTGCCGATGAAGCCCACGAGCACGATCGGCCAGATCAGCTCCGGGCGGCCGGCGACGTAGCGCAGGCCTTCGCGCAGCTGCCCCTTGGCGCGGGGCCTCGGCTCGACCGGGTGCAGTTCGTGGGTCCGCATCATCAGCAGGCCGGCGAGGGGTGCGGCGAAGGACAGTCCGTTCAGCAGGAAGGCCCAGCCGGAGCCGACGGCGGTGATCAGCACACCGGCGATCGCCGGGCCGACCAGCCGCGCGGACTGGAAGTTGGCCGAGTTCAGGCTGACGGCGTTGGCCACCTGGTCCTTGCCGACCATCTCGGAGACGAAGGTCTGCCGGGCCGGGTTGTCGACGACGGTGACCAGGCCGATCGCGAAGGCGGCGAGGTAGACGTGCCACACCTGGACGTGTCCGGCCAGGGTGAGGACGGCGAGGGCGATGCCGGTCAGGCCCATCGCGCTCTGGGTGGCGAGGAGCAGCGGCCGCTTGGGCAGCCGGTCGGCGAGTACGCCGCCGTAGAGGCCGAACATCAGCATCGGCAGGAACTGCAGGGCGATGGTGATGCCGACGGCGGAGGCGGAGCCGGTGAGCGAGAGGACCAGCCAGTCCTGGGCGATGCGCTGCATCCAGGTACCCGTGTTGGACACGACCTGGCCGGTGGCGAAGAGCCGGTAGTTGCGGATCTTCAGCGAGCTGAACATGGAGCCCTTGCTCGCGGGTGCCGCGAGGGTCGCGGCGGTAGAGGGGGTGGATGTGTGGCCGGGTGCGGAGTCTGCTCCGGTTCCCGTACTCAAAAGCGTTCGCCTCCTGGCGTCGTTCCTTACAGGTGCGCGAGCTTCTCCAGGACGGGTGCGGCCGCGCGGAGCTTGGCCCATTCGTCCTCGGTCAGCTCGGCAGCGAGCCCGGCCAGGAAGGCGTTGCGCTTGCGGCGGCTCTCTTCGAGCATCGCTTCGGCCTCCTCCGTCTGGCGGACCACCTTTTGGCGGCGGTCGTCGGGGTGCGGTTCCAGCGTGACCAGTCCCTTGGCTTCCAGCAACGCGACGATGCGCGTCATCGACGGCGGCTGGACGTGCTCCCGCCGCGCGAGCTCGCCGGGTGTGGCCTGGCCGCAGCGGGCGAGGGTGCCGAGGACCGACATCTCGGTCGGGCTCAGCGACTCGTCGACGCGCTGGTGCTTCAGGCGTCGCCCCAGCCGCATGACGGCGGAGCGGAGGTCGTTCACGGCGGCTGCGTCGTCGCCATGGGAAAGGTCATGCATGTGCTTAGGGTAACTCATTACTCTTCCTAAGGAAAACCGGTTTTCCGGCTTACTCCTGGGGTCACTCATACGGGTGAGTCGGCGGCTGAAAGTGACACGCGTACGCACCCTGTGCCCCGACTCTTTCGGCATGGGGACACATGTGCTGAGCATGCGCATAGACGGGGAGCTCCTCGACAGGCTCCGGATCCATGCCGCCAAACGCGGAATGAGCGTCCAGGACTACGTGGTCCGGACGCTCATTCGCGATGACTTCGACGAGCGCTTCAAGGCGGCCGTCGACGAGACAGAGAAGTTCTACGGGCTGACGTGAGCTACTCGGCGAGGCCGAGGGCGGGCATCGCGTAGTAGAAGACGAACACCGCCGACACCACGTACATGGCCACCGGGACCCCGCGGCCCCGGCCGGTCGCCAGGCGCAGTACGCAGAAGCTGATGAAGCCGATGCCGATGCCGTTGGTGATCGAGTAGGTGAAGGGCATCATCACCATGGCCAGGAAGGCCGGTACGGCGATGGTGAAGTCGCTCCAGTCGATGTCCCTGACGGAGCCCGCCAGGATCAGGAAGCCGACCGCCACGAGCGCCGGGGTGGCCGCCTGGGACGGGACCATGGTGGCGAGCGGGGCGAGGAACAGCGCCACGGCGAAGAGGCCGCCGGTCACGATGTTCGCCATGCCCGTGCGGGCGCCCTCGCCGACGCCGGCCGTGGACTCCACGAAGCAGGTGGTCGCGGAAGAGGAGGTGGCGCCGCCCGAGGCGACCGCCAGGCCGTCGACGAGCAGGACCCGGTTGATCCCGGGGAACTCGCCGGTCTTCTTGTCGATCAGCTTCGCCTCGTCGCCGACGCCGAGGATCGTGCCCATGGCGTCGAAGAAGCAGGACAGCAGCACGGTGAAGACGAAGAGGATGCCGGTGAGCATCCCGACCTTGCCGAAGCCGCCGAACAGGCTGACCTCGCCGACGAGCCCGAAATCGGGCGCGGCCACCGGGTTGCCGGGCCATTCGGGAACGGTCAGGCCCCAGCCGGAGTCGGGCAGCTGGACGATCAGCTGGACCACGACGGCGACGACGGTCATGGCCACGATGGAGATCAGGATCGCGCCCGGCGTCTTGCGGATCAGCAGGGCGAGGGTGAGCAGCACGCCGATCACGAAGATCAGGACGGGCCAGCCGTGCAGGTGGCCGTCGCTGCCGAGCTGGAGCGGGACCGTGGTGTGCGCGGCGTCCGGGATGCGGGAGACGAAGCCCGCGTCGACCAGGCCGATCAGCATGATGAACAGGCCGATGCCGATCGCGATGCCCTTGCGCAGGCCCAGCGGGACGGCGCTCATGACCCGCTCGCGCAGGCCGGTGGCGACCAGCAGCATCACCACGAAGCCGGCCAGGACCACCATGCCCATGGCGTCGGGCCAGCTCATGCGGGGGGCGAGCTGGAGCGCGACGACCGTGTTCACGCCGAGGCCGGCGGCGAGCGCGATCGGGACGTTGCCGATGACACCCATGAGGAGGGTGGTGAAGGCCGCCGTCAGGGCGGTGGCCGTCACGAGCTGGCCGTTGTCGAGCTGGTGCCCGTACATGTCCTTCGCGCTGCCCAGGATGATCGGGTTGAGCACGATGATGTAGGCCATGGCGAAGAAGGTCGCGAAGCCGCCGCGGACCTCGCGGGCGAGGGTCGAGCCGCGCTCGGAGATCTTGAAGTAGCGGTCCAGCGGGCCGGAGGGTCCTTGCGGGGAAGGCTCCGGAACGGTCGCTGCGGGGGCGGGGGCCGGAGTGCTCATACGGTCCTCATTGGGTGGTTCATACGAAGAAAATGGGCCGCGCCCAAACCGTTTCAGTATGAACACATGAACGAAAGGGCGTCCATCTCCGCGCGTAGATGTCGTTTCGCGCCGCCTAGACTTGCCGCATGGCGAAATGGACTGCGAAGCACGAGGCGCCCGAGCCCCTGGAGGGGCCGGTCGTCGCCACCGTCACAGGTGGCACGATCCTGTGGTTCGCCCTCTTCCTGGTCCAGCTGCCCTTCTACGGGTGGTTCGCCGACCGGGGCCAGCTGTGGTGGGTCTGGACCTGCGCAGCCGGCGGCTTCCTCGGCCTGATCGGCATCTGGTACGTCCGCGGCCGCGACGCAGCGCTTGCGCGTCACGCGGCGGAACAGGCGGAGGTCGCTGCGCGGGCCGAGCGGGACGGGCAGGACGGGCAGGCGGGGCAGGCGGGCTCTGGCCAGGGCCCGGCGGGCTCGGGGCAGGGCTCGGGGCCACAGGCCTAGCGGGGCGCGGCGGCGCCGTTTCGGGTGGGGCGGTGCCCCTCCGGGACGTCTCCTCGGCTCGCGAACAGTGGGCCGGATCGGCCCGTGGCCCGGCGGCGGGTTCGCTCGACCTGCGGGGACGTCCCGGAGTGTCCCCGCCCCACGGCGTGGCCCACGGCGCTACCAGGGGACGATTCGGGTCATCCTGAGGTCTGATCTTCGGACTTCTCGGCGGGTGAAGCGAAAGAACCCCGCTTAACGTCGAAGGCATGACGCAGCGGGCTGGAACCGAATCCGACGGGCCGGAGCCGGGTGGCAGGACGGCCGCCCCCGCCATCGACGCGGGAGCGGAGCTGGACCCCGTACATCCGGTGCGACCGCCCGCGCCCCGCTTCAAGCCGGGCGGGCTGAGCACCGCCGAGGTCGCCGAGCGCGTCGCGCGGGGCGAGGTCAACGACGTTCCCGTCCGCAGCAGCCGCTCCACCACCGACATCGTCCGCGCCAACGTCTTCACCCGGTTCAACGCGATCATCGGCGTGCTCTGGGCGATCATGCTCGTCGTCGCGCCGATCCAGGACAGCCTCTTCGGCTTCGTGATCGTCGCCAACACCGGCATCGGCATCATCCAGGAACTGCGCGCCAAGAAGACCCTCGACAGCCTCGCCGTCATCGGCGAGGTCAAACCCAGCGTGCGCCGCGACGGCCGGACCGCCGAGATCTCCACCTCCGAGATCGTCCTCGGCGACGTCATCGAACTCGGCCCCGGCGACAAGGTCGTCGTCGACGGATCCGTCGGCGAGGCCGACGGCCTGGAGATCGACGAATCCCTGCTCACCGGCGAGGCCGACCCCGTCCTGAAGAAGCCCGGCGACCCGGTCATGTCCGGCTCGTTCGTCGTCGCCGGCGGCGGCGCCTTCACCGCCACCAAGGTCGGCCGCGAGGCCTACGCCGCCCAGTTGGCCGAAGAGGCCTCCCGCTTCACGCTCGTCCACTCCGAGCTGCGCACCGGCATCTCCACCATCCTCAAGTACGTCACCTGGATGATGATCCCGACCTCGATCGGTTTGATCATCAGCCAGCTCCTCGTCAAGGACAACAACCTCAAGGACTCCATCGCCCGGACCGTCGGCGGCATCGTCCCGATGATCCCCGAGGGGCTCGTCCTGCTCACCTCCGTGGCCTTCGCGATCGGCGTCATCCGGCTCGGCCGCAAGCAGTGCCTGGTCCAGGAGCTGCCCGCCATCGAAGGCCTCGCCCGCGTCGACGTGGTCTGCCTCGACAAGACCGGCACCCTCACCGAGGGCGGCATGGACGTCACCGAGCTGCGCCCGCTCGGCGGCGCGGAGCCGGCGTACGTCAAGAAGGTGCTCGGCGCCCTCGGGGAGTCCGACCCGCGCCCCAACGCCAGCCTCCAGGCGATCATCGACGCCTACCCGGACAGCGCGGAGTGGCGCTGCACCGAGTCCCTGCCCTTCTCCTCCGCCCGGAAGTACAGCGGCGCCAGCTTCAGCGAGGGCGACGGCGAGAACAACACCTGGCTGCTCGGCGCCCCCGACGTGCTGCTCCCCGCCGGGGATCCGGCCCTCGACGAGATCAACGACCTCAACGAGCGGGGACTGCGCGTCCTCCTGCTGGCCCGCTCCGCCCGCGAGCTCGACGACGCGGCCGTCGCCACCGGGGTCCGGCCGACCGCCCTCGTCGTCCTGGAGCAGCGGCTGCGTCCCGACGCCGCCGACACGCTGCGCTACTTCGAGGACCAGAACGTCAGCGCGAAGGTCATCTCCGGCGACAACGCGGTCTCCGTCGGTGCGGTCGCCGGCAAGCTGGGTCTGCCGGGCGCGCAGAACACCGTGGACGCCCGGGGGCTCCCCACCGACCAGGCCGACATGGCGAAGGTCCTCGACGACAACTCGGTCTTCGGACGGGTGAGCCCGCAGCAGAAGCGGGACATGGTGGGGGCCCTCCAGTCCAAGGGCCACACGGTCGCCATGACGGGCGACGGGGTCAACGACGTGCTCGCCCTCAAGGACGCCGACATCGGCGTCAGCATGGGCTCGGGCTCGGAGGCGACGAAGGCGGTGGCCCAGATCGTCCTCCTCAACAACAGCTTCTCGACCCTGCCCTCGGTGGTCGCCGAGGGCCGCCGGGTCATCGGCAACATCACCCGCGTGGCCACCCTCTTCCTCACGAAGACGGTCTACTCGGTGCTGCTGGCCATCCTGGTGGTCTGCTCGCAGGTCGAGTACCCCTTCCTGCCCCGCCACCTGACGCTGCTGTCCACGCTCACCATCGGCATCCCGGCCTTCTTCCTGGCGCTGGCTCCGAACAAGGAACGCGCGAGACCGCACTTCGTGAAGCGGGTCATGCGGTACGCGATCCCCGGCGGCGTCATCGCGGCCGTGGCCACCTTCGTCTCGTACCTGATCGCCCGCCACTACTACACGGGCCAGGGCGCCCTCGAAGCCGAGTCCAGCGCGGCCACTCTGACGCTGTTCCTGACGTCCATGTGGGTCCTGGTGATCATCGCCCGCCCGTACACGTGGTGGCGGGTGGCCCTGGTCGGCGCGATGGGCGGGGCGTTCCTGATCGTCCTCGTCGTGCCGTGGCTGCAGGACTTCTTCCAGCTCAAGCTGGTCGGCGTCACGGTGCCGTGGATCGCGGTGGCCGTCGCCGTGGGCGCGGCCGTCCTGATCGAGTTCACCTTCAGGTGGGTCGACCGCAAGTTCCCGGCCTGACCGGAGCCGGCCCGGTCCGGGTCGGGGTCGGGGTCGGGGTCAGGAGACCGATACGGGCTGCTGGTCCTCGGCGGTGGCGCCCTGCCGGGGGGCCGGGACGTCGTGCGGGGGCCGGCGCCGGGCGCCGCCGATGTCCTTCAGGCGCATCGCCGGGCGTTCGACCAGGTGCCAGGAGAGCACCGCCGCGATCAGCGCACCCGCCAGGGAGAGCCCCAGGTAGGCGGCGAAACCCCAGCGCGCGCCACCGAGGACGGCCAGCGACTGCTGCACGAGGAAGCCGTAGATGTAGATGCCGTACGAGTAGTCGTGCTTGGCGCCGATGCGCTGGAACGGCTTGGGCAGCCGGATGGCCAGCCACAGCAGCAGGTAGCAGAAGGCCGGCACGCCCAGGGCGAAGAAGTACCCGTAGTGCAGGGTCAGCACGAACACCACGGCGCTGAGGGCCGCCAGCGGGTCGCTGACCGGGACGCGCTCCTTGTAGAGCTCCAGCACCGCACCGAGGGCGAAGGCGAAACCGAGGTAGATCATGTAGTTGACGCTGTGGGGGCCCATCAGCGGGATGACCAGGTCACCGCCGTGCGCCGCCGCCCCGGCCCCGGCGTTCAGCCGGTTGCCGACGGCGTCACCGACGACCAGGCCGCCCAGGATCACCGCCACCGCCAGGACGGTCCGCCGGGACCGCACCAGGGAGCCGCCCAGCGCGAGCAGGCCGACCCCGAGGTAGCAGAGGATCTCGTAGGCCAGCGACCACAGGGCGCCGTTCATCGCCGCGTTGTGCGTGAGCCCCTTGGTGGCGCCGGTCTCCATCACACCGGAGATCCCCCACTGCCCGACGCCGACGGCCCAGTTCGCCTCGACATAGGCGAAGGGGCCCTGCGGATGGTCCCAGAACCCTGCCGTGCCGCCGTGCTGGCGCCAGTACAGGTAAGGGGCCACGGCGAAGGCCGTGACGGCCATGCAGACCCAGAAGCCGGGCAGCAGACGCAGCGCCCGGTGCCACAGGAAGCGGCCGACGGGCAGCCGGTTCCCGCTGCGCGTCACGAGGATGCCGGAGAGGAAGAAGAAGCCGAAGACGGCCATCTTCCCGAGGTCTATCTGCCCCTGCGAGAAGCCGTGACCGATCTCATGGCTGCCGAAGCCCAGGATGCCCGCGTGCGAGACCACGACGGCGGAGGCGAGGAACAGCCGCAGGAGGCCCAGGCTGTTGTTCCGGCCGGAAAACAGCTCGGACACCGGGCCGTGGGACCACCGGAAGCCGGCCGAACGGGCTCTCCTGTCGGGCATGACGCTCCCCCTGAACGATTCCCTGAGGGCGCGTTCTCTTCTTGGTCGTGGATCCGCCGGTCGGACGAAAGCACTGATCAGTCTGAGTCGGCACGTGCCGCCTGTCAAAGGGAGCGCACGGTTTCCGGGCGCCCGCGCGCCCGGCTCCCGGCCCGCTCCCGGCCCCCTTCCGGCCCCCTTCCGGTCAGTCGAACCAGCGGTCCCGGGCCAGTTCCGCCGTACGCGACGGGTCCTCCAGCAGCGCCGCCACCTCGAAGCGGCGCGGCCACTGGCCCGCCGACCAGGCGAGGCCGGCGGCGACGCCCTCCAGCGTGGACGCGTGGAGCGTGCCGTCGGGGGTGCGGCGCCAGTCGAGCTCCGTGCCGCCCGCGACGAGCTCCTCGTGCTCGATGTACGTCGCCGGAGTGGCCGGACCCAGCAGCACGAGCACCGACTCCGGCACCTCGTGCTCCTCGCCGGGCGTCGTCACCTCCGCCGGAACCGTCTCCGAGAGGCGGCGGACCTGGAGCAGCTCCGCGAGATCCGCGGCACGCGACGGCGGGACCGGCAGCAGCGGCAGCCCCGCCGTCAGCGGGAGCAGGTCCGGGGCGTCCGCGATCACCGCGTCGGCCGCGTCCACCACGAGCACCTCGCCGTCCACCACCGCGCGCAGCTCGTCCGGGAGGGTGACCTGCTCGGGGTCCAGATCGGCCAGCGCGCCGTACAGGCCGTGCAGCTGGTGGCCGGTGACCTCGCGGTCCGGGTCGGCGAGCCGGGCCAGCAGTTCGGCGGCGCCGCCGGGCTCGTCCAGCAGGGCCGGCACGGACGTGCGTACGCCCAGCGCCCGCAGGACCTGCTCGTCCTCGAAGCCCGTGGCGTCCGCCGAGGTGTAGAGGCCCCCCAGCAGCGGGTCGCCGCCCGCCGCGCGCAGGCCCGCCGGGCGGCGGCCGTCGAGCACCGGGTGGTCGCGCAGCCACCAGGCGGTGTACGGGCGCACCGACTGCGTGGTGCCGTCCGGCAGCAGGATCCGCACGGGCTGGGTCAGCGCGTCACGCAGCGGCGGCTGCGCGAGCATGGCGAGGGCCTGCGGCCAGCAGTCGTCGTCGACGAGGTCGAGGTCCCGGACGGCGATCAGCTCGGTCGCCACCGGCGGGACCGGGGTGTCCGGCAGCTGGTCCAGTACGTCCTCGCACCACACGTCCACCGCGTCCAGCAGGCCCGCGTCGTCGGGTTCGGCGAAGTCGCCCTCGCGCGGTTCCAGTTCGTCCGGGTCGAGGACCACGTCGGTGGCGCGGACCAGCTGGAAGGTGGCCAGGACCCCGCACGCGGTGAGCGGGCCCGCGCCCCACCGCTCGGCGAGGTCCGCGTCCACGTACGGGACCTCGTCCTCGCGGATCACCGAGGCCAGCGGGCTGCCCGGCAGCAGGAGCTCGCCTGCCGGGACCAGTTCCCCGTCCTCGTCCGGCAGGGCCAGCGCGCCGAGCCAGGGCTCGTCGCCCGGTGCCAGATCGGCATCCCGGACCAGCCCGAGGACCACCTCGGCCAGCTCGTCGGCGTCCAGGGTGTCGGCGTCCTCGTCCCAGATCTCCCCCGCGTCGAGGGAGGCGGCGACGGCCGCCCGCACCTGCGGGGTCGTCAGGACCGCCCGCGCCGTGGCCGGGAGCGCGCCGAGCTTCTCCAGCAGCGGGTGCGCCGCGTCCGGGTGGGCCACCTTCAGGCCCAGCCGGGCCAGGCTCGCCGGCGTGTCCGCGCCGGGCAGCAGGATGTGCCGGGGCCCGATCGAGGTGCGGCCGTCGGCGAGCGGCACGGGCAGCCCCGACAGCCGGTCGGGGTCCACCCCGGCGAGGCTGTCGTAGAGCCGGTGCCACCACTCGGGGGTCCGCTCGATGCCCGCGATCCGCTCGATGGCATCGCCCAGCGGGAGCCGGCCCACCCCCAGGGTGCGCAGCTCAGACCGGCGCTCCAGGCCGGCCGGCAGCAGGGTCGGCAGGACCTCGGCGAGGACGCGTACGGTGTCGGCGCCCGCGCCCTCCACCACCTCGGCCTCGAAGGGGCGCAGGGCGGCGCGCTCCTCCGCGTGCTCGGGCGGCGCGGCCGGTGCGAGGAAAGCGGTACGGGGCAGGCGCCGGAGCACGGCCGCGCGCAGGGCCCCGTCCAGCTCGCCCTTGCCGAGCGGGCCGGGCACCAGGTCCACGAGGGCGGTGGTCACCGGGTCCCAGGCGCCGAGGAGTTCGGCGTACGCGTCGGCCGCGCGCTCCACGAGGAAGTCGGTCAGCGGCCCCGGCGCGGGATGCCGGCGGGTGGTGTCCAGCGGCAGGGTCGCGATGAGCAGCGCCGGGATGCCCAGCGGCTCGTCGGTGGGGGTCGGCGCGTGCACCACGGGGGCCGTGACCGGACGCACCGGGGCGCCGTCGGAGTCGACGGGCACGGCCCAGGACACCGCCCAGGCGGGCCGCAGCCGCTCCTCGACGGGCCGGTCGGCGAGCAGCGCGCGCTCGATGGGGCCGCCGTGGCGGACGGTGCGCCAGCGGTGGGTGACCGTACCGGAGGCGGTGGTGTCCTCGATGACCGTGTACGGGCCCTCGTCGCGCCGGTACAGAGTGCGCGCACCCTCGGCCGGGGTCTCCACGACGACCTCGCGCAGCCCGGGCAGGGTGAGCAGCAGGGCGTCGTCGACGCCCGCCAGCAGCCGTTCCACGAGACCCTCGGCGGCGGCGTCGCGCAGCGGGAGGACCACGACGGTGTCGTAGCCCTCGGGGGCCGTGCCCTCGGCGGGCAGCGGGAGGCGCAGCAGCGGAACGTGCCCGTCGCGGCGGCGCAGTTCGTCGCCGAGGCCGGGGCTGCCGACGGCGGCGCCCCGGGCCAGTTCCCGGGCCTCGGCCAGGGACCAGCGCACCCCGCCGTGCCGGCCGAGCACGGCGGGTTCGTCGGAGACGGCCAGCACGGCCGCGAAGCCGACGCCGAACCGGCCGACGCTGTCGCCGGAGGGCTCCCGCTTGGCGGAGGCGCGCAGGGTGCTCAGGGACTCCACGCCCGTCGCGTCCAGCGGGGCACCGGTGTTGGCGACGGCCAGCAGCGCGTGCCCGCCCTCGCCCGCGTGCAGGGTGAGCCGCAGCCGGCCGGGCACCTGGGCCCGGGCCGCGGCGTCGGCGGCGTTCTGCGCCAGCTCGATGACGAGCCGGTCGCGGTAGCCGCCGAGCGCGAGGTCCTCCTCGGCGTTGGCGTCCTCGCGGAACCGGGCCGGGCCCGCACCCCACGCGTCGAGCACCCCGCGCCGCAGCCGGGCCGTGCCGAAGGGGTCCACACCGCTCTGGGCCGCCGTCACTCGCACGCTCACGCCGCTGCCTCCAAGAATCGCCGCCGGAGCCCTGAAGGTACCGCGTGCGGGGAAACCCCCACGCCGGTGGCCTCGGGGTGTCCGGGGAACGCCGAAGCCCCCGGCGACAGCAGGTCACCGGGGGCTTCACGTCGTACCGGACGGGTGAGGGTCAGAGCTTCTCGATCACGTGGTCGATGCAGGCCGTCAGCGCCTGCACGTCCGCCGGGTCGATCGCCGGGAACATCGCGATACGCAGCTGGTTGCGGCCGAGCTTGCGGTACGGCTCGGTGTCCACGATCCCGTTGGCGCGCAGCACCTTGGCGACGGCCGCCGCGTCGATGTCGTCCGAGAAGTCGATCGTGCCGATGACGGACGAGCGCTTGTCGGCGTCCACGACGAACGGGGTCGCGTACTTGGACGCCTCCGCCCAGCCGTACAGGTTGCGCGCACTGGCCGCCGTACGGCCGGTGGTGAACTCCAGGCCGCCCTGGCTGTTCATCCACCGCAGCTGCTGGTCCAGCAGGAACAGGGTGGACAGCGCCGGGGTGTTGTACGTCTGGTTCTTCAGCGAGTTGTCGATCGCCGTCGGCAGCGAGAAGAACTCCGGGATGTGCCGGCTGCCGGAGGCGTGCACGCGGGCGGCGCGCTCCAGGGCGGCCGGGGAGAACGCGGCCAGCCACAGGCCGCCGTCCGAGGCGAAGGACTTCTGCGGCGCGAAGTAGTAGACGTCCGTCTCGGTGATGTCCACCGGCAGACCGCCGGCGCCCGAGGTCGCGTCCACCAGAACGAGGGACCCGGCGTCGGCGCCCGCGACGCGCTTGATCGGCGCCGCCACACCCGTCGACGTCTCGTTGTGGGTGTACGCGTACACGTCCACGCCCGCCTCGGCCACCGGATCCGGGTGCGTGCCCGGGTCGGAGGAGATCACGGACGGCGCGTCCAGCCACGGCGCGAGCTTGGCGGCCGTGGCGAACTTCGAGGAGAACTCGCCGAAGGTGAGGTGCTGGGACTTCCGCTCGATCAGACCGGCGGTCGCGATGTCCCAGAAGGCGGTGGAGCCGCCGTTGCCCAGGATCACCTCATACCCCTCGGGGAGGGAGAAGAGGTCCCGGAGGCCCTGGCGCACCGAGCCGACCAGGTTCTTGACCGGGGCCTGGCGGTGTGAGGTTCCGAGCAGGGAGGTACCGGTGGCGGCGAGGGCGTCCAGCGCCTCGGTCCGCACCTTGGAGGGGCCCGCGCCGAAGCGTCCGTCGGCGGGCTTGATGTCAGCGGGAATCTGGATCTCAGCCACGAGCGGAGCGTATCGGGTCCCGGTCCGCGCCTCGGAAGCGCGTCCACCCGATGAGACGGGTCCGGCCGGTGGGAGGGTGGGGCCGTGACGTCACCCGGTGAACTCGAACGGACATTGCGGGAGAACCTGCGCGGGGAGATCGACTTCGGCGCCGCCGCACGGGCCCTGACCACCATGGACGCCTCGAACTACCGGCGTGTCCCGGTGGGTGTGGTCGCCCCGCGCGACGCCGGCGACGTGGCGGCCGCCCTCGCCGTGTGCGCCGCGGCCGGGGTCCCGGTCGTGCCGCGCGGCGGCGGGACGTCCATCGCCGGCCAGGCCACCGGAGTGGGCGTGGTCCTCGACCTCACCCGGCACATGAACGGCCTCGTGTCGGTGGACCCGGCGGCCAGGACGGCCGTGGTCCAGCCCGGGCTGGTCCTCGACCGGCTGCGGGACGCGGTGCGCCCGTACGGGCTGACCTTCGGGCCCGACCCGTCCACGCACTCCCGCTGCACCCTCGGCGGCATGATCGGCAACAACGCGTGCGGACCCCACTCGGTGGCCTGGGGCACCACCGCGGACAACGTGACCGAGCTGGCCGTGACCGCGTACGGGGGAACCGCGCACCGGATCGCGACGGGCTGGGACGGCGCCCCGGCGGGCCTGCGGGAGCTGGTCACCGCACATCTGGGGCTGCTGCGCACGGGAATGACACGCGGCGGGATGCCGCCCGGCTTCTCGCGGCGGATCTCCGGCTACGGGGGCCTCGACGCGCTGGTGCCCGAGCGCGGGGTGCAGCTGGCGCGGGCGTTCTGCGGGAGCGAAGGCACGCTCGGGGTGGTGACGGAGGCGGTGGTGCGCCTGGTGGAGGCGCCGAGCGCGCCGGTGCTCGCGGTGCTCGGGTACGCGGACGAGAGCGCGGCGGCGGACGCCGCGGCCGGGCTGCTGCCGTACGGGCCGCTGACGGTGGAGGGGATGGCCCAGGACCTGGTGGGCGGCACGGCCGCGGAGCTGCCCCGGGGCGGAGCGTGGCTGTTCGTGGAGATGCCGGACGAGGGCGGGGCGCGGGCCCTGCTGCGGGCCGCCGACGCGGTGGACGCGACGGTCGTCACCGATCCGGCGGGGCAGCGGGCACTGTGGCGGATCCGCGAGGACGCGGCGGGCACGGCGACCCGGATGCCCGACGGGAGCATGGCCTGGCCCGGGTGGGAGGACTGCGCGGTGCCCCCGGCCCGGCTGGGGGCGTACCTGAGGGAGTTCCGGGCGCTGCTGGCGGCGCACGGGCTGCGCGGATCCCCGTACGGGCACTTCGGCGAGGGCTGCGTGCACGTACGGATCGACTTCGACCTGGTGTCGGCGGCGGGCATCGCCCGCTTCCGGGAGTTCTCCGGGGAACTGGCCGATCTCGTCGTCGCGCACGGCGGCTCCCTGTCGGGCGAGCACGGGGACGGGCAGGCGCGGGCGGAGCTGCTGCCGAAGATGTACGGGACGGAGGTGGTCCGGCTCTTCGGCGCGTACAAGGACGTGTGGGACCCGGCGGGCGGCATGAACCCGGGGATGCTGGTCAGGCCGGCGCGACTCGACGAGAACCTGCGCTTCGCGGTGCTGCCGGCCACCTCGTTCGCGGGTGAGGTCGCGCGGTGCGTGGGCGTCGCGAAGTGCCGGACCACGGATACCGGTGGCGGCGCCTCGGTGATGTGCCCGTCGTACCGGGTCACCGGGGAGGAGCGGCACTCCACGCGCGGCCGGGCCCGGCTGCTGCACGAGATGCTCGCCGGGGAGATCGTCACCGACGGCTGGCGCTCGGCGGAGGTCGCCGAGGCGCTGGACCTGTGCCTGGGGTGCAAGGGCTGCCGCAGCGACTGCCCGGTGGGCGTGGACATGGCCGCGTACAAGGCGGAATTCCTGCACCGCCACTGGGCCGGCCGGATCCGCCCGCTGTCCCACTACACCCTGGGCGGCCTGCCGGGCTGGCTCCGGCTGATCGCCGTCCTGCGGGCGGCGGGGGCGGTCAACGCCCTGGCCCGGCGCGTCCCCGTACCGGGGCTGGACCGGGACCGGGGCGGCCGCCTGCCCGAGCTGGCGCGGGAGCCGTTCACGCGCGGTGCGGGCCGCCCCCGGACGGGCGATCGGGCGCCCGTGCCCGGCCCCACGGTCACCCTCTGGCCCGACACGTTCACGGAGTACCTCGCCCCCGAGACCGGTCACGCCGCTCTCCGCGTGCTCCGGGCGGCCGGGCTGGACGTGTCCGTCCCCCGCGGCGGCCGGATCTGCTGCGGCCTGACGTACGTGTCCACGGGTCGCCTCGACCGCGCCCGCACGGTCCTGCGCCGGACGCTGGACGCACTGGGAGACGTACCGGGGCCCGTGGTGGTGCTGGAGCCGAGCTGCGCCGCGGCCCTGCGCACCGACCTGCCCGCGCTGCTCCCCGACGACCCCCGCGCGGCCCGCCTCGCGGAGGCGGTGCGGACCTTCGCCGAGACCCTGGAGGAGTACGCGCCGGCCTGGCGGCCGCCGCGCCTGGACCGGGAGGTGGTCGGCCAGACCCACTGCCACCAGCACGCGGTGCTCGGGGACGGCCCCGACCGGCGGCTGCGCGAGCGGGCCGGGCTGGTGGGCGAGCTCAGCGGGGGCTGCTGCGGGCTGGCGGGCAACTTCGGCTTCGAGCCCGGGCACCACGGGGTGTCGGTGGCCTGTGCGGAGGAACAGCTGCTCCCGTCCCTGCGCGTGGCCCCGCGGGACGCGGTGATCCAGGCGGACGGATTCTCGTGCCGTACGCAGATCGCACAGCTGGGCGGGGTGCGGGCCCGGCACCTGGCGGAACTCCTGGCGGAGGGCCTGTAGGGCGGAGTTATCGAGGTTGTAAGGCAGGACATGCGGCGACACTCCTTACGGGCCCTTAGTCTGGAGAGATGCCCGCACCTTCCTCTTCGCCCTCCCCGGCAGCCTCGCAGGCCGTCGCCGCACCGGCCCCGTCGACCGCCAAGGGCTCCCACTCCGGTTCCGGTTCTGCTTCCGGCTCCGGTTCTGGTTCCGGCTCCGGGCTCGGTCCTGTGGCGCTGGTCATCTCGGCGGGGATCTCGGTGCAGTTCGGCGCCGCCCTCGCGGTCATGATCATGCCGAGGGCGGGCGCTGCGGGCGTGGTCACCCTGCGCCTCGCGGCCGCCGCGCTCGTGCTGCTGATCCTGTGCCGCCCGAAGGTGCGCGGCTACTCCCGTTCCGACTGGGGCACGGTGCTCGCCTTCGGCGTCGCCATGGCCGGGATGAACGGCCTCTTCTACCAGTCCATCGACCGGATCCCGCTCGGCCCCGCCGTCACCCTGGAGGTCCTCGGACCGCTCGCCCTCTCCGTCATCGTCTCCCGGCGCCTGGTCAACGTGCTGTGGGCCGGCCTCGCGCTGGGCGGCGTGGTCCTGCTGTCCGGGCACGGCGGGGGCGGCCTCGGCTTCGGCTCCCTCGACCCGCTGGGCGCGGCGTACGCGCTCGGGGCGGGCGCGATGTGGGCGGCGTACATCGTGTTCAGCGCGCGTACGGGCCGCCGCTTCCCGCAGGCGGACGGGCTCGCGCTGGCGATGGCGGTGGCCGCGGTCATCTCGCTGCCGCTCGGCATCGCCGAAGCCGGCTCGGACCTGCTGGTCCCGAGCACGCTCGCGCTGGGTGTGGGCGTGGCCGTCCTGTCCTCCGTCCTGCCGTACACGCTGGAACTGCTCGCGCTGCGGCGGATGCCGGCCCCGACCTTCGCGATCCTGATGAGCCTGGAGCCGGCCATCGCCGCCACCGCGGGCTTCCTCGTCCTGAACCAGGCCATGTCCGCACTGGACGCCCTGGCCATCGCCCTCGTGATCGCGGCCAGCATGGGCGCGGTCCGCTCGCAGATCCGGAAGAAGGCCGCCTGATGGACGTCGTCACCTACCTGGCCGCGGTCCCGGAGGCCCGGCGGGAGGCCCTGGTGCGGCTGCGGGAGCTGTGCCTGGAGGAGCTGACCGGGTTCGAGGAGGGGATCGCGTACGGGATGCCGGTGTACGTGCGGGCGGGCGAGACCGCCGGCGAGATCGCCTGGGCGAACCAGAAGCAGTACATCTCCTTCTACCTGATGCGCACGGACGTCCGGGACGCCTTCGCGGACCGCCTGGCCACCCACGACATGGGCAAGGTCTGCCTCCGCTTCCGCAACCCCGCCAAGGTCGACTTCGACCTCCTCCGGGACCTCCTCCGGGCGACGGCGAAGGCCGGCTGAGGGGGCACGGGAGCTGCGGACGCGGGGCCTTCACCCCCGCGGCGGTGGCTGGTTCCGGCCCGGCCGGGCTGTCCTGCGGGGCGGGGGCTTCGGGTCGTGCGGGAGCCGCTTGATCGGAATCAGGGAGGCGTATGGGGGTTTCCCGTCAGTCTCATCGTCTCTCCGGTTCGGGCCGGTCCCTCAAGGGCGCTCCTTCGTCGCGTCACTGCGTGATGGCCTGCGGCCACCCTTGACCGACCGTCCCGCCCCGGAAAGTCGAAGACTGCCGGGAAACCCCCGAAGGAACGGGCCGGGTGTTCAAGGAGGAGGACGGGCGATCAGAGATGCCCAGGCAGATCCCGCTGGGCACGGTCCGGAGACGGGGCCCATGACAGCCGCCTGCCGGGTCGGGGGAAGCGCGTCCGATCGCTACGCGCTCCTCATCTCTCAGCGTCTCCAGGCCGTCCTGGGCTGGACATAGGCCGCCCACCACATGGGGGTGCTCTTCTCCTCGCCTGCGACCGGCGGTTCGGGCCTGGTCACGGGGTGAGATCGAGGACTCGGACCGGCTGTCCGGCCCAGCGCTTCGCGGTCGTGGTGGCGACCACCGCGCCTTCGGGCCGGTCGGGCGTCGGCTGTGCCACGTACAGGCTGTGTGCCTCGGCCCAGCTTTCGTGCTTCGGCACGACGAGTGCGGCCGGCAGGTCCAGGTCGACGACGGTGATGCCGGGAAGCGCCGCAAGGTGCTCGGCGGTGCCGGGGCGGGCTCGGTCGGCTTCGACGAGCGCGCACGTGGGCGCGTACAGGTACCAGCCCGCCTCCGCATGGGCGCGGTGGATGAGTCGCGAAGCCAGGATGTTGCCCAGTCCGGCGGCCTCCATGGCCGTCTCGTCCAGGACGATGTGCATCGCCTCGGTCACTGGGGCCTCGCCTGCGCAAGGCGTCGGTCGAGCTCGCTGTCGAGGTCTTGCTGCTGGGCCGCTGTGGGGGCGTAGCCGTTCCATTCCTCCAAGGCCGCCCGTGCCTTTTCGGCCCGCTCGGCCCGCTCGGCCGGGGTCAGGAGCGTTTCCGCCAAGCGCGCCAGGTAGGCGCGAAGGGACAGCCCCTCGGCGGCCGCTATCGAGGCCAGTCTGTCCCTGGCCTCTTCAGGGATCCGGACGTTGGCATCAGGCATGGTGGTGCTCCTCCTCATCCTCCTAGGGTGGGTACGTACCCGTACCCGTACCCGTACCTCAATACTGCGCTGATGGGGCCGCTGCGTGAGGCATGGCCGCCACCACGGCCACCCGGATCAGTGCCGGCTCCACTACGGAATAGCCGCTGTTCCAGGCTTCTCCGCCACGAACAACCGTCAGACGCCTCCCATGAGGAGCACCTGTGGGTCGTGGGCGGCCTATGCCCAGCCAGGGACGGTCGTCGGGCGCTGAGAGATGAGGAGCGCGTAGCGATTGGACGCGCTCCCCCGACCCGGGCCCCGGTCTCGATGGGCCCCGCCTCGGGAGCATGCCCCTACGCCCGACCAGGTCGCGGATCTCTGATCGCCCCGTCCTGATCCTTGAACTCCCGGCCCGTTCTTTTGGGGGTTTCCCGGCGGTCTTCGTATGTCCGGGGCGGGACGGTCGGTCAAGGGTGGAGCGCAGCGACATCGCGGAGCGACGCGACGAAGGAGCGCCCTTGAGGGACCGGCCCGAACCGGAGAGACGATGAGACTGACGGGAAACCCCCATACGCCTCTCCGATGCCGCCCGTGCGGGTCCCGCCCGCCGCAGCCGCCCCGCAGCCGCCCCGAAGCCGCTCCGCCCCCCCCGACGGCGGGTCAGCCGAGGGGGAGGTCCAGGTAGGACGGGGTGGCGTCCGGGGAGGTGAACGCCAGGGTTGCGCGGGGCAGGTTGGCGTCGGCGTAGAAGGGGTCGCGGGCGTCGATCACCAGCATCAGGCGGTGGCCGCGCGGGATGTCGTAGGCCGTGGCCTGGAGTTCGATGTCCGCGCTGATCAGGCTGTCGGGCGGGGAGTCGAGGTCGGTGTACGGGGCGTGCGTGATGATGTGGGCCGTGCCGTCGGGGGCGGTGTCGAGGAGGTAGGCGACGAATGTGGATCCGGGGTTCGCCGCCCGGTACGTCACGCGCAGCCGCGGTATGCCGCGCAGCCGGGTGGTCTCCCCGGCCGGGTCCGCGGTCCATACGGCGGCGACGGTGCGGTCGATGTCCTGGGTCCGGTAGATCTTCGGGCGCCCGGCGATCTCCGCGTAGCCGGACTGCACCACCTTGTCGGCGACGGTCGCCGGGGTGTCCACCCCGCACAGTACGGTCGACGTCCAGCCGGCCTGTGGTTCGTCGCCGAGCTCGCCGTCGTCCGTCAGGTGCAGCCGTTCCAGGCGTTCGGTGAGGGAGGGCCAGGTGGGGCGGGGTTCGAGGGTTTTGCTCCACATGATCTCGCCGAGCACCTGACCCTCGGTGTCGATGCCGTTGTCGATCTCCTTGAGGTGGCGGTCGAACCAGCGGTGGGCGTCCGTCCAGATCCGGTTGGGCAGGCCGAGCATGCCGGTCATCTCGGGGCCGGAGTGGTCTCCGATGGAGACGGCGAGGCGTTTGGGGCCGGTCAGTTCGTTGAACATCTTCAGCGTCTGGTTGGGCGGGAAGAGCGTTTCGTGCCAGGCGTGCGAGAAGAAGACCGGCACCTGGCGGCGGTTGAGTTCCTTGATGTGGGTGAAGGGCGAGCGGGTCTCCGCCCAGCGCAGGGTGCCCTGGACGTCGCGGTCGGCGAGGACGTTGTCGAAGACGCTCTGCGTCTGCGGGCTCAGCCGGGCCTTCGCGGCCGCGTCGAGCAGGGCCCGTACGGCCGCGATGTGCCGGGTGGAGTTCTCGTAGAAGGCCTCGCCGAGGTCGCCCCAGGTGCTGAGCGCGACCACGGCGTCGACGCGGGTGTCGTGCGCGGCGACGAGCTGGCTGATGCCGGAGCCGTACGAGTCCCCGAGGAAGCCGATCTTCGTCACCGGGCCGGTGCTGCGCTCGATGAGGTGGTCCAGGGCCCGGCTGCCGTCGGCGACGTCGAGCGGGCCCGCCACGTCGACCTGGCCCTCGGAGCCGGAGAAGCCGCGGGCGGAGTAGGCGAGGACGTTGTAGCCGCGGGCGGCGAAGAGGGAGGCCTGGACGGCGTACGGGAGCCAGCCCAGGCTGGACCAGGGCGAGGGCATGACGATCGCGGGGCGGGGCTGGGTCCCGGTGTGCCGCCAGAGCGCAGCGTCGAGGAGGTCCCCGTCGGCGCCGGTCACCTTGCCGCGGGTCAAGACGGCGACCGAGCGGACCTCGGCGATCTCGGCGGCGCGGGCGGGGGCGAGGCCGGTGACGTCGCCGCTCTCCAGGGCGGTGACGAAGGCGGTGAGGGCGGTCGCGTCGAGTTCGGGATAGAGGGAGAAGGGGGTGCGGGCGGCTGGAGTCACGTCAGTCCATCCTCTTCGTCGTCTTCGTCGAGTGAGTCGAGTGCGTCGAGTGACACGAACTGGGTGCGCCCGCCCGGGCCCGGAGCGGAACGTTCAGTATCGACGGGACATCCGGTGACGTATCGCGAGTTTCCGGCTTACGGCCGAAATCGCCCCCGCCGTTCGCGTAGGCCGCCGGGCGGCGGGACCTGCGGCCGGTGCGCGGGGTGGCAACTGCCTTTCCGGTGGGGTGGTTTGGCTCGCGTGGCGGGAAGGTGTCGCCGCCCGAGAAAATCATGCAAGCATGCTTGATTGTTTTGCCGGGTGCTGCCAGTCTTCCCCTCACGCCGAGAAGGGGAGCGCACCGTGCCCGATCCGTCCGCCGTCGACGCAGCCGTCGCCGTCTTCGCAGATCTGCGCGAGGAAGGCCGTGAACTGGATTCCCTGGTAGGGGAGTTGGACGTCCCCGACTGGGCCCGGCCCACCCCCGCGCCCGGCTGGACCGTCGCCCACCAGATCGCCCACCTGCACTGGACCGACCGGGCCTCGCTGCTCTCCCTCACCGACGCCACCGGCTTCGGCCACATGGTCGAGGAGGCCCTGAAGGCCCCCGACACCTTCGTCGACGAGGGCGCGCGCGAGGGCGCCGAGCTGGCCCCCGCCGAGCTGCTCACCCGCTGGCGCACCACGCGCGCCGCCCTCGACGAGGCGCTGGCCGCGGCCTCGCCCGACACCCGCTTCCCCTGGTACGGGCCCCCGATGAAGGCCGCCTCCATGGCCAGCGCCCGGTTGATGGAGACCTGGGCCCACGGCCAGGACGTCGCCGACGCGCTCGGCGTGCGCCGCACCCCGACCGCGCGGCTGCGGCACGTGGCGCGGATCGGCGTACGGGCCCGCGACTACGCCTACGCCGTACGCGGACTGCCCGCCCCCGCCGAGCAGTTCCGGGTGGAGCTGACGGCCCCCGACGGCCCGCAGGTGTGGACGTACGGCCCGCCGGACGCCCCGCAGCGGATCACCGGCCCGGCGCTCGACTTCTGCCTCCTGGTGACCCAGCGGGCCCACCGCGCCGACCTGCGCCTGACCGCGACCGGCCCCGACGCGGACCGCTGGCTGGACATCGCCCAGGCGTTCGCCGGCCCGGCGGGAGCCGGCCGGGAACCGGGAGCCGCGCGGTGACCCGGCGCCCGCTCGTCATCGGCAACGCCTCGGGCTTCTACGGGGACCGCTCGGGCGCCCTGCGCGAGATGCTGACCGGCGGCCCGCTGGACGTGCTGACCGGCGACTACCTGGCCGAGCTGACCATGCTGATCCTGGGCCGCGACCGCCTGAAGAACCCGGACCTCGGCTACGCCAAGACCTTCCTGCGCCAGCTGGAGGAGACGCTCGGGCTCGCGCACGAGCGCGGCGTACGGATCGTCGCGAACGCCGGCGGCCTCAACCCGGCCGGACTCGCCGACGCCGTACGGGCCCTGGCGGCGAAGGCGGGCGTTCCGGTGCGCGTCGCCCACGTGGAGGGCGACGACCTCACCGCGCAGGTGGACGGGGCCCTGACCGCCAACGCCTATCTCGGGGGCGCCGGGATCACGGCCTGCCTGCGGGCGGGCGCCGACGTGGTGGTGACCGGCCGGGTCACGGACGCGGCGCTGGTCAGCGGCCCGGCGGCCTGGTGGTTCGACTGGGCCCGGGACGACCACGACCGGCTCGCGGGGGCGGTGGCCGCGGGCCACGTCCTGGAATGCGGCACCCAGGCCACCGGCGGCAACTACTCCTTCTTCGCCCGGCACGACGTCCGCCGCCCCGGCTTCCCGCTGGCGGAGATCTCAGAGGACGGCTCGGCGGTCATCACCAAACACCCCGGCACGGGCGGAGCCGTCACCACCGGCACCGTCACCGCCCAACTCCTCTACGAGACCCAGGGCGTGCGGTACCTCGGCCCGGACGTGACCACCCGCCTGGACACCGTCCGGCTGACCGACGAGGGCGCCGACCGGGTACGCATCACGGGAGTGCGCGGCGAGGCCCCGCCGCCCTCCCTGAAGGTGGGCGTCACCCGGATCGGCGGCTGGCGCAACGAGGTCGTCTTCGTCCTGACCGGCCTGGACATCGAGGCCAAGGCGGACCTCGTCCGTACCCAACTCGCCGAGGTGCTGGAGGGCGTGGCCGACGCGACCTGGACCCTGGCCCGCACCGACCACGAGAACGCCGACACACAGGAGACGGCCTCCGCCCTGCTGCGACTGGTCGTCCGCGACCCGTCCCCGGACCGGGTGGGCCGCGCCCTGACCTCGGCGGCGATCGAACTGGCCCTCGGCAGCTACCCGGGCTTCCACGTCAGCGCCCCGCCCGGCCCGGCCCAGCCCTACGGCGTCTTCACCTCGACCCTGATCCCGCCGGACGAGGTCCCGCACGTGGCGGTCCTCCCGGACGGGACGCGCATGCCCATTCAGGCCTCGTCGGCAGGCCCCGCCGCATGTTCAGCCCCTCCGGCGTTTGAGGAGCGGGGGCCCGGGGGCGGAGCCCCCGCGGGGTCCGGGGCCGAGCCCCGGGACGGGGGGCCGGGGGCGCAGCCCCCGGATTCGGGAAGGGGCGGGGTGGGGGAGAGCGGCCCCGCAGGGCCCACCACCCGCGCGCCGCTCGGCGCAGTGGCCGGGGCCCGCAGCGGCGACAAGGGCGGCGACGCCAACGTCGGGGTCTGGGTCGAGACCGACCCCGCCTGGGAGTGGCTGCACCGCACGCTCACGGTGGATGCCTTCAAGGCCCTGCTCCCCGAGACCCGCGGCCTCCCCGTCGCCCGCCACGAGCTGCCGCAGCTGAGAGCCCTGAACTTCACCGTCACCGGCATCCTCGGCGACGGCGTCGCCTCCGGCCACCGCTTCGACCCCCAGGCCAAGGCCCTCGGCGAATGGCTCCGCGCCCGCCACCTCGACATCCCCGTCGCCCTCCTCCCGGCCCCGGAGGCCACCTCATGACCCGCCTCGGCACCACCGTCGACCCGCACGCCCCCGATCACGCGCAGGCCCGTACCGCCGCGCTGGAGCGCCTCGCCACCCTCGATGCCGAGCACGCCAAGGCCCTGCAGGGCGGCGGCGAGAAGTACACGGCCCGCCACCAGGACCGCGGCAAGCTCCTGGCGCGCGAGCGCGTCGAGCTGCTCCTCGATCCCGACACCCCGTTCCTGGAACTGTCCCCGCTCGCCGCCTGGGGCAGTGACTACCCCGTCGGCGCCTCCATGGTCACCGGCATCGGCACCGTCGAGGGCGTCGAGTGCCTGATCACCGCCAACGACCCCACCGTCCGCGGCGGCGCCTCCAACCCGTGGACGCTGAAGAAGGCGCTGCGCGCCAACGAGATCGCCCGCCAGAACCGCCTCCCCTGCATCAGCCTCGTGGAGTCCGGCGGCGCCGATCTGCCCTCCCAGAAGGAGATCTTCATCCCGGGCGGCGCGGTCTTCCGCGACCTCACCCGGCTCTCGGCCGAGGGCATCCCGACCGTCGCCGTCGTCTTCGGCAACTCCACCGCCGGAGGCGCGTACATCCCCGGGATGTCCGACCACACCATCATGATCAAGGACCGTTCCAAGGTGTTCCTCGGCGGTCCGCCCCTGGTCAAGATGGCCACCGGCGAGGAGAGCGACGACGAGTCCCTCGGCGGCGCCGACATGCACGCCCGCGTCTCCGGACTCGCCGACCACTACGCCCTCGACGAGTACGACGCCATCCGCCAGGCCCGCCGCATCGTGGCCCGACTGAACCACCGCAAGCCGCACCAGGACCCGCCGAAGGCCGAGGAACCCCTCCACGACCCCGAGGAACTCCTCGGCATCGTCCCGCCCGACCTCAAGACCCCCTTCGAACCGCGCGAGGTCATCGCCCGGATCGTCGACGCCTCCGACTTCGACGAGTTCAAGCCCCTCTACGGCCCCAGCCTCGTCACCGGCTGGGCCACCCTGCACGGCTACCCGGTCGGCATCCTCGCCAACGCGCAGGGCGTGCTGTTCAGCGCCGAGTCCCAGAAGGCCGCCCAGTTCATCCAGCTCGCCAACCAGCGCGACATCCCCCTCCTCTTCCTCCACAACACCACCGGCTACATGGTCGGCAAGGAGTACGAGCAGGGCGGCATCGTCAAACACGGCTCGATGATGATCAACGCGGTCTCCAACTCGAAGGTCCCGCACCTGTCCGTACTCATCGGCGCCAGCTACGGCGCCGGCCACTACGGCATGTGCGGCCGCGCCTACGAGCCCCGCTTCCTCTTCGCCTGGCCCAGCGCCAAGTCCGCCGTCATGGGCCCCCAGCAGCTGGCCGGAGTGCTCTCCATCGTGTCCCGCCAGTCCGCCGCCGCCAAGGGACTCCCGTACGACGAGGAGGCCGACGCCGGGATGCGGGCCTTCGTCGAAGCGCAGATCGAGTCCGAGTCCCTGCCGATGTTCCTGTCCGGGCGGCTCTACGACGACGGGGTCATCGACCCGCGCGACACCCGTACCGTCCTCGGCCTGTGCCTGTCGGCCGTCCACAACGCCCCCGTCGAGGGCGCCCGTGGCGGCTTCGGCGTCTTCCGGATGTGAGCCCGCACATGACGAACCTGACCTCCCTCCTCGTCGCCAACCGCGGCGAGATCGCCGTCCGGATCTTCCGCACCGCCCGCGCCCTGGGCCTGGCCACCGTCGCCGTCCACTCCGACCCGGACGCCGACGCCCTGCACGTCCGCGACGCCGACGCGGCCGTACGGCTGCCCGGCGCGGCCCCCGCCGACACCTACCTGCGCGGCGACCTCATCATCAAGGCCGCCCTGGCCGCGGGCGCCGACGCCGTGCACCCCGGCTACGGCTTCCTCTCCGAGAACGCCGACTTCGCCCGCGAGGTCCTGGCCGCCGGACTGACCTGGATCGGCCCGCCGCCCGAGGCCATCGAGGCCATGGCCTCCAAGACCCGGGCCAAGGAACTGATGCGCACCGCCGGGGTGCCCCTCCTCGACCCCGTCGACCCGGCCACCGCCACCCCCGCCGACCTGCCCCTCCTCCTGAAGGCCGCGGCCGGCGGAGGCGGCCGGGGCATGCGCGTGGTCCGCGACCTCGACCAGCTCAAGGAGGCCCTCGACGCGGCCTCGGCCGAGGCCCGCTCCGCCTTCGGGGACGGCGAGGTCTTCGCCGAGCCCTACGTCGAACGCGGCCGCCACGTCGAGGTGCAGATCCTCGCCGACGCCCACGGCACCGTCTGGGCGCTGGGCACCCGCGACTGCTCCCTCCAACGGCGCCACCAGAAGGTCATCGAGGAAGCCCCCGCACCGGGCCTGCCCGAAGACCTGCGGGAGAGCCTGCACACCGCAGCCGTCGCCGCCGCCCGCGCGGTCTCCTACGAGGGAGCGGGCACCGTCGAGTTCCTCGTCACCGCCGACGGGCGCCCGTACTTCCTGGAGATGAACACCCGCCTCCAGGTCGAACACCCCGTCACCGAAGCCGTCTTCGGGCTCGACCTCGTCGCCCTCCAGCTGCGCGTCGCCGAGGGCGCAGCCCTGCCCCCGGCACCCCCACAGCCCACCGGCCACGCCGTCGAAGCCCGCCTCTACGCCGAGGACCCCGCCCAGGACTGGCGGCCCCAGACCGGCGCCCTGCACACCCTCGCCATCCCCGGCGAGATCCGCGTGGACACCGGCTTCACCGACGGGGACACCGTCGGCATCCACTACGACCCCATGCTCGCCAAGGTCGTCGCCCACGCCCCCACCCGCGCCGAAGCCGTCCGGGCCCTCGCCGCCGCCCTCGCCGGAGCCCGCATCCACGGGCTCACCACCAACCGCGAGCTCCTCGTACGCTCCCTGCGGCACCCGGAGTTCGCCGCCGGGCAGCTCGACACCGGCTTCTACGACCGCCACCTCGACACCCTCACCGGCGGCGCCCCGGACGCCACCCCGGCCGCCCTCGCCGCCGCCCTCGCCGAAGCGGCCCCCGGCCCGGACGCCCCCCTCGCCGCCCGCCTCGGCGGCTGGCGCAACGTCCGCTCCCAGCCGCAGACCCGCCGCTACCGGTCCGCCGGCGTCGAGCACGAGGTCCAGTACCACCCGGTGAACCACCCCGGGATCCGCGTGGTGGCCACCACCCCCACCCTCGTCACCCTCGAAGTCGAGGGAATCCGGCGTGCGTTCCACGTGAAACAAAATTCGAACAACACCGAGATCTACGTGGACTCCGCCCTCGGCGCCCACACCTTCACCCCCGTTCCCCGCTTCCCGGACCCCCAGGACCGCACCGAACCGGGCTCACTGCTCGCCCCCATGCCCGGCACCGTCGTCCGCGTCGCCGAGGGCCTGGCCCCCGGCAGCCCCGTCACCGCCGGCCAGCCCCTGCTCTGGCTGGAGGCCATGAAGATGGAGCACCGCATCCTCGCTCCCGCCTCCGGCACGCTCACCGCGCTCCACGTCGCCACCGGCCAACAGGTCGAGTTCGGCGCCCTGCTCGCCGTAGTCCAGGAGGAACCGCAAGCATGAGCACCGTCATCGAAACCGAAGAGCACAACGCCCTGCGCGCCGCCGTCGCCGCCCTCGGACAGCGCTACGGCCGCGACTACCTCACCCGCGTCGCCCGCGAAGGAGGCCACCCCGACGAGCTGTGGGCCGACGCCGCGAAGCTCGGCTACCTCGGGGTCAACCTCCCCGAGGAATACGGCGGCGGAGGCGGCGGCATCGCCGAACTCTCCATCGTCCTGGAAGAACTCGGGGCCGCGGGCAGTCCCCTCCTCATGATGGTCGTCTCGCCCGCCATCTGCGGCACGGTCATCGCCCGCTTCGGCACGGACGCCCAGAAGCAGGCCTGGCTGCCCGGCCTCGCCGACGGCAGCCGCACCATGGCCTTCGGCATCACCGAACCCGACGCCGGATCCAACTCCCACCGGATCACCACCACGGCCCGCCGCGATGGCGACGACTGGATCCTCACCGGCCGCAAGGTCTTCATCTCCGGCGTCGACATCGCCGACGCCACCCTCATCGTCGGCCGCACCGAAGACGCGCGCACCGGCAGCCTCAAGCCCTGTCTGTTCATCGTCCCGCGCGACGCCCCCGGCTTCACCCGCTCGGTCATCGACATGGAACTGGCCGCCGCGGAAAAGCAGTTCGAACTCACCCTGGACGACGTACGCCTGCCGTCCTCCGCCCTCGTGGGCGACGAGGACGCGGGTCTGCTCCAGCTGTTCGCCGGACTCAACCCCGAGCGGATCATGACCGCCGCCTTCGCCATCGGGATGGGCCGGTACGCCCTCGCCAAGGCCGTCGACTACGCGAAGACCCGCCAGGTCTGGAAGGCGCCCATCGGCGCGCACCAGGCCGTGGCCCACCCGCTGGCCCAGGCGCACATCGAGCTGGAACTGGCCCGCCTGATGATGCAGAAGGCGGCCCGCCTGTATGACGCGGGCGACGACATGGGGGCGGGCGAGGCGGCGAACATGGCCAAGTACGCCGCGGCGGAGGCCTGCGTCCGTGCGGTGGACCAGGCGGTCCACACCCTCGGCGGCAACGGCCTCACCCGCGAATACGGCCTGGCCTCCCTCATCACCGCCTCCCGCGTGTCCCGCATCGCCCCGGTGAGCCGCGAGATGATCCTGAACTTCATCTCCCACCAAACCCTGGGCCTACCGAAGTCTTACTAGGCCGGGTGCGGGCTGTCTGCCGGGCGCTGCCCGGACCCGCGCCTCAAACGCCGGCGGGGCTGGATGTGGCGGGCTTGTCGGCAGGTGGCGGGGCGGGGGGCCGGGGCGGGGTGTCTCCTCG
>NZ_JBIAVW010000036.1:0-67052 GCF_042894785.1 Streptomyces sp. NPDC001502
ACCCGCACGCGCCGAGCCGAGGAGACACCCCGCCCCGGCCCCCCACCCCGCCACATCCAGCCCCGCCGGCGTTTGAGGCGCGGGTCCGGGCAGCGCCCGGCAGACGGCCCGCACCGCACACCGCCGAGCCGCCCGCAGGGCACACGGCAGGCGGCTCAGCCACCGCTACGCGAGGTGACCCGTGTCGTTCCAGCGTTCCAGCGCCGGCGCGCCATAGGCCCAGCCCAGCACCGACAGGGACGTCGGCTCCAGCCGGATGCGGGCACCGAAGGAGGCTTCGAAGCCCAGCCAGCGCGCGGCCAGCGTCCGCAGGATGTGCCCGTGCGCGAAGACCAGGACGTCGCGCTCCGCCGAGCGGGCCCAGGCGACCACCTCGTCCGCGCGGGCCGCCACATCGGCGACGGACTCACCGCCCGGGACCCCGTCGCGCCAGATCAGCCAGCCCGGCCGGACGGCCTGGATCTCGGCCGGGGTCATCCCCTCGTAGTCGCCGTAGTCCCACTCCATCAGCGCGTCCCACGGCTCGGCCCGCGCGCCGAATCCCGCCAGGTCGCAGCTCTCGCTCGCGCGCACGAGCGGGCTGGTGCGGACCTCCACGCCCGGCAGCCCCCGCCACGGGTCACGGGCCAGCCGCTCGCCGAGCAGCTTCGCGCCCAGCTTGCCCTCCTCCAGCATCGGCACGTCCGTGCGTCCGGTGTGCTTGCCGAGCTGGGACCACGCCGTCTGGCCGTGGCGGGCCAGCAGGATGCGGGGGGCCATGTGAATTCTCCCGGTTCGTTCGAGGTCCGTCCATCATCCATCACCCGCTCCCACGGCCGGTTTCCGCGCCAGGTCCCCGATTGTCAGTGGCGGATGGGACACTTCCGCGGGTGAGCTCCTACCCGCCCAGCAGCCCCGCGCAGCCGACGACTCTGCGGCAGCGGCTCGCCGGTCTGCGCGGCCCCGCCGTGCCGCCCCGTCCGCTCGACGCCCGGGCGCTGGCGGCCCTCGCCGCCAATCCCGGCTGCGGCAGACGCGCCCTGCTCGACGGTGCGGGCGTGGACAAGACCGCCCTCGCCTCCGCGCTCGGCTCACCCGCCTCCTTCGGGCAGTCGCAGTTCGCCATAGTCCGCGGGAACTCCTTCGAGGCCAAGGTCAAGGGCGACGGCGGAGCCGAACTGCTGCGGCTGGTGCACGCGCACCTCGCGCCCGCCGACGAGCCTCCCGGGTCCCCCGGGGCCGGTGCCCGCGTCCCCGACCTGACCGCCGCCGGCCCCGAGGGCCGCGCCGCCCGGACCGCGCTCGCCCTGCGCGAGGCGACCGCCGCCGGCCGGGACAGCGGGGCCTGGACACTGCTGGACCACCCGATGCTCGCCCTGGAGGTGGCCGGCTCCCCCGCCTACCTGGAGCCCGACGCCGTCGTCGTCCACCCCGACGGCCGCTGGACGGTCGTGGAGATCAAGTCGTTCCCGATGATCGACGGCGCCGCCGACGCCGCGAAGGTGGGCGCCGCCGCCCGGCAGGCCGCCGTCTACGTCCTGGCCCTGGAGAAGACCGCCGCGAAACTGCCCGGCGCCGAGGTCGGGCACACCGTGCTGCTGGTCTGCCCCAAGGACTTCTCCAACCTGCCCACCGCCTCCCCCGTCGACATCCGCCGCGAGCGCTCCGTGACCCGGCGCCAGCTGGAGCGGCTGACCCGCGTCGAGGAGCTGGCCGCCGCCCTGCCCGAGGGCCTCAGCTTCGACCCGGCGACGCGGACCGCCGAGGAGCTCGCCCTGGCGGTGTCCGCCGTCGACGCCGCCTACGCCCCCGAGTGCCTGGCCGCCTGCGAGCTCGCCTTCCACTGCCGTGACCGGGCCCGCACCGCCGGCCAGGTCACTACGCTGGGCCGGTCGGTACGGGGGGAGCTGGGCGCGCTGACCACCGTCGAGGCCGCCCTCGCGGCGGCCGCCGGGGCCGGCTGCGCCGAGGATCCGACCGCTGCCGCACTGCACCGCGCCGCCCGGCTGCGCGCCGAGGCCCTGGAACTGGCCGCCGCCCGTCCGCCGCACCTTGTCCCGGAGACCCCCGCATGTCCCTGCTGAGCACCCTGGCCCGGCTGGAGGCCGTACGCGCGGGCCGCGCCCAGCCGCTCGCGACCGTGCGGCACCGCCACCTGAGCGAGCGCCCGATGGTGTTCGTGCCGCTGACCACGGCCGGTGAGGCGGGCGCCCCGCTCGGCGCCATGGTCGGCGCCGACCGGCACGCGCCGCGGGTGTTCGTGATACCCCAGCCGCGCGACCGCGACCGGCGCTGGGCCTTCCTCGCGGACCTCGCCGTGCAGGTGCTGGCCCACATCGACGCGTACGCGGACGCCGTGGAGCCGGCCGAGCGCAGCGAGACCGACCCGGAGACGGGCAAGCGGGTCAAGGTCGAGACTGAGCTGTGCGTGGACGCGCCGCAGCTGATCGTGCCGAGCCGGGCGGGCATCGAGTACGTACGGCTGCTGGGGCGCTCGATGCGGTTCCGGCGCACCGCCGAGGAGGATCCGGACAATCCGTATCCGGCGCCCTCGCAGGTGCCGATGCTCGGCCGCTGGTTCACCCACCTCGCCGAGCGCTCGCGGGTGCCCGGCTCCTCGATGCTGCTGTCGGCCACGGATCTGCTGTCCCGGCACTGGGCCACGGGCCAGAGCAATCTGGAGGACCAGCACCTGGGCGCGCTCCTGGGCTGGATCGACCCGCCCGAGGGCCGGTCGGGCGCCGAGGAGGCGCACCGGGCCGAGCTGGTCCGTGACAAGGACGGTCAGCTGCTGTGCCCGCCCGCCGGTCCGGCCACCGACCCGGCTTTCGACAACAAGCTGCTGGCTCCCGCCATCGCCCGCTACGACGCCGCGCGCACGGCCCTGGCGGCCGGGCCCGGCGATGACGACCGCCATGTCCGGGCGGCCGAGCTGGTGGTGCACCGGCTGGTCGAATCCCAGCTGTCGGGCACCTGGTGGAGGACGTGGGAGGCGATCGACCTGCTGCGCGCCCTGCCGCCGGGCGAGCGCGCGGAGGAACGCTGGACGCGTGACCGCTGGTCCTACACCGGCCACCGGGACCGTGTACGGGCGGGCGAGCCGCCGCAGCCGCGACGCGACGACGCGGTGACGGCGGCCCAGAAGCTGGCCACGCGGGAGACCGAACAGGTGCGGCTCGACGCCCAGGAGGCCTTGGACGACCCGCTGGTGATGGCGGGCCGGCGGCTGGCGGGCGAGGCCTTCGCCGGTGAGGTCACCGAGGTGGTGATGGAGTGGACGGAGTCGAAGCGGCCGAGTCCGCGCCCGCTGGTGACCGTGGTGACGGAGGACCGGCCGCAGCTGGCGGACGAGGGCGGCGGGAAGGTGTTCCGTTCGCTGGAGGGGCGCCCGCAGAGCGCGCAGTTCGTCCGCTTCGAGGAGGACGGGCGGCTGGTGCTGCGGCTCCTCGACAAGATGGGCCGGGGCCGGGATCCCGAGCCGGGGACGGTTCCGGAGAAGGGCGACCGGCTCTGCTGGACGCTCTTCGAGCACGACGCGCGCGGCGGCCCGAAACTCCCGGAGCCCGAGCAGACCCCGTGGACGCACGGTGGCCCGCCGGGATCGGCGGGCGCCCTTCCCCTGCCCGATTCCGTGACCGACGAGGACCTGCTGTGAGCACGACCGCTCCCTTCGACCCGGGCGCGGCGGCCGCCCGGGCGACCGCCGCGATCCTGGCCGACACCCTGCACGGGACCGAGCGGGGTGTGGTCGTCGATTCCCCGCCCGGAGCCGGCAAGTCCACGCTCGTGGTCCGCGCGGCCCGTGAGCTGGCCGCGGCCGGACGCCGCCTGATGGTGGTGGCGCAGACCAACGCGCAGGTCGACGATCTGGTGCTGCGTCTCGCCGAGAAGGACCCGGAGCTGAAGGTGGGCCGGCTGCACAGCAGTGACGGGGACGCCTACGACCCGGCGCTGCGCGAGCTGCCCTCGGTCACTCTGTCGGCCAAGCCGAAGGACCTGGCGGAGCTGCCGATCACCATCTCCACGGCGGCGAAGTGGGCCTTCGTCAAGGATGTCGAGCCCTGGCAGCACGCCATCGTCGACGAGGCGTACCAGATGCGCTCGGACGCGCTGCTGGCCGTGGCCGGGCTGTTCGAGCGGGCGCTGTTCGTGGGCGATCCGGGGCAGTTGGACCCGTTCAGCGTGGTCGGCGCGGAGCAGTGGGCGGGCCTGTCCTACGACCCCTCCGCCTCGGCGGTGAGCACCCTGCTGGCGCACAATCCGCAACTGCCGCAGCACCGGCTGCCGGTGTCCTGGCGGCTCCCGGCGACGGCGGCGCCGCTGGTCTCCCGCGCCTTCTACCCGTACACGCAGTTCCGCAGCGGTACGGGCCCGGGCGAGCGGCGGCTGTCGTACGGGGTGGCCTCGGACGGGTCGGGCCCGGACCGGGTACTGGACGAGGCGGCCGAGGCGGGCTGGGGCCTGCTGGAGCTGCCCGCGCGGCACACCCCGCGCACCGACCCGGAGGCGGTGCGGGCGGTGGCCCTGGTGGTCCGCCGGGCCCTGGACCGCGGGGCGGTGACCTCGGACGAGCAGTTCCCGGACCCGGCCCCGCTGACGGCGGACCGGATCGCGGTGGGCACGGCCCACCGCGACCAGGCGGCCGCGGTCCGCGCGGCGCTGGCCTCGCTCGGGGTCACGGGGGTCACGGTGGACACCGCGAACCGGCTCCAGGGCCGCGAGTACGACCTCACGGTGGTCCTCCACCCGCTGTCGGGCCGCCCGGACGCGACGGCCTTCCACCTGGAGACGGGCCGCTTGTGCGTGCTGGCTTCCCGGCACCGGCACGCGTGCGTGGTGGTGGCCCGGGCGGGCATAGCGGAGCTGCTGGACGACCATCCGTCGACGGAGCCGGTCCAGCTGGGCGTGACGGTCAAATTCCCGGACGGCTGGGAGGCGAACCACTCGGTCCTGGCCCATCTGGCCGAGCACCGCGTCTCCTGGCGGCCGTAAGGAGCACGCCGCCAGGGGCAGCGTCGACGGACGAACCGGCCGCGAAGGCTACCGGTTCAGTACAGGTCTCGATCGACGCCGGTCACACGCGACGAACACTTCCTCTATTCGGGAGCACCTTCACCCTGAAGGGCAACTAGCGCCCTCTGTAGAATGGCGGCATCATTCAACTCCTCCCGCAAAGCCATTCCGGCCGTAAAGCGAGCGAAGTCAACGTATCCGGGGATCAATTCCGGCTTCAGTTCCCGCAGGGCTTCGATGTGGGCATGAAGCGTCCCGATGTCCCCCCGCCGCACCGGACCCGTCAACGCTTGCGGGCCGAGTTCGATCGTATTCTCCAAGGAAGCGCGGAGAATGGGTGCCAGAAAACCGCCGGCATCCTCGATGCCCGCCGCCACCATCGCCTGGATCGCCACAGCGATGAGCGAAATCAGGTTATTGGCGCCGAACACCATCGCCGCGTGGTACATCGTCCGCTTGTCTTCCGCGATCCACGTGCAGCTTCCGCCGATCGCCTCCACGAAGCCCTCGGCGTACTGACGGTGTTCCGGAAGCGAGGTGATTCCGAATGGGGAGCTCGCCAGCAGATCGGCATCGTTGGGCGTTCCCGCAAAGGTCATGGCCGGGTGGCAGGCAAGAGGAACAGCCGATACCTTCCGAGCCGATTCAAGGACTTCCAGCCCGCAGCGGCCGCTCAGATGCACAACAATGTTCCCCGCCTGCAGACTCCCTGCGGCGACGATCTCTTCCGCCACTGCGGCAATCGCGTCATCGGATACCGTCAAAATGACACAATCGGCGCGCGCGGCCACTTCCTGTGGAGACAGCACCGAAACGCCGGGAACCCGCTGTTCAGCACGCGCCTTTGACGCGTCCGACCGGGCCGATACGCCCACGAGTTCATAGCCGGAGCGCTGGAAAACCTCAGCCGACGCCGCCCCCAGGCGCCCGAGGCCAATGATTCCGATTCTCATATCGCGAGCGAGTGCCACATCGATCCTTTGCGCCTCACCGCTATCAAAGAGCCTCTAGGGTGACGCCAAGTAGTGGAATATCACACAAAGCGAGCAAACCGTAGCGGTGGGCGTCTGCCCGGCGCAAGCAATCGCCGAAGAATTGGCCGAAACCGATCGCGCCCGAACCTTCACCGAGAAGAGGAGCCCGCGTCACGCCTTCCGGCGGGCGCCCAGGCGGTCGCGGAGCACCTCGCCGACCTCGGCCAGGGTGCGCAGCTGGTCCGGGGTCAGTGCGTCGATCAGGTGGCGGCGGACGGATTCCACGTGGAGCGGGGCCGCCTCCGTGATCAGGGTGACGCCGGCGTCGGTGAGGACCACCTCCGCCCCGCGGCCGTCGGTGGCCACCTCCTCGCGGCGGACGGCGCCGCGCTGCTCCATGCGGGTGAGCTGGTGGGACAGCCGGCTGCGGGACCAGCGCATCAGCTCGGCCAGGGCGCTGATGCGCATACGGTGGCCGTTCGTGGAGCCGAGTACCGACAGGACGTCGTAGTCGGCCTCGGAGAGTCCGCTGTCCTGCGTGAGGTCGCGCGCGATCTCGGCGTTGACCAGCGGGAACATCCGCCGCCACGCGTACCAGGCGTCCTGTTCGGACTCGGTGAGCCAGCGGGGCCCGGGCTCCGGTGCGGGGGTCATGTCCGCCACTCTAGCCAGGTCGGTGACACATCACTTATCTGGTTGACATGTCATTCAGATCCTGAGTTTCATTAGGTGACACATCAACAACCGCACCGAACGGGAAGTCCTCACCATGACCCGCCTGCACGTAGTCTCCGCCGCCACCCGCCCCACCTCCGCCGGCCGCCCGCTCGCCCGCTGGGTCACCGAGCAGGCCCGCGATCGGGGCGGCTTCGACGTCACCTCCGTCGACCTCGCCGAGATCGCCCTGCCCTTCCTCGACGAGCCCGAGTACGCCTCCACCGGCAACTACGCGCATCAGCACACCCGCGACTGGAGCGCCCTGGTCGACGCGGCCGACGCCTTCCTCTTCGTCCTGCCGATGTACAACGGCGGCTTCACCGCCCCCTTCAAGAACGCCATCGACTTCCTCTACAACGAGTGGAAGGGCAAGCCGGTCGGCATCGTCAGCTACAGCGCCGGCCCCACCGGCGGCGTCCCGGCCGCCGAGATGCTGCTGCCGGTCCTCACCCGCCTCGGCATGCTGCCCGCCGAGCGCTCCGTCGCGATCCCGGGCATCCCCAAGCTGCTCGGCCCCGAGGGCTTCCTGGCCCCGGAGGCGCTCGCGGGCGAGCTCGCCGGGGTCCTGGACGACGTGGCCGAACTGGCGGCGCGGCGCGCCGCCGAGGCCGTCACCGTGTGAGCAGGCTCCCCACCAGGTGGTCGTACGCGGCGTGCGCGTGCAGCCGTACGCCGGTGAGCAGCGTGTCGTCGTCGGCGTAGAAGGCGGGATGGTGGTTGCCCGCCAGCCCCCGCCCGCCCGGCACCGCGACGGGCTCGCCGGTCGCCGGGTCCAGGGCGGTGTCCTGGACGCCGAGCATCACGTACAGCCCGCCGAAGCGGGAGACCAGCTCGGATACGTCGTCGTAGCCGAGGGTGCCGCCCACCTCCACCACCCGGTCGGCGCCCGCGACCCGGGTGAGGGTGGGCAGGGCGGCCGCCACCCAGGCGGGCTCGTTGCGCACGGCGGGCACGTCCTGGAGCAGCTCCACGCGCGCGGTGCAGCCGTACGCCTGGGCCGTGTGCTCGGCGAGCACCGTCAGCCGGCGTTTGACCTCGGGCATGTCCCGTTCCTCGGCGCAGCGGACGGTGCCCCAGAGGGTGACCGTCTCGCCGATGACGTTGTACCGGCCGACGTCCTCGACGTGGCCGATGGAGACGGTCAGCGGGGAGTAGGCGGACATCTGGCGGTAGAGCTGGCCGATCCCGGTCAGCAGCGCCCCGGCGGCCGGCATGGGGTCGATGCCGTGCCAGGGTGAGGAGGCGTGCGACTGACGGCCGGTCAGCACGATGCGGACCAGGCAGGACGCGCCGTACATGGCGCCGGCCTTCCAGCCGACCCAGCCCTTGGGGTGCGGGGTGACGTGCATCCCGAAGGCCATGGTCGGCACCGGATCGGCGAAGGCTCCCTCGGCCACCATCAGCCGGGCGCCGCCCTGCTCCCCCACCGGAGGGCCCTCCTCCGCGGGCTGGAACACGAACAGCACGGTGCCGGGCAGCCGCTCCCGTACGGCGGCCAGCACGCGGGCCGCACCGAGGAGCATCGCGGTGTGGCAGTCGTGCCCACAGGCGTGCGAGGCGCCGCCGTCCGGCGCCGCGAAGTCGGCGCCGCAGCGGTCGGGTACGGGCAGGGCGTCCATGTCGGCCCGCAGAGCGGCCACCCGCGGTCCGGGCAGCCCGCCCCGCAGGACGCCGACCACCCCGTGCCCGGCAATCTGTGTCCGCACCTCGTCGAGCCCGAACGCGCGCAACTCCTCGGCGACGAGCCGTGCGGTGCCGGCCTCGCGGTTGGGAAGCTCGGGATTGCGGTGCAGATGCCGGCGCCAGCCGATCACCTGTGCGACTCCCTCGCCACTGAGCCTGTCGATCTGCGCGTGCATCTCATCGGCCATACGGGTGTTCTAGCCCATCGTGCAGGGGTCTTGCGCGGCGTTGGACAATGGACGGTGGCCCGGAATCACTTCGCACGCGCAGCAGGAGGACACGCATGGCAGAGCCCGAGCGGACCGAGCGGCGGCTGCGGCCGGCGCCTCTGCTCTTCGAGCCCTCGGAGGCCGTGGCGGACCCGGAGCACTTCTTCGACCTGGAGTCGATCGAGGACCCGCGGGAGCTGCTGGCCCGTGCGACCGAGCTGACGCTGGCCTTCCGGGCCGCGCAGGAGCGGGCGGTGGAGTTCCAGGCGCTGGCGGCGGCCCAGCTGGCGGATCCCCGCCGGTTCGACCGGCTCTCACCGGCCCTGATCGCCGAGCAGGCGGAGTGGACGGAGGACTACGCCCGCAAGATGATCGAATTCGGCGAAAGCCTCCAGCGCGGCGCGGGTACGCCGTAGGCCGCGGAGGGGCTGGACAGCCGGCCCCGCCCGGCGTGCGAGGAGCGCACCATACTCCGGTGACAGCCCCGCCGTCCCCGTTTTCGGTAACTCGCGGATACTGTTTCGCTACGGCGGGTAGACAGTGGCATATGACGACGCTGACGAAGGCTCCCGGCTGCACCGCCCTCCACGCGCGCGGCGAGCAGACCCGCACCGCACCCGCCACCCACGTCACACCCCAGGGGGCCGCCTGGCTCACCTCCGCGGCCGCCCACCCCCGGCGCACCCTCGCGGTGTGGGAGGCGCGGCCCGGGCTGCCCGCCACGCTGCCCTGCGGTGACCCCTTCGACGTCGTCAACGTCCCGCTCGTCCTCGGGCGCCGCATCCTCGACCTGCTGTGGGCCGAGGGTCCCGGTTCCGGGCCGGTCGCCGTGCACCGCGGCCGGATGCTGCTCTTCGCCGCCCCCGGTACCGCGCACCGGCTGCCCGCCCTGCTGGCGTGGGAGGAGCGGGGCGGCTCCCGTACCGCCCCGGCGCCGCTGTGCCACGGCCGCGGCGACGCCGTCACCGTGCCGCCGCTGGCCGCCACGCCCGGACAGTCCCGGTGGCTGGTGGCTCCTGACGCGCGCGAGCCCTGGCTTCCCGGGCCCGAGGCCCTGCTCTGGGCCTTCGTACGGGCGGCCCGCAGCCCCGCACCGACCGGACCTGGGGATATCGATTTTTCGTTCCGTGGATCCTCCTGCTAATGTCTTCCTCGTCAGCAAGCGCCGCTAGCTCAGTTGGTTAGAGCAGCTGACTCTTAATCAGCGGGTCCGGGGTTCGAGTCCCTGGCGGCGCACAGCGAGGCAAACGTCAAAGGCCGCTCTTCCTTCGGGAAGGGCGGCCTTCGGCGTTCCCGGGGCTCGGTGGCGGCGAGGGGCCGGGGCGGACCTCCGGGAGCCCGCATGATCGGATCGAGTTGTGGTCTACGTTGTACGGGTCGCGCGCACCAACCGAGGAAGCACTCATGACTGGCAAGAGCGATCTGTGGGAGGCCCTGGCCGGTGAGCATGCGGCCGCCCTTCTGGGCCTTGGTGTCCAGGTCCGGTACGCGGCCGGAGACGTGATCCTGCGCGAGCACGAGCCGTCGTCGCACGCGGTCCTGCTGCGGGAGGGCATCGCCAAGGTCGTGGTCACCGCGGAGACGGGCCATGAGGTCATCCTGGGGCTCCGCGAAGGCCCCGACATCGTGGGCGAGATGGCGGCACTGGACGGACAGCCGCGGTCCGCCTCGGTGATCGCGAAGACCGACGTCATGACGACCATCGTCACCGCCGCTCAGCTCAACCGCTTCCTGGAGAAGCACCCGGAGGTCCTGCGCTCCTTGGTGCGCATCCTGATGACCCGTCTGCGCCAGTCGGACCAGGCCCGTTTGGACATGGCGTCACAGACCGTTCTGCGGCGGATCGCGGCGCAGCTCGTCGTCCTCGCAGAGCAGCTCGGCACCCCCTCGGGCGGCCCGGATTCCCCGTCGCTGACCTTGCCCGTCACCCAGAGCGAGCTGGCGGCGATGATCGGGGCGTCCCGCGAGGCCGTCGCCAAGGCCCTGAACCTGCTGCGCAAGCACGACATGGTCACCACCAGCCGCGGCCGGATCGCCGTCATCGATCTTCCGGCCCTGCAGGTACTGGCCGACGACAACTGACCAGACTGGTAATTTTCACACTTCTTCTGTGTAGGACTGACGGTGTGTTAGCGTAACCGTATGCACATGCCCGTGCGCAAGACCTTCCTGGGCCTCGACATCGTGGGCTTCACCCGATCCGATCGCACCGACAGCGCCTGTCTGACGATGCGACGGGTCCTGTACGGCGCCCTGGCCGCCGGGCTCCGGAAGGCAGAGATCCCACCTGCGGCCTGCGAGATGCTCGACCGCGGGGACGGCATCATGAGCCTCCTCGATGCCGTCGTCGAACCCGGCCTGGTCGTCGACACCGTCGTGCCGGCGCTGGCCGCGGCGCTCCACGACCACAACGCGACGGCCGCACGCCAGGAGCAGATACAGCTGCGCGCCGTCCTGCACACGGGAGTGACGCTCCAGGACGAGAGGGGCCATGTCGGCAGGGACATCAGCCATGCCTTCCGGCTCCTGGACGCTCCCGAGCTCCGGCTCGCCCTGGCCGGTGGCCGCGGCGAACTCGTCCTGGCGGTGACCGATGCGACCTGGCTCCGGCTGGGGCCGGATCAGCGCCGCCTGCCCCTCGGCCCGTTCCGTCGCACTCAGCTCAGCACGAAGGAAGCCGCCGTTCAGGCCTGGGTGGCGATCGTGTCGCCCGGCCCGCTTCCGGCCGGCTGACCGCACTCCGCTCTCCGCTCTCCGCTCGTTCCGCACGGCGGGTGTGCTGCGCCCCGGCCAAGGAAACGCAGCCCACCTCACCGCTCAGTCACGCCCAGAGATGAGGACACGACGTCATGGACACTACCCCGACCTGGCCGGACGGCCGCCCCCACGACGAGCAGCGGCCGGAGCCGCAGTCCGGCTGGCGGATGGCTTCCCTGCCCGTACCGCTTCCCCGCAACGCGACGAAGGCCGTCGCCCATTACCGGGGCATGGCACCCGCCGGCCTCGCCGTCTACATCCCGTTCGGCGATGTCCACGGTGAGAACCTCTGGGCGCTCGTGATCGTGATCGCCATCCTGGTGGTGGCGGACATCGCCGTCACCTGGCGGCGCGCCGCCCCCGCATAGCCCGCTGGGGGGCAGCGCACCGACGGAAGAAGGCCTCCCATGCGCGTGGGGGGCCTTCTTCGTCGTCCCGCGGAGCGCCCGGCAGAGCGCCCGGCGGTCACGTCGTGATCTTCACCGTGTACGCGCCCGACCGGGTGCGGTCCGCCACCTCGATGGTGATCCGCTCCCCCGGCACCGTGTACGTCTCGCCCACCTCCAGCGGCGCGTCCGCCAGCGGCGGGTACACCGAGCGGTCCCAGCACGCCTCCGTCGACGGGTGCGCGTCCAGCACCTCGATCGGGCCGCCGCCCGACGAGGCCTCGTTGCGCACCCGGTAGACCAGGACGCCCTCCGTGCAGGTGTCCCCGTCGTTGCCGGCGGAGCCCCGCGCCTCGACGGCGATCGCGCTGCCGGGGCCCGTACGGATCACCGCGAGCCTGGTGCCGCCCGTTCCGCCGCTCGGCGGGGCCTGGGCCAGCGGCTGCAGGGTGTGCAGCGAGGAGCCCGACTGCACGCAGTCGACCTGGGAGGCGTCCAGCCAGCCCAGCTTCCACTTGTGCCACGCGAAGAGGTCCGGGGCCATGCCGAACTGGCTGCCCATGACGTCCCAGTCCCCGACGTACGTGTCCCAGTCGCCCTTGCCGTCCGTGGGCCGGTGGTAGAGGTCGGGCAGGTCGAAGACGTGCCCGGTCTCGTGGGCCAGCACGTTGCGGTCCGGCGGGTGGCGCTCGAAGACGGTGACGATCCGCCGCAGTTCCGTGCCGTCCGCGACGATCGGGTTCTCGAAGTTGACGACCTTCGTGGCGTCGGAGTCCACGCCGGGCGCGTCCGGGTCGGCGACGAAGTAGACGACGTCGTACTTGCGGAAGTCCACCTGGGCGTCGGCGGTGGCGACCGCGTCCCGCAGGTAGGAGGCCCGGTCCCCGGCGGCCCAGTCCCGCTTTATCCCGTACGCGGTGGACGGCTTGGGCATCTGGATCCACTGCTTCTGCGGGTGCGGAACCAGCCGGAACCGCCCGTACGAGGCCTGCTCGAAGAAGTCGCTGGTGGCGGGGAAGTAGTCGCCGACGATCTCCTCGGTCTTCAGGGCGCTGCGGTGGTCGGGGAAGGAGAGGAAGACCATGACGGCGTTGAGCGTGCGCTCGGGTTTGGGGAAGGCGCCGTTCCAGGTGTCCAGGCCGAGGGAGTGGTGCGCCGAGGTGCGGGTCAGCGCACAAGGCGCGGATCCCGAGTCGGCCACCGCGGGACCGGCGACGAGCGACATGGCGGCGAGCGCCGTCAGGGAGGTGAGCGCCGCGGCGGTACTTCGGATGGAGCGTTCCACTCCCCCGGGTGTCTGCTGTCGCGTCACATCGACCTCCGGTGGTGGATTCGTGCCTGTTCATCCACCTTGAGGCGATTGTCTTACTAATGCCCTGTTCCGCTGCCCCACACGAGTGAGTAATACGGCAAGTCGGTGACCCTCGAACTTCACGCCTCTGCCTACAGAACGTCACGACCGATCACCTGAGATCAGCAGGAGCCCCCGCATGTTCAGAGCCGCGCAGAAACGATCGCCCGGTCTTTCGCCGCCGATCCGTCATCACGCCGAACTGAACCGTCTCAACCGGTGGCGCCGCTGGATAGGGCCTCCCGGCAGCCTCTATGATCGGCACACTTTCCTGCGCGGACACTCACGAACACTGCGGGAGCCAACGGTGAGCGGAACCTCAGAAGGAACCGGTTCGGCGGCCGACAGCATCCGATCGGCCATTACGGAGCGTCACCCGGCAGTGCCGGCAGTGCCGTCGGCATCGGCCACCCAGGCCGCGCCGGCGCCGTCGCACCGCGCCGACTCCGACCTGCGCGACTACCGGGCCGCCTTCAACGCGGCCCACCTCGCCATGGCCGTCGTCGACCGTGAGGGCTACGTGGTCGCCGCCAACCAGGCCTTCGCCGGGCTGCTCGGCAGCGAGCCGCACACGCTCATCCACCGGTCCGCCGCCGACCTGGTCGACCTGGCCGCGGAGGCCCGCACCTGGGCCGCGTACCAGGAGGTGCTCCGCGGCCGGCAGGCCCGCCTGCGCTGCACCCGCCGCCTCAAGCACCCCGACGGGCACTCGCTCTGGACCGAGGTCACGCTCGGACCCGTCCCCGGCACCGGGGACGTCCTGCTGTCGGTGGCCGACATCAGCGACCGCCGCGACCTCCAGGCCCGCCTGCGCCACCTCCAGATGCACGACCCGGTCACACGCCTGCCGAACCGCGCCCTGTTCTTCGAGCGGCTCTCCTCCGCCCTGGAGGCCGCCTCGTACGAACACGGCGGCGGCACCGGCCGGATCGGGCTGTGCTACCTGGACCTCGACGGGTTCAAGGCCGTCAACGACACCCTCGGCCACCGGGTCGGCGACCGGCTGCTGACCGCCGTCGCCGCCCGGCTCACCCAGTGCGCCGACCAGTCCGGCTACGGGCGCACCGGCGGGCACCTGGTCGCGCGCCTCGGCGGCGACGAGTTCGCCCTGCTGGTCGAGGACTCCACCGGCACCGAACAGCTCGCCGACCTGGCGCGGAGCGTGCTGGCCGCCGTACAGGAACCTTTCGACCTGGCCGGGCAGCGGCTGTCCGTCTCCGCCTCGATCGGGGTCGTGGAGCGGGCGGCGGCCGGCACCTCGGCGACCGGCCTGATGCAGGCCGCCGACACGACCCTGTACTGGGCCAAGGCGGACGGCAAGGCCCGCTGGACCCTGTTCGACCCGGAGCGCAACGCGCACCGGATGACCCGCCAGGCGCTCTCCTCCACGCTCCGACCGGCCGTGGAACGGGGGGAGTTCGAGCTGGAGTACCAGCCGCTGGTGGACCTGGAGAGCGGCGCGGTGCGCGGGGTCGAGGCCCTGGTGCGCTGGAACCACCCGCAATTCGGCACACTTACGCCGAATCGGTTCATCGGGATCGCCGAAGAGGACGGTTCCATCGTCCAGTTGGGACAGTGGGTGCTGCGGACCGCCTGCCGGCAGGCCCGCCGCTGGCAGATCGAACAGCCCAGCGACTCCCCCGTGTTCGTGTCGGTGAACGTCGCCGTCCGGCAGGTCTGGGACTCGGACCTGGTCGGCGACGTCGCGGAGATCCTGGCCGAGACGGGCCTCGCCCCACAGCTGCTGCAGCTGGAGCTGACCGAGTCGGCGGTGATGGGCTCGGCCGGGCGTCCCCTCCAGGCCCTTCAGGCACTCAGCGACATGGGCGTGCGGATCGCGATCGACGATTTCGGCACCGGCTACTCGAACCTCGCCTACCTCAGCAGGCTTCCTGTATCAGTTCTGAAACTGGACGGTTCGTTCGTCAAGGGATTCCGCTACGAGGAGGGCACGCACCCGAACCCGGCCGACGAGACGATCGTCGAAGCCCTGGTCCAGCTCGCCCACCGGCTCGGGCTGACGGTGACCGCCGAATGCGTGGAGACCGCGGGGCAGGCCGCGCGGCTGCGGCGCGTCGGCTGCGACACGGGCCAGGGCTGGCTCTACTCGCGGGCGGTGGCCCCGGAGCGGATCGCCGAGATGATCGGCACCAGGCCGGGTGCGGACAACCGCCTCTAGCGGCATTCCACTTCCTGGTTCTACGGTCACTTTGATGCCATTTGCGCGTTTGGACAGACCGAAAACCCCTTGGAACGATCACCGGGCAAAGGCTTTTGACCGACTTCTGTGATCCATGGGGGAACACCAGCATGAAGCTCACCCGTACCGCGCTCGCTCTGACCGCCGGCGCTCTCGCTCCCGCCCTGCTGCTCGCCACCCCGTCCCTCGCCTCCGCCGCGCCGGCCAAGGCGTCGGTCACTGCTCCGGCGAGCGCGACGCTGGGCTCCGACACGGAGAACGCCTTCGCCATCGCCAAGATCCTGGCGGACCCGGCGAGCGGCAAGGCCGTGATCCGCGAGGCGAACGCGGCCCTCAGCGGCACCCCGGCCGACCGCGTGGCCTTCCTGACCACGGGCTTCGCCAAGGCTCAGGACGAGGACAACCTGTTCGCCATCGCCAAGATCCTGGCCGGCAACCCGGGCACGGGCGTCAAGCGCGCGGCCGGCAAGGCCCTCGACGGCACCCCGGCCGACCGCGTCGCCTTCTTCGCCACCGGCCTCGCCAGGGCCCAGGACGAGGACAACGCGTTCGCCATCGCCAAGATCCTCGCCACCAAGCCGGGCCCGGGCGTCAAGCGCGCAGCCGGCAAGGCCCTCGACGGCACCCCGGCCGACCGCGCCGCGTTCCTGAAGACGGGCCTGCGTCTGGCCCAGGCCGAGGACGACCGGGTCGACGTCGCCCGCGTCCTCGCCCGCCCGGGCATCAGCGACGCCCTGCGCGCGGAGGCGAGCAGGCTCCTGGACGGCAGCACTCCGGAGGAGCTCCGGTACTTCATCACGGTCGGCCAGTACCAGCTCTGACACGAGGAGGCCGGACCGCCCGATGGGCGGTCCGGCCTTCGCTTGCGTGGCCGTCCGGCCCGGCCGGGCTAGCCGTTCACGACCTTGTCGTAGCGCAGGGCGACGTAGCCCGAGGCGGCGTGGCCGGCGATGCGGCCGTCGGTGCCGCCGTTGAGGTAGTCCTGACCGCGCATCATGTCGTCGTTGGTGTTGGCCTCGTGGATGTACGAGAACTTCCCCGCGGCCTTGTCGACCCACTTCTCGAAGAGCACCACGTGCCCGTCCAGGGTGTTCAGCGCGTCGCCGGGCTGGAGGTCGGACTTGGAGATGGTGGCGGCGACGCCCGGCAGGCTCTGGGTCGTGTAGCTGGTACCGGCGTGCCAGACCATGGAGACGAAGCCGGAGCAGTCGGTGCGGTAGGTGTGGTCGCCGTCCGGGTCGGAGGCGTAGGCGCCCTGGTTGTAGGGGATGTCACGGCTCAGCCAGTTCGCGGCGCGGCTCATGATCTCGCTGCGGGCTATCTGCCCGCCCTTGGTGGAGGGGGTGGGGGTCGGGGGCGCCGGCGGCTGGTAGGTGCAGTCGTTGGCGAAGGCGGAGAGCAGGCTCTGGGTCCAGCCGCTCGCGTCGACCGGGTCGGCGGGGTGGTAGGCGATGTCGTCGCCCTTGCCGTCGGTGGGGTCGGCGTCGTGGTACCAGTACATCCCGCCGTTCGTACGGCCGTAGTAGAGGCCGCCGCCGGGCGAGACGAGGTTGTCGACCGCCGACCAGCCGGAGCTCTTGAGCACCGAGCTCTCCCAGTCCCCGACGCCGTTGATCTGGTACGAGAGCAGCCGGCCGTCGGCCGTGCTGGCGATGAGGACGTCGTCGCCGGCGGCGGCGAGCGTCTTGAGGACGAAGCCCGTGTCGATCACCGCGTGCTTGGCGATGTGGGCGGGCCCGCTGGGCTTGGCCTGGGAGACGTTGTAGCGGTGGAGCTCGCCGCCGACCGTGCCGTAGAGGTGGCCGGCGCCGTCGTAGGTCAGCTTGTCGAAGGTCCAGCCGCTGTCCCAGATCTTGGTGACTCCGGCCAGGGCCAGGGCGCTGTCGTTGGTCTGGATGTCGACGCGGTACAGCTCGCCGGCCGTCGAGGTCACGAGGACGGTGTTGAAGTTGAGGGTGGCCATCGCCTTGGGCGTGAAACCGAGGTTCGCGCCGATCAGGGTCTTGACGCGGTCGCCGGTGTTGGGGGCTATCGCCGTGTAGGTGAGGCGTCCGTCGGGGAGGGTGCCGTAGACCGACACGTTGCCGCCGCAGATCGCGGCGGCCTGGGCCGGCGCCGAGGTGAGGGTGACCATGCCGAGGGTGGTGGCAGAGACGGCCAGGGTGGCGGCGAAGCGGCGCTTGAGGGACGACGAGGACATGGGTGTCTCCGGATTCTGGGCAGCCCTGACGTACGCGCGTCGGGCCGGGAAGGTGAGGGAGGAAGAAGGGGGGAGAGCGCGGGGAGCGGGCGCGGGCGGGCGGGCGCGGCTCGGGGCGGCTCAGTACCAGTTGTTGTTCAGGAAGTGGGTCCAGGCCCCGCACGGTGTGTCGTACCGGCCGTCGATGTAGGACAGGCCCCACTTGATCTGGGTGACCGGGTTGGTGCGCCAGTCGTCACCGAAGGCGTCCATCTTGGAACCGGGCAGGGCCTGGGGGATGCCGTACGCCGTGGAGCTGGGGTTGTCGGCCCAGTAGCGCCAGCCGCTCTCCCGGTCCCAGAGCTGCTCCAGGCAGTTCCACTGGGTGGAGCTGTTCCAGGCGCCGCCGTCGTGCTTGTTCATCAGGTCGCGGCCGGCCGCCTTCACGGCGGGTATGTCCTTGCCGTCGAGCGGGTCCGCGGTGGTGGTGCAGCTGAAGGTCGCCGGCTGGGCGGAGAGCAGCTGCTGTGTCCAGCCGCCGGTGTTGACGGGGGTGTCGTTGTGGTAGGCGATGTCGCTGCCGCTGCCGTCGGCCGGGTTGGCGTCCTTGTACCAGTACATGGCGCCGGTGGTCTCGATCCGGCCGTAGTAGAGGCCGCCACCGGGCGATACGACCTGGTCGAAGCCGGACCAGCCGGAGGTCTTGAGGTCGTCGCGGCCCCAGGTCCCATCACTGTTGATCTTGTAGGAGTAGAGCGCGCCGGCGGACGTGGTGGCGAGCAGGCGGTCGTCTCCGGCGGCCGTGAGCGTCTTCAGGACGAATCCGCCGCCTATCTCCTTGCGCTGGGCGATGTGCGCCGAGCCGGTCGGCTTGGGCTGTGAGACCAGGTACTGGAGCAGCACCCCGCCCGCCGTGCCGTACAGGTGTCCGTGTCCGTCGTAGGTCAGCTTGTCGTGGGTCCAGCCGCTGTCGAAGATCTTGACGGGCGGGCGCTCCAGGACGAGGGACTCGTTGTTGGTGAGGACGTCGAGGCGGTAGAGCGCGCCCGTCGTCGATGTCACCAGCACCGTGTTGAAGTTGAGGGTGGCCATCGCCTTGGGCTCGAACCCCAGGTCCGCCCCGATCCGCACCTTCTTCAGCGCGCCGGTGGCCGGGGTGATGGTGCTGAAGGTGAGCCGGCCGTCGGGAAGGACCCCGTAGATCGAGGCGGTCCCGCTGCACGTGCTCGCGGCCTCGGCGGCCGGGGCGGTGGCGACGGCCGCGGCGGTGAGCAGGCCGGCGCCGAGGGCGGTGGAGAGGGCGGCCACCGCGCTCTTACGGGCAGCCTGACGGAGGGTGGTGGTCACTGCGTTCTCCTGACGAACGGTCGCGGTGCGGCTCGGTGGTGCGGTAGCCGTGCGCCCGCAGTGGGGCACGGGCGCCGTCGAGGATGGCGCGGGCCTGGGTGAGGGCCGCGGCTTCGGAGGCGGCCCGCAGGAAGAGGTAGACGTCCACACCGTCGCGGGCGGCTTTGGCCCGCAGGTGTTCGAGGCCGTGCGTTGCGGGGGTGTGGGCCCAGATCAGATCGGAGACGAGAGCGAGCACGCCCTCCCGGTCCGGATCGGCACGAGGCCCCGAGAGGGAGGCTCGTACGACGCGCATGCCCGCTAGTCCCAGTTGATGCTGTCCTCAAGGGACGTCGGCGCCGCGTCCCAGTTGATGCTGCCGTCGGCGGAGGCACTGACGTGGTGGTGCTCGGCGGAGGCGGTCACCGAGGTAGTGGTGACCGCACCGGCGCAGAGGGCGGTGAAGACGGCGGCGACAGCGGCGAAGCGGGCGGTACGGGACACGGTTTCCCCCAGGTCACAGGCTCGGAAGCGAGGCGTTCGGTGCGGTGTGCTGCGCGCTGGTCCGGATCGTCCTTGCGGCTCTGGCCTGAGTCGGGGAGTTTCCTCCCCGCCGTCCCGGTGATCACCATGTTGCTGCTCCCGGGCCCTGCGAAGAAGAGGTTCCGGCTGTCACCAACGGGCCTGGCACCTTGGTGCCAGACTTCGCCTACGATCACGGAGGCGGCGCTCGCCGGGCCGCCCAACTACCGCCGGGGGGCTGGGAGATGCTGCAGACACTGGGGCTCGGAGCAGATGTGGAAGCCGTGTACCGGGGCATGCTGGCCGACCCCTCAGGGGGGATCTCCGAGCTCAGCACCCGCCTCGGCCTCACCGAGACCCAGGTCCGCGAGGGCCTGGACCGGCTCGTCGACCTCGACCTGCTCAGACCGTCACGGGACTGCCCGGGCGGGCTGCGCGCGGTGCGACCCGAACTGGGCCTGGAGCTGCTGCTGCGCCGCCAGGAGGAGGAACTGGCCCGGCAGCAGCAGGAGCTGGCCCGCAGCAAGGCGGCCGCGGCGCAGGTGGTCTCCGAATTCGCGGAACTCAGCCCGAACACCGAGGTCGACGGCGCGGAGCGGCTCGTGGGGATGGATGCCATCCAGGGCCGCCTGGAGCAGCTCGCCCACGGCCTGTCCCGGGAATGCCTGGCGATCCTGCCGGGCGGCGCCCTGTCCGAGGCCAGCCTGGAGGCCTCCCGGCCGCTGGACCGGCGGGCGCTGGCCCGTGGCATCGAGATGCGCTCGGTCTACCAGGACAGCGCCCGCAACGATCCGACGACGCTGGCCTACGCGCGGTGGCTGACCGAACAGGGCGGCCAGGTGCGGACGAGCCCGCTCCTGCCGCCGCGCCTGCTGATATTCGACCGGGCCGTGGCGGTGGTCCCGATCGACCCCGACCACTCCCGTCTGGGCGCCCTGTGCACCAGCGCGCCCGGGATCGTGGCCTCCCTGACCAACCTGTTCGAGCAGACGTGGGACTCCGCCGTACCGCTCGGAGCCGACCGCCCCCGCCCCAGCGACACCCGCCCCACCGCGACCGAGCTCGAACTGCTGAAGCTCCTGGCCTCGGGCATGACGGACGAGGCCGCGGCGAAGCGGCTCGGGGTGTCGCTGCGCACGGTCAGGCGCCAGATGGCGGCCCTCATGGAACGCCTCCACGCGACGAGCCGCTTCGAAGCCGGCCTCAAGGCGGCCCAGCAGGGCTGGCTCTGACGGTCAGAGACTCCGGACGAAGGTCGCGAATGCGTCTGCCGTGACCGTGAAGACCGGCCCGTGGGGGTTCTTGGAGTCCCGGACGGCGATCTGGCCGTCTCCTCCGGTGGTTCCGCTGTACGAGGCCTTGCGCCAGGCGGCGGTGCCGAGCGGGGCGCACTCGACGCAGTCGCCGCCGGTGTTCCCGCTGTAGCTGGACTTACGCCACAGCATGCCGGTCAGGTTCTGGCTGCTCCCCATAACGCTCCTCCATTACCTGCGCGATCAACACCGCCGAGTCCTCTACGGAGAGTGCCGCGGCCTGCAAGTGAGCGTAACGAAGCGCGGCTTCCCTGACGGTGTCGGGGTTGGCCGTCATGTGGCCCGAGATGAGGTCTTCCGTGTAGACGATGTCCGGATCACTGTCGAAGCGCAGTCCGTTGAACGACCCGATCAGGCCAGCGTGTTCACCAGCCGCACACGGCAGCACCTGGATCTGAACCCACCGGTTCCCATGAAAGCTGAGCAGGTGGGCAAGTTGCGCTCGCATCACCTGACGACCTCCTATCGGCCGGTGCAGCACTCCCTCGTCGAGCACGACCCAGACCAGCGGCGACTTCTCCTGGTGCAGGATGCGATGTCGTTCCATTCGAGCCGCGACCAACTCATCCAGCCGCTTCGGCAATCCTGTCGCCAGCACCGCGCGTGCGTAGGCCTCCGTCTGAAGGAGTCCGTACACCACCTGCGACTGGTAGACGGAGATGTACGTCGCCCGGGCTTCCATCTCCGCGTACGCCTGGAACCACACCGGCAAGACGCTCCGCAGGACCAGCCCCACCAGGCGGGAGAAGTGCCCGTCCGTACCCAGGGCCGCGTCCACCCGTTCCGAGAAGTCCCGGGTCGGGACCCGCTTGCCGTTCTCGATCATGCCGATGAGGGAGCCCGTGCAGAAGATGATCGCGCCCAACTGGGCTTGTTTCAGGCCCGCCTCTTCCCTCAGGCGGCGCAGCTCGTAGCTGTAGTAGTCCAGCGGCGAGGCACTGGGGTCGATGTCACGGACGACGGCCATGGGAAACGGCACCTCCAAGCGGAGAACGAGCTTGTGGCCGAGAGTAGCGACGTCGACACGTACCGGTGTCGGGAATCCCGCAACCATGTCACACACCTCCGCCCCGCCCCCGGGAGAGTGGGGGCAGGGCGGGGTGCCGCTCGGCGCGGGGTGGGGGGAGATCAGCAGGCGCCGAGGTCCTTCCAGACGCCCCACTCACCCGTGGTGCCCGGGGTCTCGTTCTGCGTCCACCACTGGGCCTTGTACTTGCGGCCGTTGTAGGAGACCTCGTTGCCGGCCGTGTAGACGGTGCCCGCGACGTACGCCGGGGTCGAGCCGCAGCCCGTCGGCGGGGTGGTCGGGGGCGTGGTCGGCGGGGTCGTGGGCGGAGTGGTCGGAGGCGTCGTCGGCGGGGTGGTCGGCGGGACCGTGGTGCCGCCGAGGGCGTCCGAGATCTGGTTGAGCAGCGTGGTGTTGTTGTCCAGGCCGAGCAGGGAGTACATCATCGCGCCGGCCAGGCCGCGCTGCTTGCCGTAGTCGACCCGGGCCTGGATGGACTTCTGGTTCAGGCCGGTGAAGAACTCGCCGTCCTTGTAGAAGTACGAGGCCTTGGCCTGGTCGTCCCAGAAGGTGGTCGCCGGGTTGTCGACGAGGCCGCCGAGCTCCTTGTAGTTGGCGATACCGGCCTGCTGGCTGGTGGGCCGGGCGCCCGAGGCGCCGGTCGCGGACTGGGCGAGGCCGTTGTTCGCCCCGGCGGGGACGCCCTTCCAGCCGCGGTAGTAGAACTCGTAGCCCAGCGTCAGCTTGCTGGCGGGGAAGCCGCCGGTGATCCCGTAGGCCGGGTTGCCGTCGATCCAGGAGTCGATCGCGTTGTCGATGCTGTACTTCTGGGTGCCCGGCGCGATCGGGTCGGTCGGGTCGCCCGCCGGGGAGTACAGCGGGGACTGGTGGTACGTGGGGCCGTCGCTGTCCCAGGCGCCGTGCATGTCGTACGTCATGATGTTCGCGTAGTCGAGGTACGCGCCGATCTTGTCCGTCTCGATGTACTTGATCTTGTCCTGGCCGGCCGGCAGGGCCGAGGTCAGCAGGTACTTCTTGCCGCCGTTGGCCTGGCCGTAGGCGTCGAGCTGCTCGCGGAACTCCTTGAGCAGGAGCGTGAAGTTCTGCTTGTCCTCGGGGGCGTAGTGGTTGCCGAGGTGGCCGCCGGAGGAGCCCGGGTACTCCCAGTCGATGTCGATGCCGTCGAAGATGCCGGCGGCGACGCCCTGGCCGCCGTAGCCGCCCTCGACGGGCAGGTTGCCCTTGATGTACTGGTCGATGCAGGAGGAGACCAGCTTCTTGCGGGAGGCGTCGGTCTTCGCCGCGTCGCTGAAGTACTTGGAGTAGGTCCAGCCGCCCAGCGAGATGTTGATCTTCAGGTGCGGGTACTTGGCCTTCAGCTGCTTGAACTGGTTGAAGACGCCGACGATCGGCTGGTCCCACTTGTCGGCGACCCCGCTGACGCTGTCCGCGGCGCTGAAGGACTTCTGGTAGTCGGCGTACGAGTCACCCGCGCCGTCACCGGCATTGGGGTTGCTGTCGTCACCCGCCGCCTTGTTCGCCTCGAAACAGGTGAGGTTGGTGGGGTGGATGTTGCCGAACGAGTAGTTGATGACGTCCAGCTTGCCCGCTATGCCGCGGGTGTCGAGGTGCTTGGGGTAGAAGGCGTTGCCGTACACGCTCCACTGGTCGTAGTAGGCGATACGGACGCCGCCCGCCGCGGCGCCGGCCGAGGCGTCGGCGGCCTGGGCGGTGCCGAGTCCCGCGAAGGAGGCCAGCGCTCCGGCGGCCAGCGCGGCCGTGGCGGCGGCAGCGATGAGAGGTTTACGGATGTGCATGAGCTGTCTCCGTGGGGGTGGGAGGGGAGATCAAGCGGTTCGGGTGAGAGAAGTGATAGCGATCACTCCACCCCCACGTCAATGGTTCGAACCAAAGAAGGACTAGACCACTCAGGTGCTATTTCCCCAAGTCAGAGACTTGAGCGCACATCAGAAACCGCTCGCCACCCCGGGTGACGAGCGGTTTAAGGCTGCCTTCAGGCAGCTCCGCGCAAGGTTTCGGCAACAAACCAGCCAAACGCCGTTCGCACGCCGTCAATCGGCGGCGGGCGCCTCCACCGGCATGCCGTACACGTCTGCGATGAGCTCGTACGAGCGCAACCGGGCCGCCCCGCTGTGGGCGTTGGCGGTCAGCATCAGCTCGTCCGCGCCCGTCCGCTTCGCCAGGTCGTCCAGCCCGGTGCGGACCTCGTCGGGGGTGCCGTGGACGACGTTCGCGAGCCAGCCGTCGACGAACTCCCGCTCCAGCGGGGAGAACGGGTACGCCGCCGCCTCCTCGGGCGTCGGGATCAGGCCGGGCCGTCCGGTGCGCAGGCGCAGCATCGACAGCGCGCCAGTGAGCACCTGGGCGCGGGCCGCCTCGTCGGTGTCGGCGGCGAGCGCGGAGACCCCGATGACGGCGTAGGGGGCGTCGAGGACGGCCGAGGGGCGGAAGCTCTGGCGGTAGAGGTCGAGCGCGGGCAGGGTGCCGGCCGCCGAGAAGTGGTGGGCGTAGGCGAAGGGCAGGCCGAGCTCGCCGGCGAGGCGGGCGCTGAAGCCGGAGGAGCCGAGCAGCCACAGCGGCGGCCGGCCGGCGGGGCCCTGGACCGGGCCCGGTACGGCGTGCACGCGGGCGTACGGATGCCCGTCGGGGAAGTCGTCGTCGAGGAAGCGGGTGAGCTCCGCGAGCTGCCGGGGGAACGCGTCGGCGGCCTCGTCGAGGCGCCCGGGTCCGCGCAGCGCGGCGGCGGTGCGGCCGTCGGTGCCGGGGGCGCGGCCGAGTCCCAGGTCGATCCGGCCCGGGGCGAGCGCCTCCAGGGTGCCGAACTGCTCGGCGATGGCGAGCGGGGCGTGGTTGGGCAGCATGACCCCGCCGGAACCGAGCCGGATGCGGGAGGTGTGCGCGGCGAGGTGGGCCAGGATCACGGCGGGCGAGGAGCTGGCGACGCCGGGCATGGAGTGGTGCTCGGCGACCCAGTGGCGGTGGTAGCCGCGGGACTCGGCGAGGCGGGCGATCTCGACGCTCGTGCGGAGGGAGGCGTGGGCGGTGCTGCCCGCGCCGACGGTGACGAGGTCCAGGACGGAGAGCGGTACGGTCGCCCGGCCCGGCGCGGTGGCGCGGATCCCGTTCGTGCGCCCGTTCGCGCGCCCCGCCGCGTGTCCGTTCACATCCTCGTCGGCATTCCGGTTCGCCTCGCCGCTCCCGCTGGCGCTGCCCTGTGCGTCGTCCCCTGCGTCACTCATCGTCGCTCCCGTTTCGCTCTCCTGTGCGTGCGGTATCAGTGCGACACCGTACGAAGAACTCGAACCGTGGGCGGCCGCCGGGCATTCCCGGTGGGGCGGGGTGATGGTCATGCCAGTGGCATATGCCAATGGAGTAGATCCTGGCTGACAGGCATGATTGAGCCAGCAATCTCCCCAACAGGCGCTCCACATGGGCCTCTTGATGGCTATCGTGGTAGGGCAAGCGGTAACAACCTGCTAGGGGGAAACCGTGGCGCTGAAGCCCGAGCCGACCGCGCCGTTCCACTCGGTGCAGTACGCACTACGCGTACTCGAAACGATCGCACGTCACACCGGTGGTGTGACGGACGTGCAGATCGCGCGTGAGACCGGCCTGCCCGCAGCCCATCTCGCTCCGATGCTGCTCATGCTGCGCCGGGAGGGATATGTCCTGCAGGTGTCCGACGGTGCTTACGCCATAGGGGATTCCCTCGTCCTGCTCGGCTCCGGCATCGACCGGCAGCAGGCACTCACCGACAAGCTCCAGGAGACCCTGGACCGGCTGCGCGACTCGGTCGGCGCGGCCGTCTACATCAGCCGGTACGTGGACGGCGAGGTCAGGATCACGCAGTTCGCGGACAGTCCCCGCACCCCGAAGGTGCACGAGTGGGTCGACTTCCGCTCCGCCGCGCACGCCAGCGCGGTGGGCAAGTGTCTGCTGACGCAGCTCGACCTGAACGGGCGGCGCGACCACCTGTCCCGGCACAAGATCGCCCGGCTCACGTCGAAGACGATCGTGAACGAGCGGATCCTGTTCTCCAAGCTGGACGCCCAGCCCGCCACCGTGCCCATGCTGGACCTGCAGGAATACGCCGTGGGCACGGTCTGCGCGGCGGTCCCGATCACGGCCGGGGCCTCGGTGGGCTGTCTGGCCCTGTCGATGCCGGTCGAGCACGCGCACCGGCTGCGGGCCGCGGCGGACACCTTGAACCGGAAGGCCGCACCGCTGCTGCTGTCGCTCACGCTCTAGCTCCAGGGCGGGAGGAAGCACCGGGCGGGCGGGCCGATGGGCCGGAAAACACTTCGGGCGGTTCCCGGTGAAACCGGAAACCGCCCGAAGGACAGGTGCGCCGCCAGGGACTCGAACCCCGGACCCGCTGATTAAGAGTCAGCTGCTCTAACCAACTGAGCTAGCGGCGCCTGCTGACAGAGAAAATACTACCCGGTCCTCAGGGGTGCTCAAAACCATTAGCCGCAGAGGTACGCGAGGACCGCCAGGACCCGGCGGTGGGTGTCCTCGGCGGGCGGCAGGCCGAGCTTTCCCAGGATGTTCCCGATGTGTTTTCCGACGGCCGCCTCGGACACCGCCAGCTCACGGGCCACGGCCCCGTTCGACTTGCCCTCCGCCACCAGGCCCAGGCGCGGCCAGCGGATCGCGCCGCCGGCGCAGGAGCCGGCGTACGACCTCCGGATCCACCACCGTGCCGCTGCCGTCCCCGGAATCCAGCAGGTCGGCGGCGTACGAGCGCTGCACGTACCGGCTGAGCACCAGCACCGGCAGGTCCGGGCGCGCGGCCCGGAGCTCCACGGCGGCGCGCAGTCCGTCGTCGGACAGGCCCGGGGGCATCCGTACGTCGGTCACGACGAGGTCCGGGGCGTGGACGGCCACGGCGTCACGGAGCTCGTCCGGGTCCCCGACGGCGGCCACCACCCGGTGGCCGAAACGCGTCAGCAGGCCTACGAGCCCTTCGCGCAGCAGGGCCCCGTCCTCGGCGAGGACGATGTTCAGGGCTTGCGCGTGGGGCTGATCTAGGCGGCGGCCTCGACGGACTCCGGAAGGCGCGGCAGGCCGGGCCGGTACCCAGATCGGCGTCCACGGGGACGGCGGAACGCTCGGCGACATCGGCGAGGGCGCCGGTGAGGCCCTGCGAGGGCGGGGAGCAGCCGCGGGCCCGGCGTGGTGACGAGGGCCCTACCGGGCGTCCGCCGGGTATACCCAGCCCCAGCCCCGGGCCCCGCCCGGCCCCGCGCCTCAAAGCCCTGGGGCTCCGCCGCAGACCCCGCGCCTCAAACGCCGGCGGGGCTATTCTTCAGCCCCGCCGGCGTTTGAGGCGCGGGGCGCGGGGCGGAGCCCCGGTCTTTCAGCCTCGCCGGCGTTTGAGGCGCGGGGTCTGGGGCGGAGCCCCGGTCTTTCAGCCCCGCCGGCGTTTGAGGCGCGGGGCCGGGCGGGGCCCGGCAGCGGCGGGGCGGGGGTCAGTGGGTCAGCAGGTCGGACCGGCCATGTGACTCGTACTCCGCCATGAGGGCGGTCAGGGCAGCCGCGTCCAGGGGGGTGTAGGCGCCGGCCGGGGAGCGGTGCCAGACCGGGTCCGCGCAGCGGAAGCCGGCGCGGCGGAGGGTCACACGGTGGATCTTGTTCGTCGCCGTGGTCGGCATGGCCTCGACGATGCGGACGTAGCGCGGGGCCATCTTCGTGCCCAGGTCCGGCTGGCGGGAGAGGAAGGTCTCGAAGGCGGACGGGTCGAAGGCCGCGCCCTCCCGGAGGGCGAGGGCCGCCATGACCTGGTCCCCCGCCACCTCGTCCGGGACGGCGTAGACGGCGACCGCCGCCGCGTCCGTCCAGCGGGCCAGGATGTTCTCGATCATCGCCGCCGCGAGGTTCTCGCTGTCGACGCGGAGCCGGTCGTCGGTGCGGCCCGCGAAGTAGAGGAAGCCCGCCGCGTCGCGGAAGAAGAGGTCTCCCGTCCAGTACCAGCCGTCGCGGGTGCGGTCGGCCTCCGCGTCCGGGTTGCGCCAGTAGCCCTCGAAGAGGCTGCGGCCGCGGTTGACCAGTTCGCCGATCGCCGCCGAGCCGTTCAGCAGACGGCCGTCCGGGGCGAGGACCGCGGGCGGGCATTCCGCGCCGGTGGCCGGGTCGATCACCGCCAGGTCGTCGCCCGCGCCCGCCCGGCCCAGGGCGCCCGGCGGGGTGTCCGGGGTTCGCTGGACGGAGGCGCCGCCCTCGGTGGCCCCGTAGCCCTCCACCAGCCGGACCCCGAACCGCTCGGCGAAGCGGGCCGCGTCCACCGCCCCGGCCTCGGTGCCGAAGCCGAGGCGCAGGGTGTGGGCGCGGTCGTCGGGGCGGGGTTCGGTGGCCAGGAGGTACTGGACCGCCCGCCCGACGTAGGTGAAGTACGTGGCCCCGTACGCCCGTACGTCGTCCAGGAACGCGGAGGCCGAGAAGCGCCGGCGCAGCGCCACCGGGGCCCCGCCGACGAGCGCCGGCAGCCAGTCGGCGATGACGGCGTTGCCGTGGAAGAGCGGCATGCAGATGTAGTGGACGTCGTCCGGGGTGACGGTGAACTGGCGGGCCAGCGCCGCTCCGGCGGCCGCGAGCCGGCCCTGGGTGCAGATGGCGGCCTTGGGGGCGCCGGTGGAGCCGGAGGTGAAGTAGAGGAGGAGGCGGGAGCCGGGAGCGGGGGCCCGCAGCGCGGCTTCGCCGGGTTTGGCGGCGGCGTAGGGGGCGAGCAGGGCCTCGTACTCCTCGGTGCCGGTGACCAGGACGCGTACGCCGGGCAGGTCGAGGCCGCGCAGCAGCGGCAGGTGGGCGCGCTCGGTGATCAGGATCCGGCAGTCGGTGTGCAGGATGTCGCGGGCCAGTTCGGGGCCGCGCCGGGTGGGGTTGATCCCGGCGACGGCGGCCCCGGCGAGGGCCGCCGCGCCGAGCCAGAACGGGAACTCGGGGGTGTTGTCGAGCAGGACCCCGAGGTGTGGCTCGGCCCCCGGAGGCATGAGATCGACGAGGAGCGCGGCGCGCGCGGCGGCCTCCTGGGCGGTCCGGTGGTGGGTGAGGACACCGTTCTCGTGTTTCAGCCCGGGCCGGTGGTCGCCCCATTGGCGCGCTATGAGCTCCGCGACGGTTTCGGGTGCAGTCGTCGTCCGCATGCCGCCGGAGGTTAGCTGACGTAGCGTCAGAATTGAACGTCGGAGCAGGCGTAGAAGGCCATCGGGGTGTCGTTCACGGTCCAGACGGCCAGGATCAGGTGCCGGCCCGTCTTGCCGCTCGGCATGGCGCCCTGGTGGACGGTGGTCATGGCGGGGCGGGCGCCGTTGTAGGCGACCGTGAGGAAGGGCTGGGGTTCGAGGTCGGCGCGGGTGAGAGCCTTGGTGCCGGTCCAGCCGTTCTTGGTGACGTAGTACTTGAAGTCGGTGGTGGAGTGGTTGGCGGTGAACTGCCACCGGAAGGAGTAGCCCTGCCCGCTGGTCACCTTGGTGGTGGGCCAGGCGCCGCCGCGCGGGTTGTCGAGCTCGGAGAACTGGGAGAGTCCGCCGGAACATATCTTGCCGTCGGCGGGACCGGCGGCCGGGAACCCCTTGAAGCCCTCGACGCTCTGCGGCTCCCACTGGATCGCACCGCAGTCGGAGACGGTCCGGTTGGCGCAGAGCTTCTGGCGGCTGATCGGAGTGTCGGTGTAGCCATGACTGCTGGCGGCGGGGGCGCTGACGAGGGTGATCCCGGCGACGAGGCCGAGGCCGAGCGCGGCGACGCCGGCCCGTTTGGGCATGCGGATGGGACGCATGATGCTCCTTGAACGTGGGGGGAGTTCGATGAGAGCGCGCGCGTGTGTGGGGATTAGGTCTAGACCAAGTCCCAGATTATTGACGAGAGTTGGCCATGTCCATACCAATGGGAAAACGGGTGGTCCGGTAACTTCCGGCCACCCGCTCCCGTACCGCTGGACCCTCCTGAACGCCTCCGGACTTCCCCTGTCGCGCTTACTCGGAGCGGCCCGTGTAGAAGGCGACCGTCAGGTCCTTCACCAGCGCCTTGCGCTCGTAGTCGTCGAGCTCGACCAGCCCGCGCGAGGTCAGCCGGTGGACGGTGTCGTCGACGGCGTCCACGACCGAGGTCAGCACGGTGTCCCGGTGCTTGGCGTCGATCGCCGCGACCCGGCGGCGCCGCATGGCCTCGGCCACCTCGGCCGCGTACTCGATCCGGGTCGGCTGGGCCGAGAACACCTCGACCCCGACCGCCTCGGTCTCGGCCGCCAGCATCCGGGTCAGCGCGTCACCGACGGCCTCGGCGTCGCGCAGGGTCGGGGCGTCCTCGTGGAAGGCGTCGGCGGGCAGCTGCGACAGGACGCGGGCCATCGCCGATTCGACCTGCTCGGCGAGGTACTCCGTGTGGTCCTCGACGGCGAGGGTGGCGCGTGCGGTGTCCCTGACCTGCCAGACGACCTGGACGACGACCTGGAGGGCGAGGCCGCCCGAGTCCACGGCGGGCATCGGGTCGCTGCGCCAGTGGCGCAGGCGTACGTCGACCCCGCGGCGCAGGAGCAGGGGACTGACCCAGGTCAGGCCGGTACGCCGGACCGTGCCGCGGTAGCGGCCGAAGAGGGTGAGCACCCAGGCGTGGCCGGTGCGGGCCCGGCCGAGTCCGCCGAGCGACACGAGGGCGACGATGCCGAGGAAGGCGAGCGGCGGCCAGTGGGTGGCGCGCAGGCCGTGGTAGGCGCGGGGGGTCGCGCCGAAGGCGGCCACGAAGGCGGCGGGGACGACCCCGGCCCGCCAGAGCACGGCCAGGCAGCCGGCGAGGGCGAGCCCGCCGACGGCCACGCCGACCCAGCCGGGCAGCACCGGGCCGCGGTGTTCCCGGAGCCGGTCGTCGCCGCGGGGGACCCGGCGTCCGGGGGCGGGGCGCGGGGCGCGGGCGGCGGGCGCGGTGACCGCGGGTGCGGGCACCGCCGGGAGCTGCTGCGTCCCGCGGAACGGGAGGTGCACCGGCACCTCGCTGACCGAGGTGCCCCGGTGGGCTCCGGGGCGCGGGAGGTCCGGCGCGGCGCCGCCGTCGCCCAGGCCGCGGGCCACCGCCTGGGCGACGATCTCGACCGGTCCGGGCCCGGGGATGCCGGAGGGCTGCGGCGGCGCCGCCTTGTCCACGGGTTCGGGTTCGGGTTCGGGGGCGGTGACGGGCTCGGGCTCGTATGCGTGCTCGGGCTCGCGCTCGGGCCCGGTCTCGTACCCGCGCTCGGGCTCGTACCCGTACTCGGGTGCGGGCGCGGGCGCCTCCACCGCTTCGAGCGCGTACCCGTACTCGGGTGCGGGTGCGGGCGCGGGTGCGTGCTCGTACCCGTACTCGGGTGCGGGCGCGGGCGCCTCCACCGCTTCGAGCGCGGCTGCGGGCGCGGCTTCGGCTCGGGTGTCTACCTCGGCTTCGGCTTCGGCTTCCGTGTCCGCCCCCGCTTCGGCCTCGGCCTCGGCTTCGGCCCGGGCGGTCCGCAGACGCAGGGTGGACACCCCGGCGGGGGCCTCCGCGTCCTGCGGGTGCGGGATCGCCGCGGCCCCCTGGTCCCCCTCGTCGTACGGATGGGCCCGGGCCGCCGGCACCTCCCACCCGTGCGGCAGCTCGGGAGCCGGGCGGGCGGCCCGCGCCGCGGCCCAGCCGAACGAGGTCTCGGCGGCGACGGCGTGCTCCGGCGTGGCGGGGCTGCCCACCAGGGCGGGCGGCGGGCTCGGCGGGGCGGCCTCGCGCGGCGCCGCGACGGCGACGACCGCGTGCACCGGCTCCGGCATGGGCGTCGGCTCCGCGGCCCACACCGGGTGAGCTGCCGACATCACTGCGGGGGCAGGGACAGCGGGCGCGGGGGCAGGGGCAGGGACGGGGGCGGGGGCAGGCGCGGGATCCGCCGCCCGGACCGCCACCGGGGCGGCCAGCGGCGGCACTCGGAGGGTGCCCGTCGTCGAGGTGGTGCGCGTGGGGAACATCGTTACCTCCGTCATGCGAACAGCCGGCGCCAGGTTTCCGGGCCCGGGTAGCCGTTGGCCGATGCGCCGGTCCAGCCCTGCGCACGCTGGAAGGCCTCGACGTTGCGGCGGTCGGCCTCGCTCCAGCGCAGGCCCGGACCGGATGTGTAGTACTTGCCGAAGCCCTTCTTCGCCAGCTGACGGCCGAGGGCCCTGATGGCCTCGTGCGACTGGCCCGGGCGGAACACCGCGGCGCCCGGGTAGGCCCGTACCCCGCCCGGCCCCGGCGCGCCCGCCACCGTCGGCGGGATGTTCTTGCCCTGCTTCTCGACCAGCAGCTTCCAGGTGTGGGTGCCCGGAATGCCGTCGGCGTCCGCGCCCGTCCAGCCCTGTGCGCGCTGGAAGGCCGCGGTGGCGAGCTTGTCGTGGTCGCTCCACGTCCGGTCGGCCACGCCCTTGGGGTAGAAGCGGTACGCGCCGCGCTCGATCAGCATCCGGCCGAGCTGGGCCACGTGGTCGTTGGTGACGCCGGGGCCGAACTTGTCCGCGCCCGGGAAGACCGTCGCGTCCCCCGGCTTGGCGCCCGCCGGCGGCTGATCGCCCGGGACGTCCGGCAGGATGCCGCCCGGCACCCCGTTGAACCGGTACGGGACGTACTTCGTCGCGTTGCTCCAGTACCCGTAGGGCGTGGCCAGCTTCCGCGTGTTCGGGCGCGTCTGCTCGTAGGCGACGTAGTGCGTGTGCGTCGAGTCGACCCAGCCGCCGAAGATGACCACGTGCGAGCCGTTGTTGGGGTCGGCCGGGTTGTGGAAGAGGAGCATGTCCCCCGGCAGCAGCTCATCCTTGGTGATCTTGGTGGCGAACTTGTCGAGGCTGCCGGTCCATTCGTTCGACCCGAGGTTCCAGACCATGGAGACGTAGCCCGAGCAGTCCTGCCGGTACCCGTCCATCCAGTACTCGGACATGCTGTACGGGACCTGCGCGTCCAGCCACAGCTTCGCCCGGTTGATGATCGTCGCGCGGTCGATCCGCCGCACCGCGCCGGGCCTGGCCGGAGCGCCGGGCTTCCCCACCGGCCCGCCCTTCGGGCCGTGCAGCGGGGTCCGGCCGCCCTGCGGGGAGCCCGGGTCGTCCAGGGCCACCGGCCCCGGGGCCGGTGTGGTCACCGCCACCGCGGTCGTACTGCCGCCGCCCAGGACCACTCCCGCGGCGGTGGCCAGCACCAGCGCCCGGCGGGCGCCGCGTGCGGCCGGGTGCCCCCCGTCCCGGAGCGGTATGGCCCGCGCGCGGGCGAGGGCGCGGCGGCGCTGGGCGCAGCCCCGGCACACGCAGTCGCCCGCGGGCTCGTACTCCTCGAAACCGGGCATCGGCATCTGCACATGCGTCGGAGGCTGCATCGTCATGCGGTTCCGTCCACTCCCCTGCTCGTCCACTCGCCCACTCGTCCACCGGTCGGCCGGAGCCACAGCTGATGAAGCATCAGATGTGGCACGCGCAGACATATGGTGCACGATAAACCCCCCAAACATGGGTTAATCGGACAAGGTGGGCGTGGCTGGTCACGGGCACCCCTGGAGGTGGGGTAGAGTTTTCCCTGTCAGCAAGCGCCGCTAGCTCAGTTGGTTAGAGCAGCTGACTCTTAATCAGCGGGTCCGGGGTTCGAGTCCCTGGCGGCGCACAGACGGAAGAAGCCCCCCGCAGCGAAAGCTGCGGGGGGCTTCTTCGTTTCCCGTTCGTTTTCCGCCGGCGCGCAGGGCCTCAGGCCGCGGTACCCGGCGTGCCCGGGCGGGCTCCCACGCCCGTCAGGTAGGCGGAGACCACCACGTTCGCCGTGTACTCCTTGGCCGCCTTGTCGTACGAGCCCCCGCAGGTCACCAGCCTCAGCTCGGCGCGGCCCCGGACCCGCTGGCCGTAGGCCTTGTGGGCGTCGAAGGCCGCGCGCTCGTAGACCCGTACGTCCTCGACCGTGAACTCGGCGACCGAGCCGTCCGCCCGGACCACCCGCACCTTGTCGCCCGGCTGCGCGGAGCTCAGGCCGTAGAACACCGCCGGCTTGGACCGGGTGTCCACGTGCCCCACCATCAGCGCCGTCCCGGCCGTCCCCGGCTGGGTGCCCCGGCCCCACCAGCCCACCGTGCCCGGCTGGTCGTACGGGGGCGGCTCGATCGCCCCGTCCTTGTCCAGGTCCCGGGAGATCACCGGGGCCTGGATGCCTATGGAGGGCACGTCGACGCGCTGGGGCGGGGCCGCGGCGAGCGGGGCGTGCACGGCCGGCAGCCCCGGGCCCACCGTCCCGCCGGCCTGACCGGCGGGCGGGGCCGGAGCCACGGTGAGCTGGCGGCCCCACAGCCACAGGCCGAGCACCAGTACCGCCCAGGCGGCGAAGGTCAGCAGCCGGCCGCCGGCGGAGGCCTTGTCCTCACTCACCGGCGCTCACCGGCACCCACCAGGCACTCACCGGCACTCACCGGCACCCACCGGGCCTCACTCCCCGCTGCGGCGGCGGCGCAGGGCCAGCGCGCGGCCCGCGACGGCCAGGGTGGCGACCGCGGCGAGGACGGCGCCGATCACCGTGTGCGGCAGCCCCGGTCCGTCGGCGCCGTGGGCCTTCTTGGCCGACTGCGCCGCGAGTTCGGCGGACATGCCGCCGCCGCCCGCGTGCACCGGCCAGACGGGCGAGGCGTGGTGGGACGGGCGGTACTCGGAGATCTGGACGGAGCCGCTGACCTTGTCGTGGCCGTCGCACGTCACCCGGACGGAGTGCCAGCCGGGCGAGGCGTGCGAGCTGATCATCGCGTCGCCGTAGAGCGGGCTGCGGCCGCCGTCCCGGCCGTAGAGGTCGACGTCCGACACGAAGACAGCGGACTTGGCCGCTCCGCGGGTGCCGTCACAGCCCTGGACGCGCAGCTTGACCTGCGCTCCGGGGTGAGCCGGATTCGGGTCGACCGTGACGCTGCCGCGGTCTCCGCGGTCACCGCGGTCCTCCTCGCCCGCAAGGGCGATCGGCGCGGTCACCGCCGAGAATGCCGCCAGGGCGACGGCCATCGCGGTGGCGCGGACAGCGATCGGAACACTGCGCATGGTGAACCTCCTCGACAAGGAGATTCACGCGCGGCGCGCCGCCGCGCATCCGGAGCGGCGCCGTACGTGTCGGCCGTACGCCCCAAACGCAGTACGCCCGTTCGGCCGTACGCCGTACGCGGCATGCGGGTGCGCGGCAGGCGGGTGCGCCGCACGCGGGTACGGCGTACGCGTCAGACCAGGTCGACCAGGTCCGCGATCGAGGCGACCGTCTTGGTCGGGCGGAACGGGAACTTCTCGGTGTCCTGCTCGGTGGTCAGGCCGGTGAGGACGAGGAAGGTCTGCATGCCCGCCTCCAGACCGGCCAGCACGTCGGTGTCCATCCGGTCGCCGATCATCGCGCTGGTCTCCGAGTGCGCGCCGATGGCGTTCAGGCCGGTGCGCATCATCAGCGGGTTCGGCTTGCCGGCGAAGTACGGCTTCTTGCCGGTCGCCTTGGTGATCAGCGCGGCGACGGCACCGGTGGCCGGGAGCGGGCCCTCGGTGGACGGGCCCGTCTCGTCGGGGTTGGTGCAGATGAAGCGCGCACCCGCGTTGATCAGGCGGACCGCCTTGGTCATCGCCTCGAAGCTGTACGTCCGGGTCTCGCCCAGGACCACGTAGTCGGGCTCGTGGTCGGTCAGGATGTAGCCGATGTCGTGGAGGGCCGTGGTCAGGCCGGCCTCGCCGATGACGTACGCCGTGCCGCCCGGACGCTGGTCGTCGAGGAACTTCGCGGTGGCCAGCGCCGAGGTCCAGATGTTCTCGACGGGGACCTGCAGACCCATGCGGCTCAGGCGGGCCTGGAGGTCGCGGGGGGTGTAGATCGAGTTGTTGGTCAGCACCAGGAAGGGCTTGCCGGACTCGCGCAGCCGCTTGATGAAGGCATCGGCGCCGGGGATCGGGGTGCCCTCGTGGATGAGGACCCCGTCCATGTCGGTGAGCCAGGATTCGATCGGCTTGCGCTCTGCCACTGGACTGTTCTCCGCTCTCGGTGACCTGCGACCTCTGGTCTGTACCACCCTATCGGGGCCGGGCCGTGGACGTCCTTGCCGTCCACAGCCCGGACCCGGACCACGGGGAGGGGCGATCAGCCCAGGTGACCGCCTAGGTGACCGCCTAGGTGGTCGCCCAGGAAATCAGCCCAGGCGGACGTTGTCGACGGTCCAGAACCAGTTGTTGTTGCCGCTGTAGCGGAAGCGGACCTGGACGTCGGTGGCGCCGGCCGGAACCTGGAGGGCGAGGGACTCGGACTTGGCGACGGCGTCGGCGGTGTAGGTCTTCACCACGGCCGGGGCGGCGCCGTTGTAGGAGACCAGGACCTGGGCGGTCTGGCCGGCCTCGTGACGGTAGTGCGTCTGGAAGGTCAGATTCCGCGTGCTGCCGCCGCTGACCGCCCACTTGGGGGTGACGAGGGTGGAGTCGAAGGTGCCGGTGTGGCTCTTGTCGTCCCACTCGTCGGAGTCGGCGACGGCGAAGACGTCACGGGAGCGGACGTTCAGCTCGCGCCACTGGTCGCGCTGCGACTGGCTCCAGAACTCGTCGGTCGCGAAAGCCCAGCCGGCCCACTCGGTGACACCGCCCGTGCCCATCCTGGAGTTGTCGACGGACCAGCCGGCGGGCGGGGTGTGCGTGAAGCCCTTCACCCCGGCCGGGATGCCCGTCTCGTCCACCCGGGCCTGGAGGTTCGGGCGCAGGGTGTCGAAGGGGTCGCCGTCCGGGGCGTTCAGCGGGACGCCGTCGAGGCCCGTGCCGCTGACGCCGACCTGGGCGAGGGCGGTGGCGGCGACGTCGGCCAGCCGCACGTCGGTGCGGACGGAGCCGGCCGGGATGCCCGCGCCCTTGGCGAGGACGAAGGTGCCGCGTTCCTGGATGGTCGAGCCGCCGTGGCCGCCGGAGTCGGTGTGGCCGTGGTCGGTGGTGACCAGGATCTTCCAGTTCTCCTGGGCGTACGTCGGGCGGTTCTTGACGGCGGTGAGGAGCTGGCCGACCAGGGTGTCGACGCGGGCGATGGTGTCGAGGTACTGCTGGCTGGCCGCGCCGTAGGAGTGCCCGGCCGCGTCGATCTCGCCGAGGTAGACGAAGGCGGCGTCCGGGTTCTGGTCGCGCAGTTCGGCGGCGGCGGCCGCGGCGATCTTCGGGTCCTCGGTGCGGTAACCGTCGCGGTCGCCCTTGAGGGAGAGGCGCTTGTCGACCTTCGCGGAGAAGATCGGGCCGTTCTGGTCGGTGGAGGTGATGGGCTCCCAGTCCGCGGCCGCGTACGTGTTGAGCGCCGGCTTGGCGTTCTCGATGCGGGTCAGGAAGTCCGGGTAGGCGGCGTAGTTCTTGCCGGTGAAGGAGTTGTCCTTCACGCCGTGCTTGTCGGGCCAGACCCCGGTGGCGATGGTGGACCAGCCGGGGCCCGAGGAGGTGGCGGCCATCGGGCTCGCGTAGAGGGTGCTGCGGGCGGTCAGGCCCTGGGCCATCAGGCCGTTCAGGTGGGGTGCGTTGGCGGCCTTGACGCGGTCCAGGACCGCGCCGTCGATGCCGATGACGAGGACCTTGTCGGTGTTGACCGCGGCCGCGGCGGCGCCGGCGGAGGTGGCCAGGGCGGTGGCGGCGATCAGGGCGGAGGTGACGGCGGTCGCGGCGATGGCACGACGTCCGGGCAGGACAGGGGACACGTACTCCTCCTGGGAGCAAGTGAGCGGCGAAAGGAGCGGGGGAGTTTCGACGTTCGACATACGTTCCGGTGTGCTCCGGGTCCGGACCGAAGGTGCGGTCTTCGGTCCAGACCCGTTATGCAAAGGTCACTCTGCCGGTCTGGGGTGGCCGACAAGTAACCGGTCAGCTTCCGGTTGCCGACTTCCACGCGTCGACGTAGCCAGTGAGGTTCTTGTCGATGTCGGCCCAGTTCGGCTCGAAGATCTCCACGCCCGTCATGAGCTTGGTGAGTTCGACGGCGTTGGCGTCGGTCGGCTTGACGTCGGTGCGCGCCGGGAAGCCGCCGCCGACCCCGCTGACCAGCTGCTGGGCCTCCTCGCTGAGCAGGAAGTCGAGGAGCTTCTTGCCGTTCTCGGTGTGCGGGGCCTTGTCGACCAGGCCTGCCGCGTAGGGCAGGGCGAAGCTGGTGGGCTTGCCGCCCTCCTTCGCCGGGAACCAGATGCCCAGGTTCGGCATGGACTTGGACTGCGCGAAGTTCATCTGGACGTCGCCGTTGGCCACGAGCAGCTCGCCCTTGTCGGTCTTGGGCGCGAGCTTGCTGGTGGAGGAGGACGGGCCGACGTTGTTGGCCTGGAGCTTCTTCAGGTATTCCATCGCCGGCTCCTGGCCGCCGAAGTCGTGCATCGACTTGATGAGCACGGCGGTGCCGTCGCCCGCGACACCCGGGGTGGAGTACTGCAGCTTGCCCTTGTACTTGGCGTCCAGCAGCTCCTCCCAGGTCTTGGGGGCCTCGGTGAGTTCCTTCTTGTTGTAGACGAAGCCGAAGTAGTTCTTGACGACCGAGGTCCACTTGCCGTCGGCGGCCTTGTCCGCGCCGTTGACCTTGTCGGAGCCCTGGGGCTTGTAGGACTGGAGCAGGCCCTTGCCGTCGGCCTGCTGGATGAAGGGCGGCAGGGTGATCAGTACGTCGGCCTGGGTGTTGGTCTTCTCTCGGACGGCGCGCTGCACCATCTCGCCCGAGCCGCCCTCGACGTACTTGACCTCGATGCCGGTCTTCTTGGTGAAGTCGGCGAAGACCTTGTCGTACCAGCCGTCGCCCTTCTCGCTCTTGAGGCCGTCGGCGCTGTAGACGGTGACGACCTTCTCGCCGCCCTCGGAGTCGGAGGAGGAGGAGCCGCCGCAGGCGGTGAGGGAGGAGGCGAGGGCGAGGCCGCCGGTGACGAGGGTGGCGGTGCGGAGGAGTCTCTTGCCGGTCATGGAACTTCCTTACGGGGAAAGGGAGTCGGAAAGGGATTCGGACGGGGGCGTAAGGGGAGGGCGGTTCGGTGGTTCGGGCGGTTCAGCGGTAGGAGGCCCTGGTGCGGACGCGGGAGACGGCCAGGAGGACCAGCAGGGTGGTGGCCATCAGGACCACGGCGACGGCGGAGCCGCCGTAGAGCGAACCGCGGTCGGTGGCGGTGAAGATGCGGACGGGGAGGGGCATCCAGTCCGGCGGGTAGAGCATCATCGTGGCGCTCAGCTCGCCCATGGACAGGGCGAAGCAGAGACCGGCCGCGGCCGTGAGGGACGGCAGCAGGAGGGGGAGTTTGACCCGCCACAGGACGTACGCGGGACGGGCGCCCAGGGAGGCGGCCGCCTGCTCGTACGCGGGGTCGAGCCGTACGATCGCCGCCGAAACCGACTGGTGGGCGAACGCCGTGACAAGGATCGTGTGCGCCAGGATGACGATCGAGCTGGTGCCGTTGAGCAGGACCGGGGGCCGGCTGAAGGCGACGAGCACGGCGAGGCCGACGACGACGGACGGCACGGCGACGGGCAGCATGAACAGCGCGTCCAGGGTTCGCTTCGCGCGCTTCCTCAGCGTGGCGGCGGCCAGCGCGGCCCAGGTGCCGACGGCGAGCGCGAGGAGGCTGGCGGCGAGGGCGGTGACCAGGCTGGTGGTCAGGGCCTGGAGGGATTCGCCGCGCACGGCGGCCGCGTAGTTCTCGGTGGTCGGACCGGAGGGGAAGGCCCCGGACCAGTGGGTGGCGAAGGAGGCCGCGACCACGACGAGCAGGGGCAGGGCGAACAGCGGCAGGAAGAGGAGGCCGAAGAGGCCCCAGGCGGCCCAGCGGCCGCCCTTGCTATGCACCAGCACGCTTGCCCACCACCCGGTAGAGGCCGAACAGGCCGACGGATATCGCGATGTTGACGACGGCGACCACGCAGGCGGCCGCGTAGTCGGATTCGAGGATGGCCTTGCCGTAGATGAGCATCGGGAGGGTCGTGACGTCCTTGGCGCCGGTGAACAGGACGATCCCGAACTCGTTCAGGCACATGACCAGGACGAGGCTGCCGCCGGCGGCGAGGGCCGGGAGGGCCTCGGGCAGGATCACCTGCCGGACGATCCGGGCGGGCCGGGCGCCGAGGCCGGCGGCGACCTCCAGCTGGGCGGTGTCCAGCTGGGAGAAGGCGGCGAGCAGCGGGCGCATCACGAAGGGCGTGAAGTACGTGATCTCCGCGAGCAGGACGCCCCAGGGGGTGGTGAGGAAGTGGAAGGGTCCCTCGGCGGCGCCGGTGAGGTCGGTGACGAGGCCGTTGGCCATGCCGACCGTTCCGTAGACGAAGAGGAGGGCGAGGGTGATGAGGAAGGAGGGGAAGGAGAGGAAGACGTCGATGAACTTGGCGACGGCGCGGGCCCCGGGGAAGGGCACGAAGGCGATGATCAGCGCGAGCGTGAAGCCGAGTACGAGGCAGCCGGCGGTCGCACCGACGGCCAGCCAGACGGTCGTCCCGAGGGCCTCGCGGAAGCTCTGCGAGGCGAAGACGGAGGCGTACGCGTCGAAGGCACCGCCACCGTTCTCGGGGCTGAACGACTGCTGGACGACCAGCGCGAGCGGATACAGGAACACGAGCGCGAGCACGGCGACGGGCGGCAGGGCCCACAGTGCCGAATTCAGCCTCGGCAGGGGGCACCTCCCAGCGGTGGCTGGGGGAGTTCGAGGCGCGGGGTCCGGGGCGGAGCCCCGGTCTTTCAGCCCCGTCGGCGTTCGAGGCGCGGGGGGCGGGGCAGGGTCCGGGGCGGTGTCCGGGGCGGTGTCCGGGGCGGTGTCCGGGGCGGAGCCTCGGTCCCCAGCCGGCACGGCCGCCCGCCGCGTGGCCTCAGCCATCCGACACCCCGGCGGCCAGCAGCACGGCGTCCCGCGGCTCGAAGTGCAGCGTGACCCGGTCCCCCAGCGCGGGCGTCTCCCGCAGCTCGGGGAGGTCCGCCTTCACGCGGTGGCCGCCGACGTCCACGTACAGCCGGTGGGTCGAGCCGCGCCACTGGACCTCGGCGATGGTGCCGCTCAGCGCGTTGGGGCCGGCGCCGAGGCCGAGCAGGTGCGGCCGTACGCACAGGGTCGCCGTCGAGCCCGGCGCCGCGCGCCCGCGGTCGAGGGTCAGCGTCCGGCCCTCGAAGACCGCGCCGCTCTCGGCGACCGTCACCGGCAGCAGGTTCGCGTTGCCGACGAACGAGGCGGTGAACTCGGTGCGCGGGGCCCGGTACAGCTCCTGTGGGGTCCCGCAGTCCCGCAGCCGGGCCTGGTCCATGACGGCGATCCGGTCGGCCAGGGTGAGTGCCTCCACCTGGTCGTGGGTGACGTACAGGATGGAGACGTCGGGCAGTTCGCGGTGCAGGCGGGCCAGCTCGGTGAGCATCCCGGAGCGCAGCTGCGCGTCGAGGGCGGACAGCGGCTCGTCGAGCAGGAGCACCCCGGGGCGGATGGCGAGGGCGCGGGCGATGGCCACGCGCTGCTGCTGGCCGCCGGAGAGCTCGCGGGGGTGGCGCCGCGCGTAGGCGGCCATGCCGGTGAGTTCGAGTGCCTCGGCGACCCGGCCGGGGATCTCGGCCCTGGGGGCCTTCTGGGCCTTGAGGCCGAAGGCGACGTTGTCCTCGACCCGCATGTGCGGGAAGAGCGCGTACTGCTGGACGACCATGCCGATGCCGCGCTTGTGCGGCGGGAGCGCGGTGACGTCCCGGCCCCCGATCAGCACCCGCCCCGTGACGGGTCGTACGAAGCCGGCGACGGCGCGCAGTGCCGTGGTCTTGCCGGAACCGGAGGGGCCGAGCAGGGCCATCACCTCGCCGGGTTCGACGGTCAGGTCGAGGGAGTCCAGGACGGTGTTGCCGCCGTAGGCGACGCTGACCCCGTCGAAACGGATACCGCTCACGGCGACTCCACGGGCGGGGTGGGGAGCACGGGGAGGGTGGGGAGGGTGGGGAGGGCGAGGAGGGCGGGGAGTTCGGCGACGGAGGCCATGACGTGGGTCGCGCCGTGTCGCGTGAGCGCCGCGCGGTCGTGGGCGCCGGTGAGGACGCCCGCCACGGTCCCGGCGCCGGCGCGGCGGCCGCTGAGCATGTCGTAGGCGGTGTCGCCCGCGACCACGACGTCGGTCACGTCGGCCACGGCGCCGGTGCGCAGGAACGCGGTCAGCACCATGTCCGGGTACGGGCGGCCGCGGCCGCCCGCGTCGGCGGGGCAGAGGGTGAGGTCGGCGAGGTCCTGCCAGCCGAGGGCGTCGAGGATGGCGTCCTGGGTGACCCGGGCGAAGCCGGTGGTCAGGACGACGGTGCGGCCGTCGGCGCGGAGCTGCTCGATCGCGGCGCGGGCGCCGGGGAGCGGGGTGACGAGACCGCCGTCGACGAGGGCTCCGTAGGCCTCCTCGAAGGCGGAGTTGGCGCGGTGGGCGAGTTCCTCCGTACCGAAGAGGTGGCGGAAGACCGAGATCTTGGACTCGCCCATGGTGTCGAGGACGTACCGGAGCTTCTCGGCGTGGTCGGGGGTGCCGGGCTCGACGCCGAGGCGCTCGGCGGCCTGCTCGAAGGCGCGCTCGACGAGGCCGCCGTCGGCGACGGTGGTGCCGGCCATGTCGAGGACGACCAGCTTGCGGCGGGTGACGTCGGTTTCGGGTGTGATGTCGCTCATCTGACTTACCAGCCCAGTTCGTTCGCGGTGGTCTCGGCTATGGCGGGCGAGCAGGTCATGCCGCGCCCGCCGGGTCCGGTCACCAGCCAGACGCCGTCGGCCACCTGCTGGCGGTGGACGACGCGGGTGGTGTCGGCGCACTGCGCGTACACGCCCGCCCAGCGGTGGCGGATCCTCGGCAGCGGGCGGCCGAGGAAGGATTCGGCCACGGCGGCGACGTGCTCGTAGGGGTCTTCGAGGGTGTCGAAGGCGAAGGGGTGCTCGTACTCGTGGGTGTCGCCGATGGTCAGTCCGCCGTCGCGGCGCTGGACCATGAGCAGCTGCATCTTGTGTTCGGCGGCGATCGGCGCCTGCGCCTGCTCGGCGTTGAGGGTGTCGAGCGCGGGGGACTTGTAGGCGGGGTAGTAGCGGAAGCTGTCGGCGTCCGCGACGGAGGTGGTCAGCGGCTCGCCGAGCGGGTCGGTCTGCATCATCTGGAGGCGGACGCGGCGCACGGGCAGGTCGGGGACCAGTTCGCGGACCAGGCCGGACAGCCAGGCACCGGTGGCCAGGACCACCGCGTCGGCGCGGTGGACGTCGCCGTGGTCGTCACGGACGGCTGCGGTGCCGGTCCCGGGGGCGAGCCCGAGGTTGGCCCCGAGGTTGGCCCCGAGGCCGGCCACCTCGCGGACCTCGCGGCCAGCGAGGAAGGTGTACCGGCCGGCGGCGCGGGTGCGCAGGGCCTCCCGGAGGTGGAGCTGCGCGGTGCGCGGCTCGACGGCCGCGTCCCGCTCGCACCACAGTGCGGCCTCGAACGCGCCGCGCAGGGCCGGGTTGATCTCCCGCGCCTCGGCCGCGGTGAGCAGCTTGTAGCCGCGGGCGGCGGCGTCCGGGCGGGCCAGGGCCGCCTCGGCGACCGCGAGTTCGCGAGCGGTGCGGACGGGGGTGAGGGAGCCGTTGGCGCGGAAGCCCAGGCCGGGCACCTCCGCGCCGATGCGCTCCCAGAGCTCGCGGGCCCGCAGGGCGGTGTCGAGCTCTTCTCCCCCGGCCCGTCCGCTGACCCAGATCTGGCCGAAATTACGCAGGGATGCGCCGCGGGCCTCCGCTTCTCGCTCGATCTGGACGACCTCGTGGCCGCGTTCGACTGCTTGCCAGGCGTGCATGGTGCCGACCACGCCGCCTCCGACGACTATGACTCTCACGCCGCCAACGGTGGGTCGGGTCCGTGACCCGGGAAGGTCGGCCCGGCGACGACCCGGTGAACAGCCCCCGACACTTGGACTAGACCCGTTATCTTTTTGTGATGCGAATGCGTCCCGCTCTGCCCGTTACGGACCGATAGATCCTGGGCTATTCGGCGCGCAGGCGGGTCGTGAAGCTGAACCGGTCGCCACGGTAGAGCGAACGCACCCGTTCCAGCGGCCGGCCGTCCTGGTCCCGTGAGAAGCGGTGGATGAGCAGCATGGGGAGAGCGGGCGGGGTGCCGATCAGCAGGGCTTCGCGCGGGGTCGCCAGGACCGTCTCCAGTTTTTCGTCGGCCTCGCCGAAGGAGATGCCGAGGCTGTCGCGGAGGTACACGTAGAAGGAGGAGTCCGGCTGGAAGTCGCTGTCCAGGCGAGGGGCCCGGGCCACCCGGATGTACGTGCTCTCCAGGCCGACGCGCTCGTCGTCGGCGAGCAGGACCCGCTCCAGGTGCCAGACGGGCTCCCCGGCCTCGGCCCCGATGCCGGGAGCGACGTCGGGCGGGCAGGGGAACTGCTCCAGGCCGATGAGGTGACGGCCCGGGCGGCGGCCTTGGCGGCGCACGCCCTCGGTGTAGCTGGCGAGGGAGAGCGGCTGCTCCAGCTTGGGGCCGGCGACGACGGTCCCGCGGCCGGAGCGGCGCAGCCGGCCCTCCAGCAGCAGCTCGCGCAGGGCCTGGCGGACGGTCTCGCGGGACACCTCGTACCGCTCGGCGAGATCGCGCTCGGTGGGCAGCGTGCCGCCCTCGCCGAGCTCGTCGAGGAGCTCGGCGATGCGGGCCTTGACGGCGTAGTACTTGGGGATGCGGCCGTGCTCGGGAATGCCGGAGCGCACGGGTGAGCCGGGGCGGTGCCGCTGGGTCTGTTCTTCCACGGTGGGACTCTATGCGGGGCGGCCGGCGCCACGAGGTGACGGGGGCACGGACGAAGCGCGGACGGCTCACGGGCGGCTGAAGGGCGGCTGACGGAGGGGCGACGGGCGGTCTGCTGATGGTTTGCGGACGGCCGAGGGACGGCCGAGGGACGGCCGAGGGACGGCCGAGGACGGTTCAGCGGGCAGTCTGCGGACGGGTTCAGCTGCGGCCTGCGGACGGTTCAGCGTGCAGCCTCCGGACGGGTTCAGCGTACGGTTCAGCGTGCGGCCTCCGGACGGGTTCAGCGTGCGGCCTGCGGCGACGGGTTCAGCGTGTGGAACGGCGCAGTCGGCGGGCTCCCAGCAGCAGGCCGCCACCGGTGGCGAGCGCGGCCACGGCACCCGTCCCGTACGCCCACTCGCGCGGGCCGGTGTGGGCGAGGGAGCCCGCCTCGACGGGATCCTCCGGCCCCTCGACCGAGAACCGGTAGCCGCCCGCCTCGCCGATCCAGTCGCCGTCGTCACCCTTGCGCTGGACGAGGGCGGCATCGGCGACGACCTCGCCGACGGGCGCGTCGGGGGCGAAGGAGAGGCCCACCTTGACGGTCAGGGAACCGCCGGGGCCGACGGTGAAGCCGGGGAAGGCGTCGCCGCCGTCGAAGACGGCGATGATCTCGTCGCGGTCGCTGCTCTCCAGGCTGACGGGGAAGGTGCCGCCCGGGGCGTCGAACTCCATGCGCAGGTGCGCGGGGCGCAGGACGCGGGCCTTGTCCGTGAAGACGACGATCGGATGGATGGCCGTGCACTCGGAGTTGGTGGTGTTGGTCAGGTCCAGGTACCAGGTCTGCAGCCCGGCACCGGTGCGGTACACGGACGGGCCACCTCGGATCCGCGCCCCGATGGGGAAGGCGGTGCTCTTCCCGTCGCCGCAGGTGGCCTGCGCGCGGGAGGGCAGTGCGGGTGCGGGGCGTCCACCGCCCGCGCCGATGTCGGCTCCGGCGGTGGGCGCGGTGGTGGCGACCAGGGCGGCGGAGAGGGCTGCGGTGAGGGCAAGGGCTTTGCGCAGTCGCATGGAAGACCTTCGCTGCTCGCCGGACGGGATGATGATCGGACGAGGTGACAATCACCCCGGCTCTGCCCGCACCCTGCCACCCCCGCGCGACCCGTCATCGGGAGCCACGCCTGAGTCGTTCCGGTTTACGCCCGAATGACGCACGGGGTCAAATCCTTCCCCCGCCCCGAACCCCATCCGGCCCCGCCGCACGCATCCAGCCCCGGCGGCGATTGAGGCGATCTTTCAGCCCCGCCGAGGATTGAGGCTCGGGGCCCGGGGCCGAGCCCCGGTCCTTCAGGCCCGCTGCCCGAACGTCGGCCCGAGCGCCAGCTCCGCCGCCCCCTCCGCCACACCCGCCCCCGCCAGGGCGACCACCGGCCGGGCCGGATCCAGCGCACGGGCCGCGAGAACGGCCCCGACCCCGGCCACGAAGACCTCCGGCGCCGCCGCCACCACACGCCCGCCGAGCAGCACACGGTCCACGTCCAGCAGCGCGACCAGGTTGGCCGCGCCCTCGCCCAGGATCCGTGCCGCCTCGGAAAGATCGCCTCGGGCCACCGCCCCCAGGCACAGCACCTCCACGCAGCCCCGCGCCCCGCACCGGCACGGCGGGCCGTCCAGCAGGAGCACCTGGTGGCCGAACTCCCCCGCCGCCGAGCGCGCGCCCCGGTAGACCCCGCCGCCCAGCCACAACCCCGCACCGAGCCCGGTCCCTACGTGCAGGTACACGCAGGTGCGGGACCCTCCACCGGCATACGCACCGGCGGATGTGGCTGTGGCTGTGGCTGTGGTTGTGACTGCAGCCCGCCCGGCGCCCATGTCCCGCCCGGCGCCCATGTCCCGCCCGGCATACGCATCCATATCTGTGTCCGCGTCCACGTCCGCGTCCGCGTCCGGCCAGGCAGCGCGGAGCCACGCCCCGGCGGCCGCGGCCGCACCGGCGTTCGTGTCCTTGTCCAGCAGCACCGGCAGGCCCAACCGCCCCTCCAGCACCCCCCGCAGCGGAAAGCCCTTCCAGCTCGGGAACCCCGTCACCCGCCCCATCGCCCCGGCCCGGTGGTCGAGCGGCCCCGGTGCGGCCACGCCGACGCCCAGGAGCGGCAGCCCTGCCGGGTCCCCGACCCTCGCGACCGCCCGTACGACCGCCTCCACCGCCGCCTCCGGGCCCGCCCCGAAGTCCAGCGGGCCACCGCTCTCGGCGACGACGCGGCCCGCCAGGTCCACCCGTACCGCACGGAGCTCGTCGCGGTCCAGGTGCACTCCGACCGCGTGACGTGCGTCCGGCACCAGCCGGAGCAGCGTGACCGGCTTGCCACCGGTGGACGCCGCGCGGCCGGCCTCCACGACCAGCCCGTCCGCGCCGAGCCGGGCCGTGATCTTGCTGACGGCCTGCGGGGTCAGACCCGTACGGGCCGCGAGTTCGGCGCGGCCCAGGCCCGCCGGGCCGGCGCCGCGCAGCAGATCCAGCAGCAGCGCCTCGTTGTACCCGCGCAGCGCCGGCAGGTTCACCCCGCCGCGACTCTCCCCGCTACCCCTGTTCACCCGCCCATTGTCCACCCTCCTTGCACTTTGACAACAGTGTCGCCAAAGTGGTCCCCATGAGCACCCCCGCCCCCTCCGCCCCCCTGCGCGTCGGCCTCATCGGCTACGGACTCGCCGGCTCCGTCTTCCACGCCCCCCTCGTGGCCGCCACGGACGGGCTCGCCCTCGACACCGTCGTCACCTCCGACCCGGCCCGGCAGGCCCAGGCCCGCGCGGAGTTCCCCGACGTACACATCGCCGCCACCGCCGCCGAGCTGTGGGACCGGGACCTCGACCTGGTCGTGATCGCCTCCCCCAACCGGACGCACGTCCCGCTCGCGACCACCGCCCTCGAAGCCGGCATCCCGGTGGTCGTGGACAAGCCGCTCGCCGCCACCGCCGCCGAGGCCCGCGCGCTGGCCGCCCTCGCGGACCGCAGCGGCACCTTCCTCTCCGTCTTCCAGAACCGCCGCTGGGACAACGACTTCCTCACCGTGCGCCGCCTCATCGCCGACGGCGACCTCGGCGAGGTCCAGCGCTTCGAGTCCCGTTTCGAGCGCTGGCGCCCGCAGCTGAAGGGCGGCTGGCGCGAGTCGGGCGCCCCGGAGGAGATCGGCGGCCTGCTGTACGACCTCGGCAGCCACGTCGTGGACCAGGCGCTGGTGCTGTTCGGCCCGGCCGTACGGGTCTACGCCGAGGCCGACCTGCGCCGCCCGGGCGCCGAGACCGACGACGACACCTTCATCGCGATCACGCACGCGAACGGGGTCCGCTCCCACCTCTACGTCAGCGCGACCACCGCCCAGCTCGGACCGCGCTTCCGCGTCCTGGGTTCGCGGGCCGGCTACGTGAAGTACGGCCTGGACCCGCAGGAGGGCGCCCTGCGCGAGGGGCTGCGTCCGGACGGGGACCTGCCCTGGGGCGAGGAGCCCCCGCACCTGTGGGGAGTCCTCGGCTCCGGCGAGTCCCCGCTGACCGGCGGCGGGATCCCCGTTCCGACCGAGCAGGGCGACTACCCGGCGTACTACGCGGCGGTGGCGGCCGCGCTGCGCGCGGGCGGGCCCGCGCCCGTGACGGCGCGCGAGGCCGCGAACTGCCTCGACGTACTGGAGGCGGCCCGCCGGTCGTCCGAGGAGGGCGTGATCGTGGAGATTCCCGCCACAGTGTCCGATTCTGACTGAAAATCGAAGCTCGGGTGGCCGGTGATCGTTCTATTCTTCTCGACGATTGAAGATCATTAAAAAGATCGTCGACGTCGTGAAGAATGGATGACCTGTGAAGCTGACCCGGATCGCGTCGGTCGCCGCCGCCGCCGCGATGGCCCCGGCCGTCCTGCTCTCCTCCCCCGCCTTCGCCGCCGACGCCGTGTCACCGGCCACGCCGTCGGGACCGACCGCGCCCGACCAGGCGCCCGACGCCCCGAAGGCCGGTACGGACAAGGCCGGTACGGACAAGGCTGCGGCCGAGAAGTCCGGGGAGTCCGGGAAGTCCGGGGACGACGAGCAGGCGGCGAAGGACCGGGCCGCGATCAAGGCGATCCTGGCCGACCCGGCCAGCGGTCGGGGCGTGCGCGAGGCGGCGCAGAGGGCCCTCGACGGGACCGCCGCGGACATGCGGCGCTTCCTCGACGTCACCTGGCAGAAGGAACAGTTCACCGACGACCGGGTCCGGGTCGCCCAGCTCCACAGCACCGGCGGTGTCGCCGTGAAGCGCGAGGCCGAGAAGGCCCTGCGGGCGAACACCCACGCCGCGCTGAAGGAGTTCCTGACGACCGGGCAGCACACGGCCCGGTACGAGGACGACCAGGTGGAGCTGTTCCGGATGCTGAACGGCGCGGGCCGGGGCATCCGCGAGGCCGTCGTGAAGCTGCTGCGCGACGGGACGCCGGAGCAGGTGCGCCAGTTCGTCGCGGTGGGCCAGCACTCGGTCCGCGCGAGCGACGACCGCGTCGAGCTCTCGCGGATGCTGCTCGATGCCGGACCGGGCCTGAAGGCGGCCGTCGAGGCGCTCCTCGACGGGCACCCGTCCCACGCGGAACTGCGGGAGTTCGTGAAGAACACCCAGCACGCGCTGCGCGACACGGACAACGAGGTGCTGATCTCCTCGATGCTGAACGGAACCCCCGGACCGGAGCTGAAGAAGGCTGCCCTCGCCGCGCTCAAGGGCACGGCCGCGGACCGCGCCGCGTTCCTGAAGACCGGCCAGCACGAGGCACGGGCCAAGGACAAGGCCGCCGAGGAGCCGGGCACGGGGACCGGCACGGGCACGGGTACAGGAACCGGCACCGGCACGACCCAGGTCGTGACGACGGGTACGGGTACGGGTACGGGTACGAGCACGGGCGGCGGCAGCAACAGCAACCTGACCGTGGCGGGCGGGTCCGGCCGGCTCGCGAGCACGGGCGCCGACGACGCCGAGAACGCCTGGCTCGCGGCCGGCAGCGCCGCCGCGCTCGCCGCGGGCGCCGCCCTGGTGCTCGCCAACCGCCGTCGCCGCATGTCGGCCGAGGGCTGAACACCCCGCACGCACGGGTAAGGGGCGGGGCCGCCGATGGCGGCCCCGCCCCTTCCACGTCGGCTTACGCGTCCGCGTCCGGCTACGCGCCCTTGAACTCCTGGCGCTGACGGCCGAGACCCGTGATCTCCACCTCGACCACGTCACCGGCCCGCAGGTAGGGCTTCGGCTCCGGCTGGCCCATGGCCACGCCGCCCGGCGTGCCGGTGACGATGACGTCGCCCGGGTACAGGGTCATGAAGTGGCTCAGGTACCGGACGACCTCGCCGACCGGGAAGATCTGGTCCGAGGTGTTGCCGTCCTGCTTGAGCTCACCGTTGACCCACAGCTTCACGTCCAGGACCTGCGGGTTCGGGACCTCGTCGGCGGTGAGCAGCCAGGGGCCGAGCGGGGTGAAGGTCTCGCAGTTCTTGCCCTTGTCCCAGGTGCCGCCGCGCTCGATCTGGAACTCGCGCTCCGAGACGTCGTTGACCAGCACGTACCCGCCGACGTGCGCGAGCCCCTGCACGGCGGAGTCCAGGTAGCGGGCGGTGCTGCCGATGACGACGCCGAGCTCGGCCTCCCAGTCGGTCTTCACGCTGCCGCGCGGGATCAGCACGGTGTCGTCGGGGCCGACCACGGTGTCCGGGGCCTTCAGGAACAGGATCGGCTCGGCCGGCGGCTCCGCGCCGATCTCGGCGGCGTGCCCGAAGTAGTTCAGGCCGATGCCCACGACCTTGCCGATGCGGCCGACCGGAGCGCCGATGCGCAGGCCTTCGGCACTCAGGACCGGAAGCTCACCGGACTCGGCCGCGTCCCGTACCCGGGTCAGCACGGAGTCGTCGGCCAGCAGGCCGCCGTCCACATCCGTGATCAGGCCGGACAGGTCACGCAGGGTCCCGTCCCGGTCGAGCAGCGCGGGGCGTTCCGACCCTACGGGTCCGACACGCAGCAGCTTCATGGGCATTCTCCCGTGGTCGTGGGTGGTCGGCCCGGGGGCGTGCCCAGAGCCGGCCGATGGGTTGCGGCCATCGGAGGATTTGGTCGATCCTCCAAGATGTCCACCCAATCCGCAAGACCCTGTTCACAGACTGGAACGCTCGCCTCCACCCATCAGCTGCTCCGCCCGCTCCTTGCGGTACTGGAGCCAGGCCCGCTCCGCCACCGACCACGCGGTGGTGGTCAGCAGGTACAGCCCGGCGGCCAGCGGCACCACGGCGGCCGTGATCAGCGTCCCGAACGACAGCAGGGGCAGTACGCCGCCCAGCTTGCGCATGACCTCCTGCTGCTCGGCACTCACCTCGGCCATGACCCCGACCCCGGGCTTGGCCCCGCCGCCGACCCCGGGCTTCTTGGCAGCAGCGGCCTTCTTGGGGGCGGTGGCCGCGGCGGCAGCTGCGGCCACCGCTGCCGAGGCAGCCGTCCGGCGCCCCCGCACCGCGCTCCACGCGGCCACCACCGCGATCGCCCCGAACAGCCCGAGGAACACCAGCCCCTGCGCCCCGACCAGACCGCCCTCGCCCAGCGCCTCGGTCCACCGGGCCCCCAGCGGCGCGGCGAAGAGCCGGTGCCCGAGCAGCTCGTTCGCCTTCCCGCCCACCTCGGCGGAGGAGAACGCCTGGTACATCACGAAGAACACGGGCAGCTGCAACAGGATCGGCAGGCACCCCGCAGCAGGAGTCGCTCCCCGGAAGGCGGCCCGGCTCAGGGGGTGCAGCGCGAGCCGTACGAGCACGGTGAACAGCACGATCGCGGCAGCGGTCGCGGACTGCGCCAGCACCGGCTCAAGAAGCCGGCCCAGCTCAGCAACAAGGTGGGTGAAAACGGACACGCGGGCCCTCCGGAGGGTCTCGTCGAACGTCGAAAGAGATGCATTTCGGCGTGACGACCCGCGAGGGGCGACAACAGTGATCAGTCAGCAGAAGGCGAGAAGTACTGCGCGCCCCTACGCGGCCGTCGGGACGAGACGGCCGGGCGCCCTGGGCCTCGACCGGCCGGAGGCATCGGGATCACGCTGCGGCAGGAAAGCCGTGCGCTGCTCGCGATCACGGATCGCGGTGCGTATTCGGTGCGGCGGCACGGGCCGCACGAGCCGCGCGGCGGCGGCGAGAGCCGCGGTGCCCACGGCGACGGTGGCCGCGAGGGCGACCACCACGGCGCCCAGCCCGCCCTCCCCGGCGAACAGCCCGAGGATTCCCCCGAGCAGCACGAGCGGGAGCAGCACGGCAAGGACCCGCGAGGTCCGCGCGTACAGGGCGAAGGACAGCAGTCCGCCTTCGCGTCGTTGCCGAGCCATACGGACCTCCCCCTCTCCACTCCCGCGCACGAACTCCCGTACGACATCGATGGTAACCGGGCCCACCGGCAGATCCATCGGCCGCAAGTATCGAGGTCAGGAAGACTTGAGTAGGGTCCCCCAGACCACCAGCCGGTACTTCGAGGTGTACTCGGGCGTGCAGGTGGTGAGCGTGATGTACGCCCCGGGCTCGCTGTACCCCTGGTCCGGCTTCACCACGCTGCGCGGCACGGGCGCGATCACCCCAGTGTCCCGCTCGGTGGTCTCACCGAGGATCTTCCCGACCACGTACGTGTACCGGCGCCCGCGCATGTCGACGATCAGCTCGTCGCCCGCCCGCAGCCGGTTGATGTACCGGAACGGCTCGCCGTGTGTGTTCCGGTGCCCGGCCAGCGCGAAGTTCCCCTGCGCCCCGGGCCCGGCGGTCCCCGGGTACTGCCCGGCGTAGCCCTTGTCCAGGACGGCCCGCTTGTCGACGCCCTGCGCGACGGGCACGACGAGCCCGAGGCGCGGGACACGCAGCACGGCGTACGCCCGGTCCCGCTCGGAAGGCCCGGCGGCGGGCCGGGCGGCCCGGGTCGCCGCGGGCGCCGCCCCGGAATCCGCCGGCCCACTCGGCTCCGGCCCCACCACCGGCCCGCCACCGCCACCGCCATCGGCCCCGGCCCCGACCTCGGCCTCTCCACCGACGACGGGCCCCTCACCCCACGCCCGCTCCAGCGCCTGGACCTGCTCCTGCGCGGCAGCCGCGGCCTGCCGATTGGTCCACCACACCTGATGCACCACCAGCAACAAGACCACCACCCCCACGGTGACGATCAGCTCGGCGCCCGCCCACAGCACCCCCGCGAGACCGGCCCGGCGCCCCCGCCGGCCGCTCCCCTGCACCACCACAGGTACGCGATCTCGCACGGGCGGCACCCTAAGTCCTCCCCCGCCAACTGACCAGCGGCAGTACGGTGTGAACCATGCGCCCCGACACGCCTGCCGAGCACATCGCCGAAGCCGAGCGCCTCATCCGCACGGCGACCCGCTACCCCGAGGACCAGGAGCCCTTGCTCCTCCAGGCCGCGGCCCACCTCGAACTGGCCGACGCACGCGACCGGGCGAGTGCCCTGTACGACCAACTCCTCTCCTCCTCACCCGCCGACCCCCACCTGATCAAGGCCCTGCAGGCGGCGAACCTCTGGGAGTACGGCCACGAGGCGGAGGCACGCGCCCTCATCACCGGCATCCGCGCCGCCTCGCCCAAGGACCCGGCGCCGTGGGAGGTCATCGCGGAAGCCCTGGAGGCCCACGACGAGTTGGAGGCCTCGCACGACTGCTTCACCGAGGCGGCCACCCTCCTCATCGCGGAGGACGACCCGCTGACCCCGGCCACCACCGCCCTCCTCACGGGCCGCCACCGCGTACGCCGCCTCCTCGGGCGCCCGCACGACGACTGGGACATGGTCGCGGACACCCGCCACATCGGCCCGATCCCCCTCGACGAGCTCCACGACCCGAAGCGCATCTGGGCCCTGGGCTCCGACGACCCCGCCGAACTGCGCGCCGAGATCGCCCGCCTGCGCGCCGAACTGGGCGACCGCCGCGCGGCCCTCTCCCGCCCCTTCCCGGTGGCGATCCTGCACTGGCCGCAGCGCGAACTGTCGGAGCTGCTGACCAGCTACCCGACCCTCGCCTCCGAGTACCCCTCGCACGAGGCCCACCTGAGGGAGATCGAAACCTCCCTCCGCGCCCTGGCCGCCTCGGGCACCACGAACCTGGGCATCGTCACGGCGAGCGTCCCCTCCTACGAGGCCTTCGCGGCATCGGAGAAGACCTCCCCGGCCTCCCCGTCCCTGCTGGCCGAATACGCCACAACCCTGGCCGCCCGCGGCAAGGCCACCCCCTGGCCCCCGACCCCCACCACCCCCTGCTGGTGCACATCGGGCAAGCCGTACTCGGAGTGCCACGGCATCCCGCGCAGGTGACCCCGGCCAGCACCACCCCGTACCGCATCCCGGACAGTGGCGTCATAAGGCTGCCTTAAGATCCTCCTGTGCGTTAGCGTCTTCGGACATCCGCAGATATGGAGTGGAAGATCCTCCCCTGCCGGATTCATCCGCCCCTGCGCTCTAGAGGTTTGCCGCTCATATGCCCTATTCACCATCCGGCGACTGGCAGTTCGACATACCCACGCTGGGCAGCAAGCAGCTTCCGCCGGCTGCCCGCTACGTCGAATCACTGGCACACCAGGGATACGGCTTCGAAGCAGCCATTGCCGACCTGGTCGACAACTCGATCGACGCAGGTGCACGCAACGTCGTCGTCAGTTTTCTGCGGGACGGTGACCGGCTCGTCAGCCTGCTGGTCATCGACGACGGCTGTGGCATGGATGATGCTGCGCTCGATGTAGCGATGATCGTCGGAGGCCGCGAGGGCTACGACGACGGGGCGCTGGGCCACTTCGGTGCGGGCCTGAAGGCTGCCTCGCTCTCCCACGCCGGATCCCTCACGGTCATCAGCCGCACCAAGCGCAGCCCCGCTGCAGGGCGGCGCTGGCTGACCGCGCAGGCACAGCAGGACTTCAGCTGCGACATCGTGGACCCGCGGTACTGCCAGGACCTGGTGGACCGCTACGACGGGGTGATCGGCTGGCACGGCACCATGGTGCGGTGGGACAGCGTCCGCGCCTTTGACACGGTGCTCGCCGGCCAGACGGACCGCTTCCTCAATGAGCAGATCGAGAAGCTGGAAACTCACCTCGGTCTGTACCTCCACAGGTTCCTCGCCCGGGACGGCTTCCATATCGACCTCGTCGTAGAAGACGTCCGGACACAGGAGGAGCTCGACCACCGTGGCATAGAGCCGATCGACCCCTTTGGCTACCGGGTCCCTGGACGGGCCGGCTACCCGCGGACGTACACGGCCCCCGTCGAAGGTGTGGGGTCCGTCTCGCTTGAGGCCCATGTCTGGCCGCCGCGCTCCCAGCTGGTTTCCTACCGGGGCATCGGCGCGCTTGCGGACCGGCAAGGCTTCTACATCTACCGCAACGACCGGCTCGTACAGGCCGGAGGGTGGAACGGCATCCGTGGGGCTGAGACGCACCACAACCTTGCACGAATCTCGCTCGACCTCCCGTCCTCCCCGAACAGCGTGTTCAGCCTGACGGTGAAGAAGGACGGGGTCAGCGTCACGCCGGCGTTCGCCCGCGGCATTGAGAAAGCAGTCGATGCCGCCGGACACACTTTCGCTGCGTATCTCGCTGAGGCAGAGGCCGCCTACCGCGAAGCCGCCAAGCGCTCAGCAGAGGTGCAGCGCACCAGCGCCGTCCCGCCCGGGAAGGGCATCGACCCCAAGCTCAAGCGTGCGCTCCGTGACGAGCTGCCACAGATTGAGGGGGAGGACCCGATCACCTTCCGCTGGGAGGCGCTTCCGCCGGATGTCTTCTTCGATATCGACCGCGAAGACCACGTCGTACGGCTCAACAAGGAATACCGCCCGGCCTTCAACAGTGGCCGGCGCGCGGGCGCCAACGACGCCCCAGTGCTGAAGGGGCTGCTCTACCTCATGCTCGAAAAGAACTTCCGGCTGGGACGTTCCAGCGCCCAGCGGAACGATGAGATGGCCTTGTGGAACAGCGTGCTCCTGTCCGCTGCTCGTTGTGAACTGTCCCGCTGACTGGAGCTGTGGCCCCCTGTGACTGATCACCTGCTTAATCTTCACACTGACGCACTCGGCGCCATGCGACGCGGCCCCAAGGGATTCAGCCGACTCGCAGCCGGGCTGTCCGAGACGGACGACGGCCACGAGACGGACCTCGAGATCTTCCGGGCTCGCATCCTGGAGAGCGACGCCGGACTGACGACCCTCTGGAGCCGTGCCCTTTCCCAATGGGACGCCGCCATCACGGCTGACTGGTCCAGCGCACCGCCTTGCTCGGATGAACGGCGCGCCGACGCGTACGCGCGTCTGGGCTTCGATGCCGATCTGGCCAAGTCCCTGGACGCTGCGGCCCCTGTCGACAAGGGCCCCCAGCCCGTCGTGATCAGTGAGAGCAACCAGGCCTGGTACACCCGGGACAAAGCCGTGTCCCGTGCCTTCTACTGGCCAGCGTACGAGAACCTGCTCCGTACCAAGGGATGGAGCGAGCCGGCCATCACCAGCCTCGGCGAGGCTGCCCACAACGTGGTGGAACGCCTCTCCGATCCAGCCCGTCCTGAGGCCTATGCCGCCCGCGGTCTGGTCGTTGGATACGTCCAGTCAGGCAAGACCGCCAACTTCACGGGTGTTATTGCCAAGGCAGTGGATGCCGGATACCGCCTCGTCATCGTGCTCGGCGGCACGCTCAACCTGCTGCGCGGCCAGACTCAGCGACGGCTCGACATGGAGCTGATCGGCCAGGAGAACATCCTCGGCGGGGCCGACCCCACTGATCTCGACGCGCTGGTCGGCGTTGACTACCAGGACGACGAGGACTGGCCCGGGAAGTTCGTTTCGCACGGCAGCAGGCCTTCACATCTGGGCGCATTCGACCTGGAGCGTCTGACGACGAAGGACAAGGACTACCAGTCGCTGGAACGGGGCATCCGAGCCCTGGACATCGAGAAGGTGGAGAAGGCCCTCCCTCTCTACGATCCCGCAAACCTGCACCCTGCGGCAGCCCGCATCATGGTCGTCAAGAAGAACAAGTCCGTCCTGACCAAGCTGGTGAACGACCTCAAGAAGATCGGTCCGATCCTCGGCGAGATCCCGGCGCTCATCATCGATGACGAGTCCGATCAAGCATCAGTCAACACGACAGACCTGAGCAAGTGGGAAGAAGGCAAGGAAACCCGGTCCGCCATCAACAAACTGGTGTGCCAGCTTCTGGGCCTGATGCCACGCGCCCAGTACATCGGCTACACCGCGACTCCGTTCGCGAACGTGTTCGTCGACCCCGACGACTCTGCGGACCTCTTCCCGCGTGACTTCCTGGTATCGCTTCCCCGCCCTGTCGGGTACATGGGTGTGGAGGACTTCCACGACCTGGCCTCTGACCTGCCCGCCAGTGAGCGTACGGTCGCCAATTCCCAGGAAGCCGCCCACGTGCGCGGCATCGACGCCAGCACGGGTGACCGTCTCCTGGAAGCCGTGGACGCCTTCGTCCTGGCCGGTGCCATGAAGCTCTACCGGTCGGCAAAGGGGGTCCCCGACGGACCGTTCCGGCACCACACCATGCTGGTTCACGAATCAGTGCGTGTGGCGGACCATGCCGCGCTCGCGGGGCGCATCAGGAAGCTGTGGGATGACTCGTACATGAGCAGTGAGTCCCACCTCCGCCTGGCCGCGCTTTTCAACGCGGACTACATGCCGGTGTGCGACGCCCGGAGTGACGGACTGCCCGTTCCCAACTCCTACGAGGAACTGCGCGCCCATGTCAGCCGCGCCCGGCAGCTCATTGGGGCCGGCGGAAATCCCGTCATCATCGTCAACGGAGCGAACGAGAAGGACTACGCGCAGCCCGGTCTCGACTTCGACCGCACGCCGAACGTCTGGAAGATCCTCGTCGGTGGCACCAAACTGTCCCGCGGTTTCACCGTGGAGGGTCTGACCGTCACGTATTACCGGCGGAAGACTCAGCAGGCCGACACTCTGATGCAGATGGGCCGCTGGTTCGGTTTCCGCCCCGGCTACCGGGACCTCGTCCGCCTCTACATAGGCCGGGAGGAGCCTCACGGCAAGGACAAGTTCCTTGATCTGTACGAGGCGTTCGAGGCAATCTGCCAGGACGAGGAAGCATTCCGCTCCGAGCTCACTCAGTACGCACAGATGATCGACGGCGAGCCGCAGCTGACACCTCGCAGGGTGCTCCCGCTGGTCTCCCAGCACCTCGGCCTTGTGAAGCCGACGGCACGCAACAAGATGTTCAACGCCGAGCTCACAGAGATCCGCTCACCGGGTCGGCCGATCGAGCCTGCTGCCTACCCCAGGGACCCGGCGAGGATCGAGGCCAACGCGAAGCGCTGGCAGCCGCTCTTCCATGTATTCGGCGGAACCCGGCAGACGCTGGACCTGCCCCCGGACGAGACAAGCCCCCTCACCAGGACCTTCGAGGCGACGGTCACTCTTGTCCCGCACGACAGCCTGGTCAGCGTCCTGCGCCAGCTGGAGTGGGAAGGCGAAAACCACTTCGAACCCCATCTCAACTACCTCTCCAAGCTCAACGGCGAACTCGCCAAGGTAGACGACTGGCTTCTTGTCGCACCGCAGATGACGCCGAACCGGCGGATCGAGGCGAGTGTGCTGGGCTCGGCCCCGACTTCGCTGGTCAGGCGTTCACGCCAGCTCGACAAAGCCGCGTTCGGCCGTATCTCCGGTATGGAGCACCGGAGATGGGCCGAGTCACTCATCAAGGACGCAGGCCTGGGCAGCGAGAGTGTGCGGGCCCGTGCGCTGGGCCTGGGCCCGCGCACCGGCATCGTGCTGCTCTATCCGGTCGTGGAGGCGTTTAAGGACGCTGCGCTCCTGTCTGTTGTCACGGACGGCGTCGCAGACCCGAAGCGCGTCATCATGGCGTTCACCGTGGTCTCACCCACCGCAGCCAACGACTCCTCGCGCCGCCTGCTCCGCTATCAGGCAAAGCGTTCAGGGAACTGACGCAGCCGGCACGGGCAGCCCTGGATGGCATCGGGGCTGCCCGTGACCGCTCGCGCAGTGCCCACGTGTACACATCTGACAAGGAGCAGTCCCTTGCTGCCTCTCGATATTTCAGCAGCGGCCAACATCCACTCCCAGGCCCTCCTGGAGAGTGACCCGGAGTTGCAGGCGGTGCACAAGCACCTGACCCGTCTCGACCCGTCGGGGCAGCGCTTCTCCGCGGTTCTCCGCGACACGATCGATCAGCTGCTCAACGGTGAGGTAACTGGCCGGTACGACTGGAAGACACTCTTCAAGACCGAGAAGACCCATGCCGGGACACTCGTCGAAATCAACCTGCAGCGCGAATTCAGGTTCGACGATGGAATCGATATGGACTACAGCATTGCGGGCATCGACGTTGACTGCAAATACTCCCAGCAGTTCGGCGCCTGGATGATTCCGCCGGAGGCTGTGGGGCATCTGTGCCTGCTCGTCTGGGCAGATGACTACACGAGCCGCTGGAGTGCAGGGCTGCTGCGCATAGAGGAACAATGGCTGAACCGCGGAACCAACCGGGATATGAAGCTGACGGTGAAGGCCGAACACCGCAACAAGATCCTCTGGCTTTCGCACCAGGAAACCCTCCCGGAAAACGTACTGCTGCACCTCCCTGCAACCACGCGGGACGCCATCCTGTCGCCCTCGTCCGGGCAGAAACGCGTCAACGAGCTCTTCCGGCGGGTCCAGAACCGGAGGATCGGCCGAGGCGTGGTACGCACCGTGGCCCAGCAGAGTGACTACATGGCTCGCGTGCGAGAGGCCCAGGGACGCGCACGCACCGTGCTCCGCGAAGAAGGCGTGCTCATCCCCGGTCACTACAGCAGCCACCAGCACATCGCCCGGGCTCTCGGGGCACAAGTCCCCCGCCCCGGAGAGCTCGTCAGTTTCCGTGTGGCACAGGCCAGTCCACACCACGGGGACCGGCCTCGTGTCGATCTGGATGGCCGGACCTGGGTGCTCGCAGACGATGACGACCCTGTGGAGATCGCACCGTTTCTTCCCAAGCACACAGAGAACGACAAAAGCTGATCATGTCCAAGGTTTCAGACCGCCGTCTTCCCGATCCCGATTCCCCTGAAATATACGATATGTTCCCGCTGGAGAGCGTGCGGCAACTTTACGGATTCCTGCACGGGCGACGCGACTCGCCGCCTACCACACGGGAAATTCACGCATTCGCTGCCGGCAGCTTCGGTGCACAGTCGGAGGCCATCCGCAGGCTGAGATCCATCCGGGACTGCTTCGTAGTTCAGTGCACCCAGACAGGCAGGATCCACCGGTACCGACTGCTCGGCTGGAAGGCTGACGCCCCTGACGCAATGCGCGGGACCCTCGACCTGGCCACACGGGCGCGCATCCTCGCTCCCGGGCGCTGCGCGCAGTGCGGGCGGACTCCCCTAGGCGACGGAGTCAAGCTGCACGTCGACCACAAGATTCCCATCTCCTGGGGCGGGGAGGACGACGATGACAACCTTCAGCCCTTGTGTGAGGAGTGCAATCTGGGCAAGCGGGATTTCTATGCAACCTACGACTCACACTCAGAGGCAATCCGAAACGCCACGAAACACGATGAACCGCACGGCAGGATTGGCGAGCTCCTCAAAGCCCTTGAAGGCGAATGGGTGCCCTCGGATCTCATCAGCATCGTCGCCTCGATGAAGCAGCACCAGGATGACTGGCAGCGGCGGCTACGCGAACTCAAGGTTCTTGGCTGGGTTTACCATAATCGTGTCACCCGGCCAGCAGGCAGCAGGCGAGCACTCTCTGAGTACTGCCTCATGGAATGGGCGCCATGGCCCGAGGGGTCAATCCGTGCCGCTATCGAAGAGGGAAAGCGCAGGAAGCGGGCCAGAGAGAATGACTGAAGACTGGACGCCGCCGACCGGCTCCTGGGCTTCCTCAGCAGCGCGGCGCAGGAACATGCAGGCGATCCGCAGCAGGGACACCAAGCCTGAACAGCTAGTGCGCCGTCTGGTACACGCCCAAGGGCTCCGCTACCGGGTCGCAGCGAGACCCCTGCCCGACCTTCGCCGGACGGCCGATATGGTCTTCCGTCCGGCGAAGGTGGCCGTCTTTATCGACGGATGCTACTGGCACGGCTGCCCGGAGCATTACGTGCCGCCCAAGACCAACAGTGGCTACTGGTCGAAGAAGGTGCTCGGAAACGTGGCCCGCGACAGGGACACGGACGAGCACCTCAGAGCTGCCGGGTGGACCGTGCTCCGCTTCTGGGAGCACGAGCCTCCGGAGGACTGCGCGCTGACCATCGCTGCGACGGTCAGCCGCCTCCGCCGCTGACGGGATCCCGGCTGTTAGGCCGTTTCCCCCACCATTCTCTTCTGCTCCAGCGCCGCCCTGATCCGCAGACCAACGGCTTCAGCTACTGGCGGCGGGAAGGCGTTCCCCACCTGCCGGTATGCGGCGGTCTTCCTCCCCCGGAACTGCCAGCTCGGGGGGAAACCCTGAATGATCGCCGCCTGCTCGACGGTTAGCTTGGGACCAGCCGCGGCGAAGAGATCTCTGCCCTCGTCGGTGATCTTGTCCCAGTCATTGGCCACGCCCATGCCGCAGACTCCGAGCTTTCCCCATGCCTTCTTGGCGCGGGTCGGGCCAAGGTCAGCTCCGCCATGCTTCTTGGAACCGCCGACAAGGGTCGGAGCGATGTCCGTGTCCGCTGCGGCGAACCACTCCTTGAACGCCTCCTGTGCTCCAGGAGCCGAGGACTGCTCAAAGCGGTGGCGCATCGTCTCCTCCAGCGCCTGCCCCACCGTGACCTTGGTGATTTCGTCCTCAGCGACCTCACTCGCCGGCTTGAACGGAACGAAGTACGGGGCGTACTCCGGCAGTAGTGCAACCAGGATGGCCCTCGGCCGGAGCTGCGGAACTCCGAAGTGCCAGGCTTCCAGCACCTCCCACATGCACACCTCGTAGCCGGCGTCCTTCAGGCGCCGCTGGATCGTGTTCTCGCGGTACTCCCGGAACTTCTCCCGGGGTTCGAGCAGACCGCGCACATTCTCGATCATGACGGCTTTGGGGTGCAGATCCTCGACCATCTTGAGCATGGTCGGGAAGAGGTCACGCTCATCGTCCTGCCCCAGCTGCTTGCCTGCCGCGGAGAACGGAGGGCAGGGCACTCCACCGGCAAGCAGCGAAAGCTCTCCGTACTCCAGGCCCAGCTCGGCCACATCAAACTCGGTCAGGTCCCGCTGCAGAACGCGGCAGCCATCCCAATCAGCGGTATTGGCCTTGAGGGTCGTGACCGCGTTTTCGTCAATCTCGATCAACGCATGATGCTTGAACCCGGCACGGTGCAGCCCCAGGGCCTGGCCCCCTGCCCCGGCGCAGATCTCCACCGACGTGAACCCCGACTCCGGCTCCGACTCAGTGCTGGTCATGCACCCTCCTTCCAGACTTGCGCGACGGACACACCTTGCAATCCGTCCTCACAGAGGGTGACAGACCCCACTGACAACGCGACCCTCACAAGTGTGCGACACGATTCGGCTTGCCCTGTACTCCCCACAGACGCCAACGAACATTTATACGATATTCGCCATGCGTAGCCCCTCGTGGACATGGGACGAATTGCTGCTGGCCTGCGCGCTCGTCGTCAAGAACGGCTGGCGCGAGCTGCGGGTCGGTGATCCCGCTGTGACCGAGCTCTCCGACCTGCTCCGGGCCCTGCCTCTGCCTGAGCGCACCGGCCTGGCCGACAGCCTGCCCGAATACAGGTCTGCTGGAAGTGTCTCCCGCAAGACCACAGATCTTGCTTCCAACCATCCTGGCTACCCGGGCAAGCCCACAAAGGGCGGGAAGCTGGACAAGCTGATCATCAAGGAGTTCCTGGCCCGCGAGGCCGCCATGCTGCAGGCCGCAGACGCTATCGAGACCGGCATCGGCTCGGGTCAGCTTGCCCTGATCCCTGAGCAGCCGGACGAAGCAGACGAGGACGGAACAACGGCGGCGGAAGGCCGCCTGCTTGCCCGGTGGGCCATCTCCCGGGAGCGGAATCCAGCACTGCGCAAGGGCAAGATCGCCCAGGTCCGGAAACTGGGGCTGCCCCTGCGCTGCGCGGTCTGCGCCTTCGACTTCCGTTCTGCTTACGGAGCGCTGGGTGACGGATACATCGAAGTGCACCACGTGCTGCCGCTCCACATTTCCGGCCCGCGCGAAACGAAACTGAACGATCTCGCTCTGCTGTGTGCCAACTGCCACCGCATGTGCCATCGCAGCCACCAGGGGGCGTCCTGGCGCACCCCCGACGAGCTGAAGACGGAAATGGAGCGGTCCCGAAGCAGGCAGTGAGACAGGAACGCCGCGGTCACGAGCGGCCGGCTGAAGCTGATGCGGCGGGGCCGGCCCGCCGCGGTGGCTCACCGCGAATCGTGCTGCTGTGTGGTGCGGCGGCATGCATGCAGTCTCCTGCGCGTCCGGGCTGCCTCCTGCGGATCGAGCGGGCCGGGCATGATCCGAAGGGAGCCGCCCGGCCGGGCAGCCCTAGCGGTCCGCCGTCGCGTAGGCGGCCATGGCTACTGCGGCTGCTGCCGTGAAGACCGCCGGCCAGGCGCCGATCTTCTTCGCCAGGGGGTGTGATCCCGCGAACGCGGCGACGTAGGCCGCGCCCAGGAGGGCCGTCGTCGTCGGGGTCGTGCGGCGGTGCCATTCGCGGGCCGCCAGGGTGCCCGCGGCCGCGAGGACCACGCCGCCGAGCGGGCGTACGCCGGTCCAGCGGGCCGTGGCGTAGCCGCCGACCAGGCCGGCCGCTGCTACTGCCGAGGTGGGAATCTGCGCCATCGTGGGGTCCTCCAGCCGTTCGAACGTCTCCGGACGAGGCTAACGCGCCCGCCGCGTGAAGCGGCGCGCGGTCGTCACGCCCAGGACCACGACGCCTCCGCCGAGGACGCCGGGCGGGACGGTGTCCTGGACGGCGCGGGGCAGGACCGCGATGACGCCCAGGGTGATGAAGAACGCCACCGCGCACGCGGCGAGGCCGACCAGGGCTTTGCGCAGGAGAGAGCTGGACACACGGGTTCAACGCCGGTCCGGTGGACGGCGATACGGGCAGGCCGGGCCACGTACGGAAGTCGGATTTGTCGCACACCCTCCGGATCCGCGCAGGTGCCCTCCGTGGAACCTCCCCGGCGTAGATTCACTCTCCTACACGGGCGATACGACCCAAGCCACCCAAGCCGGCCCAAGGAGCTGCAAACGTGATCTGTTATGGACCGGCCGTGCTGGACCTGTCGGACGAACTGGCCGACGCCTACAGCGAAGTGTTCTCCGCGCCTCCGTGGAACGAGGACGAAGAAACCATTCGCCAGTTCTCCCTCCGGCTCCAGGCCGACAGCCGCCGTGCCGGTTTCCGCACCGCCTTCGCGCAGTCGCCCGCGGGCATCGACGGCTTCGCCACCGGCTGGCTGACCCCCAAGGCCTTCCCCCGCGACCGCGGCTACGGGCAGGTCTCCGCGCAGCTCGGCCGGCAGCGCGTACGGGAACTCCTCATCGGCGCCCTGGAGATCGACGAGCTCGCCGTACGCCCGCACGCGCGCGGGAACGGCACCGGGCGCACCCTCCTCGCCGAGATCACCGCCGACGCCCCCGACGGCCGAGCCTGGCTGCTGACCGCCCGGGTGGCCACCGACACCGTCGCCACCTACCGGCGCCTCGGCTGGCACGAGGTCACCCCCCTGCCCGGCACGCAGAACGGCGTCGTCGTCTTCCTCGCCCCGGACCACCCCTCGGCCTGAGCATCGCGCACGCCCCACCGGGCATACCCGGGGCATGATCACCGCACTCGCCCGTACCGCCCAGCGACAGCTGAACATGGCCACCTACCACCAGCTCAGGCAGGCCGGGATCCCGGCCGCCACCATCAGCGGCCGCAGCCGCCGCGAAGGGCCCTGGCAGCGGCTCCTGCCACGGGTGTACCTCCTGCAGACCGGCCCGCCGGACACCAGGCAGCAGGCGCTGTCCGCCGTCCTGTACGCCGCCCACCCCGCGGCCGATCCGCTCTCCGGGGCCACCGCCGCACTCACCGGCGGCGCCGCGCTCGCGCTCCTGGGCATCCGCGACGCCCCGCCCGGACCGCTGGACGTCCTCGTCCGCGCCCCGCGCTCGCCGGCCGCCGCAGGCCGGGTCCGGCCCTGCCCGACCTCGCGCTGGCCCGCCACCATCCACATCTCCGGCGTCCCCAGCGCCCGCCCGATCCGGGCCGCCGCCGACTTCGCGGCCCGTACGGACGATGCCGATCTGGTGCGCTCCGTACTGGCCAACGTCGTCCAGGGCGGCTGGTGCCACCCGCACGACCTGCACGCCGAACTGCGCGCGGGCCGCGTCCGCGGCCGCCCCGCCGTACGGGCCGCGGCCGCGGAGCTGGTCGCCGGGGTCCGCTCGATCGCCGAGGGCCGCGCACGCGAGACCCTGGCGGCGACCGACCTCCCGGCCCCGCTCTGGAACGCCCGCCTCCACGCCCCGGACGGGGCCTTCCTCGCCAGCCCGGACGCGTACTGGCTTGAGGAGGGCGTGGCACTGGAGATCGACTCCGCGGAGTACCACTACACGCGCGACGCCTGGCAGGCCACCCTGCACCGGCGGCTGCGCCTGGAATCCCGGGGCGTCCTGGTGGCCAGTACGACCCCCGGGCTCCTGCGCGACAGACCGGCGGACGTGATCGCCGCCCTGCGCGCGCTCCTGGTCCTGGGCGCCGCCCGCCCCGCGCCCCCGCAGGTCACCACCCGCGGGCACACCCAGCTGGAACTGCCGCTCCCGCCGGCCTCGGCCCCGCCGCTCTCGGCCCCGACGGTCTGCGCCCCGCCGGCCTACGCCCCGAAGGCGCGGGACACCGTGTAGATCAGCAGGCCCGCCAGGGCGCCGACCACCGTGCCGTTGATACGGATGAACTGCAGGTCACGGCCGATGTGGGCCTCGATCTTGCGGGAGGTGTGCTCGGCGTCCCAGCCCGCCACCGTGTCCGTGATCAACGAGGTGATCTCGGTCCGGTAGGTGGTGACGACGTAGACGACCGCGCCCTCGATCCAGCCCTCCACCTTCGCCTGCAGACGGCCGTCGGTGGCCAGGCGCGCACCGAAGGAGATCAGCGAGGCGCGGACCCGCAGGCGCAGCTCGCTCTGCTCGTCCTCCGCAGCCGAGATGATCATCGACCGGATCGCCGACCACGCGGAGGCGATGACGTCCTGGACCTCGTCGCGCGCCAGGATCTCGGACTTGAGCCGCTCCACCTTCGCGCGCGTCTCCGTGTCCGACTGGAGGTCGGCCGCGAAGTCCGCCAGGAAACGGTCCACCGCCCCGCGCGCCGGATGCTCGGGCATGTCCCGCATCTCCGTGACGAAGCGGAGCAGCTCCTTGTAGACACGCTCGCCCACCTTGCGGTCCACGAACCGCGGGGTCCAGCCGGGCGCGCCGCCCTGGACCGCGTCCGTGATCGAGGCCCCGTGCGTGACGAGCCAGTCGTGGGCCTTGGCGCAGATGAGGTCGACGGCCCGGCGGTGGCCGCCGTCCTCGACGACCCGCTCCAGGGTCTTGCCGATGCCCGGCGCGATCTCTGCGGTCTCGGCACGCCGGGTGATGGCCTCGCCCACGACGGCCTGCACGTCGGAGTCGCGCAGCACGGTGAGCGCGCCGCGCAGGGCGGCGGCCAGCTCGGCCGTGACCCGGTCGGCGTGTTCGGGCTCGGCGAGCCAGGAGCCGAGGCGGCCGCCGATGCCGAGGGCGTGGAGGCGGGCCCGGACCACGTCGGCGGAGAGGAAGTTCTCCCCGACGAACTCGCCCAGGGAGACGCCGAGCTGGTCCTTCTTGGTCGGGATGATCGCGGTATGCGGGATGGGCAGGCCGAGCGGACGCCGGAAGAGGGCGGTCACGGCGAACCAGTCCGCGAGCGCGCCGACCATGCCGGCCTCGGCCGCGGCGGCGACGTACGCGGCCCAGCCGCCCGCGCCCCAGGCGTGCTGGGCGTACTTGGCGAGTACGTAGACCAGCGCGACCAGGATCAGCAGACCGGTCGCGGTGGCCTTCATCCGGCGGACCCCGCGGCGGCGCTCCTCGTCGGCGGCGCTGAACACGAACGCGCCGCGGGTGGGTGGTGGTGCGGTTCTGGTACCTCCGGTGGTGCTGCGGTTCTCCACGTGCTCCTGCCTTCCCCCGGGGGCGCCGGTTTTGTCTGCATAGCATCCGACTCCTGAGCGGGGCGAGGAGTTCCCGCCACGCCAGTCCGCTCCCGCGGGGGTTGCGGTGACAGCCCAGGGCACCCCGGACCCCCTCGGGCCTACGGCCGGGTCGCTCCCGAGTGATACCCACGGGCTGCGCCAGTCCGCTCCCGCGGGGGTGGCGGTGACGGCCCGGGGCACCCCGGACCCCCTCGGGCCTACGGCCGGGTCGCTCCCGGGTGATACCCGCGGGCTGCGCCCGGGGCCTCCCTGCCCACGCCAGTCCGCTCCCGCGGGGGGTGCCGGTCCGAACGCACCCGCACGGCCCCGGGTACCCCCGGAACCCTCCGGGCCCACTGGAAGGGCGCTCCCGCGCGTACCCACCCGGGCGGCGCCCGGGGCTCCCCACTCTGCCGGGCCGGTCCGCAACCGGCCTGCGGGCCGGGATCCGTGCTCGGTGGGGCTGGTGCGCGGGGCCGGGGAGGGGTGTCTCCTCGGCTCGGCGCGTGCGGGCATGTCTCGGCGGTACCCGGCGGTCGCGCGCTCGTCCTGCGGGGACACCCC
>NZ_JBIAVW010000037.1:0-57787 GCF_042894785.1 Streptomyces sp. NPDC001502
GGGGGGGGGGGGGGGGGGGGGGGGGGGGGGGGGGGGGGGGGGGGGGGGGGGGGGGGGGGGGGGGGGGGGGGGGGGGGGGGGGGGCGGCGGGGGGGGGGGGGGGGGGGGGGGGGGGGGGGGGGGGGGGGCGGGGCCGGGAGGCCCGAAGGCCTCCACCCCGTTGAGCCGGGTACTGCGGTGAGCGGTCAGAAGAGGCTGCCGCCACCGGCGCCGCCGTTGCCGCCGGCGCCACCGATCAGGCCACCGAGGCCGCCGTCTCCGGCCTTGCCGCCGTTGCCTCCGTTGAAGAAGCTGAAGCCGCCGTCGCCGCCGTTGCCGCCCTTGCCGCCCTTGAGGAAGCCGTCGCCGCCCCCGCCGCCGCCACCGGCGTTGCCGCCCTGGAGGACGCCGAAGCCGCCGTCGCCGCCGTTACCGCCGGCGCCACCGATGCGGCCATCGCCGCCACCGCCGCCACCGCCGCCGGCGCCGCCGACCAGGAAGCCGTCTCCACCGGTACCGCCGTTACCGCCCTTGCCGCCGGTGCCCAGGACGCTGCCGCCACCGGAGCCGCCGGCACCACCGGCGCCACCGACGAGACCGCCGGTACCGCCCTTGCCACCGTCACCTCCGGCGCCCCCACCGTTCGGGAGGGCCGTAGCGACGTGGGAAGCCACCGGAGCGGCCGAGGCCATGGACGCCGGAAGCACAACTCCTCCTGTGACCACAGCGGCCGCGGCGACCAGAGTGGCGACACGGAAACCGCGACGGCTGGGACGGACAACGTTGCTGGTGTGCATCTTGCGGTTCATGACTTTCTCCTACAGGTTCAAGAGGGGGTGTATGACGTGCCCGGATTTCCGGGACGCTGCGGTGATGTCGACGAAAGAAGAGGTATTCCGTTTCTCTCGTCTGCCTCGTTTTGTTTCCGGTGAGGCCCGCACCACAAGTAAGCCCCGGGGGCCACATCCGGGTCATGTTCCGGAAACTCGGGACTTGACACCCTGATGAACGTCGACTAAAAGCTCCCTCAGCCGGGCGGCGGGGCCAGCGCCCGCAGCCCGTCGGTACCGGCCTCGGCCCGCACGCGCGCGTGGAACGCCAGTGCCGCCGCGAGCAGGGAGAGCGCGTCGGCGAGGAGCGCGCCCGTGGACGCGGGGATCGCCCTGGTCCAGCGCCAGCAGGATGGCGACCGATTCCTCCGCGGCGGCCAGCGACGCCTCCCGGCTGAAGTGGGTGCGGGCGAGGTTGCCGAGTGCCATCGCCACGTCTCGCCGGTGGACCGCCGGGTTGGCCCGCGCCAGCTGCCGGTAGAGGGGCACGGCCTCCTGGGCGCTCCGCAGGGCCCGGCGCTTGTGGTTGCGCGCCGACCTGCGGCGGGCCAGGTTGTTCACGGTTTGGGCGAGCCCGAGGGTGTGGGCGGCCGGATCCGCCGAGGTCAGCCGCCGGTACAGCGCGACGGACGCCTTGGTGACCTTCAGTGCCTCGGCGTGCAGCCCAGGCGGGACAGCACCACGCCGAGCAGGCTGAGCGCGTTGCCGAGCTGCGGGCGGTACGCGGTGTCCGCGCGCGCGAGCCTGCGGTACAGGCCGACGGCCTCCCGGGCCATCGCGAGGGCCTCCTGCGGGCGGCCGAGTCCTCACAGGGCGGTGGCGAGGCCCATCAGGGTGGCGCCCAGCGGCGCGGCGAAGGGCGCGTCGGCCTGCTGCGTGCGGCTCAGGGACACGGCCTGAGGCGGTGCGCAGGCACTCCTCCCACCGCCCGAGCTTCGACAGCGCCTCACAGCGGAACACCAGGACGTAGGCGAGCGAGGCGGCCGCACCCAGGGCTTCGAGCCGCCCGGCCCGGGCGTCGGCCATCCGCTCCCGGTAGAGCCGCGCGGCCTCGTCCGTCGTCGTCAGGGCCTCTTCGTACCGGCCGGAGAGCACCAGCCGGCCGCTGAGTTCGAAGGCCTCCCGGGCCTCGCGGGCCGGGTCGGGTACCTCGTCGGCCGTCGTCGTCCCGTCGGGCATGGAGCTCCTCGCTCCCGCGGACGGCCGGGGGCTGCCCGGTCCGCCGGCCGAAGACGGAAGCCGTGGTGTCGCCGGACCGGCCCCCCGGGCCCGACGACCCCGTCGGCATGCCCGCGGGGGGGGCCGCCCCCGAACCGGGTGCGGCCCGTGCCGTACCGGCCCCGCCCCGGGGAGCGGGGCGGGGCCGGGATCGTTCAGCGGGACTGTACGAACGTGTGGCCCTGGTGGCCCTCGGCGGTGCAGGAGCGCTTCTCCGCGGCCGTCATCTTGCGGCTCTTGACCACCACCGCGTTGCTCTTGCCGTCCGTGCCGTTCTTGGCCGGGCTGGTGATCGTGTCCTGGAAGAACCAGTAGTAGTGGCTCCACTTGGGGCTGTCGTAGTGGGTCTGCCAGGTACCGGAGACCTTCTGCATCACCTGGGCGCGCGAGATCCATCCGACCTCGCCGGGCTTCACCGTCATGTTGAGCGAGCTGCTCTCCGAATGACTGCTCGACCAACTATGGCTGTAACTCGCGGTTACGCTCAGGTCGACGATGCCCGCTATCTTGCCTCCCGCCGTGACGGAGACGCCCAGCGAGTCGGTGGAGCCGACCGTGTCGTCCCAGGTCATCGACTGGGTGGCGTCCGACGTACTGCAGTTGAACAGCGAGTTCGACACCTGGCGGAACCCACCCAGGTACGCCTCCCCGAGCTGGGGCGAGTTGAAGGTGCACTTGCCTTCGCCCGAGGCGCAGTCCGCCATGAGCTGCTGCCTGGTCGGCTGGTCGGCGGCGGATGCCGGAAGGGTGGTCGCCGCAGCGACGGCGCAGGCCGCGACCGCCATGGTCAACGTGCGTGCCGCGTAACGCCTGACGCGGTGTGTGGTCATCGTGGTGCCTTTCACGGTACTGGGGGGATCGGTGAACCGCCGTACGTCAGCGGCGGATTCACTCGCCCCCGCCCGTACGGCCGATCACCGCCTCTTGCTCCTGAGATTCTCCCGACCTACCGGAGGGGTACGGTCCGATTGAGTCAACCTGCCGCCGGGCGCAGCACCGTGACCTCCGGGCCGAAGGCGACCACGAGCCGTCCGCCCGGCGCGGCCCCGAGCGCGGCCGCCGGGAGCGGCAGCGCGTACTCGGTCCCCGCCTCCCGCCCCGTGGCGAGGTCCCAGAACCGCACGGCCTGACCCTGGCCGATGGCCACCACCGGCCGGGTGCCCCCGACGGTGACGACCAGGGGCCCGTTCGGATCCGTGTGGCCGGTCAGGGGTTCGCCGGTCTCCCGCAGCGTGGCCAGGTCCCACAGGCGCACCGTCTTGTCCCGGCTCCTGCTGACCGCGACGGGCCTGCCGTCGACGAGCGTGGTGGCCACCGATGTCACCCAGTCGGTGTGGCCGGTCAGGGGTTCGCCGATCTGCCGGCCGGTGGTGAGGTCCCACAGCCGTACGGTCTTGTCCCAGCTTCCGGTGACCGCGACGGGCCGCCCCGCCAGTTCCGCCGTCGCGACGGCGGTCACCCTGCTGGTGTGGCCGGTGAGCGGTTCGCCGACGAGGCGCCGGGTGGCGAGGTCCCAGATCGCCGCGGTGCGGTCGGCGCCGGCCGTGACCACGACCGGCCGGCCGTCCAGGGTCGCGCCGGCCAGGGCCAGCACCCGGCCGTGGTGGCTGGTGACGGGCTCGCCGAGGTGTTCCCCGCCCACCGGATCCAGCAGGTGCAGGGTGTCACCGGAGCCTGCGGTCACGACCACCGGCCGCCCGTCGACCACCGATGCGACCATGGCGGTCACCTCGCCCTCCAGGCCGGTCACGGGGGCCGTGACCGGCTGACCGGTGGTCAGGTCCCAGAGGTGCAGGGTGCGGTCGGCGGCTGCCGTGACGACCACCGGGCTCCCGTCGAGAACGGCCGTGGTGATCGCCGAGACCGTTCCGGTGTGACCGGTGCGGGCCGGACCGTCTCCGCCGGCGTCGGCGTGGGCGGCGGCGTCGGCGTGGGCGGCGGCGTGGGCGGCGGCGTGGGCGTGGGTGAGGTCCCAGGTCCGGAGCGTGTGGTCGGCGCTCGCCGTGACGGCCACGGGCCGCCCGTCCACGACGGCGGTGGCCACGTCCCAGACCTTGCCGGTGTGGCCGGTCAGCGGCGGGCCCACGGGCTTTCCGGTGGCGCGGTCCCGTACCACCACCGTGTCGTCCTGCTCCACGGTGAGCAGCACCGGATCGCCGCTGCCGGAAGGGCCGGTCCCGCGGCCGGAGAGCCGGCGCCACAGGTCCGCGTCCTGCTCCGGGCCGGGCGGGAAGGCCGGCGCCGTGCCGCTCGCGCCGACGGCAGCGATCACCCGCATGCCGTTCACGCGCGGCCGGTCGTCCGTCAGGTCCCAGATGCGCAGGGCGCCGTCCGGTTCGGCGGTGAGGGCGACGGTACGTCCGTCCAGCACCGCGGTCTCCCGCGCCCGGGTCCGTACCAGGGCGCCGTTCTGACGGGCGACGGCCAGAGGACCGATGAAGCGGGGTTCCTCGCCGTCGAGGCCGACGGCGACGACACGTCCGCGCACCACCGTCAGGGCCGTCACGCCGGGCCGGTCCTCGCCGCCGGACAGGGCCGCGGCGGCCGAGGGGGTCTCCACCTGCTCACCGGTGGCCAGGTCCCACAGCCGCTGCTCCTCCTGGTCCGGCTCCCCGGCGGTGACGGCGAGCTCGCGTCCGTCGAGGGCGGCGGTCCGCACCACCGCCAGTGACCGGGCCAGTTGATCGCCGGTGCCCAGGTCCCATACGCGCACCGTCCGGTCCACGTCGATGTCGTCGACGGTGAGGACGACACGGCGGCCGTCCAGCATCGCGAGGCCGGCCGCCGACGGGAAGGCGGCGACCCGGCGGCCGGTGAGCAGGTCCCCCACGTACAGGGTCCCGTCGGCCCCGAGGGTGAGGAGGACCCGGCGCCCGTCCAGGGCGGCGCTCTCCACGAACCTGACGAACTCCCCGGCCGCCCGGCCGGTGGCCAGGTCCCACACCAGGACCGCGTCGTCGCCGTGCAGGCTGAAGGCCACGGGCCTGCCGTCGGCGACCGCCGTGGCCACGGACAGCACCTCGGCCGTCATCGAGGACACCGGGTCGGTGCGGCCGGTGACCGGTTCGTGGAGCTGTTCGCCCGTCGCGAGGTCCCAGACGCGCACCGTGTTGTCCCGGCTGCCCGAGACCGCGACCGGCCGGCCGGCGACGGTCGCCGTGGCCACCGCCCGCACCGGGCCGCTGTGGCCGATGAGGGGTCGCAGCCGCCGCTGGTCCGGTACGGGGCCGTCGGCCCACTGCACGATCCACCGCGGATCGTCGAGCGGGGCATTCACGTCGTCGGGCGCACCCGTGGAGGTCTCAGACATACCCCGAGGCTAGACACCGCCTCTGACATCGCCTTTCTTTACCACACCGGGTGCCGCCGGCCGGAGCGTGCGGACCACCACCATTCCGCCCCGTGCCGGGCGGCATTCCGGTGGGGGGTGCGGGCGGAGATTATGCGGGTCCACCGCCCATGTGCGGGCGGAACGGATGGCGTTGAGTCGGACCTGCCGATCGGCCGGCCAGGAATCCACATCAGCGCGAACCGCGCACCCGACCTTCGAGGAGGTGATCCGGATGAGCGTCCTCAAGCTTCAGAACATGGAGGCCCGCGTCACGCCCAGTGCTGCCGCCACCATCAGCCTGACGAGCAGCAGCAGCGACTGCTGCAAGGCTCCGCGCGAGCCGCAGAACCCGAACTGACCTGCCGGGTCCGTGCGTGGGCTCGGCGCGCCCCCGCACGGACCCACCGTTCCCGACGGCCGCTGCCGCAGCCGCTGCTGCCGGCGGCCCCTCGGACGATCACAGAGGCTGACATGCGCAACGAACGCTGGGTCTACCGCTTCCTCTTCGCGTGGAACGACACACTGTTCTTTGACCCGCTCGACGTCTTCTACGAGCCGAACGCGGACCACTTCCTCGCCGCGTTCGACGAGCGGGTGCGGGCCCGATTCGTCCGCAGCGGTATCTGGTGGAGCTTCCGGCACAACGAGAGCCTGCCGGCGCAGGGTTGGAAGATCCACGTCTCGTCGGGCCACCGCCACGTACGCGAGGTCGCCGCTTCGGTGATCGGCCACCTGACGGAACGGGAGATCGATTTCAAGATCGCTCTCGATCTCAACGTCTTCGAGATGCTCAACTCCAAGGCCATCTCCCGGGGCAGCGGCGGCAAGCTCGTCACCGTCTACCCGCGCGACGACGACGAGTTCCGCACGTGCCTGGCGGACCTCGCCCGCCTCCTGAAGGGCGTCGAGGGTGCCTACGTCCTGTCGGACCTGCGCTACCGGGACAGCAAGGCCCTCTACTTCCGCTACGGCCAGTTCCTCGACACCCACACCGTCGACGTCCTCGGCCGCAGGCTGCCGCGGATCCTCGGACCGGACGGACCCGTCCCCGACGACCGGCGCCCGGGCCACGCGCACCCCTCCTGGGTGCCCTGGCCGTTCGACGACTGGCGGCCGGCCGACGAGGACGAGGGGGACGACGGCCTGCTCGGGGGCCGCTTCCGGGTGACCGGCGCGATCCAGTTCTCCAACAGCGGGGGCGTGTACACGGCCGAGGACACCGCGGACGACGACCGCCCGGTGCTGCTCAAGGAGGCCCGCCCGCACACCAACATCAACCCGCGGCAGGACCACGACGCCGTGGACATCCTGGGCCGCGAGTGGATGTTCCTGAACCGGCTGGCCGACGCGGGCTCGTACCCGGCGCCGATCGCGAAGTTCCGGCACTGGGAACACCACTACATCGCCGAGGAGTTCGTCGACAGCTCCGACATCCGCTCGGTGCTGCTGGAGCGCAACCCGCTGGCGCGGCCGGGGTTCGACATCGAGCGGTCCCGGGAGTACCTGCGGATCTTCCTCGCCGTCTTTCGCGGGCTGGCCCGCGCGATCCGGGCCGCCCACGACCGCGGCGTGATCCTCACCGACTTCACCGCCGCGAACCTGCTCATCGACCCGGACACCTACGAGGTGACCATCGTCGACCTGGAGGCCTGCCGGCTGGCCGAGAGCGGTGACGCCGCTCTGGCGAAGCCGGTCGAGCTCTACACCCCGGGGTTCAGCCTCTCCCGCAACCGCTTCAAGGCGTACGGGCCGGAGGGCGACCGGTACGCCCTCGCGTCGACCATGGCGTACTTCGTCTTCCCGATCGCCGCCATGTCGTACCTGCGCGAGGACGTCCTCGATCTGTACCGGATCTTCATCACCGAGGGACTGGGCTGGCCGGAGCGGGTGCACCGGCTGATCACCGACCTGGCCCGGGACCGGATCGACCTCACCGGCCTGCTGAAGGCCCTGGAGGACGAGGCCGGCCTGCTCGACGAGGTCGAGGCCCTGCCGTCGCGCCCGGTCGTCGAGGAGCGGCTCGCCCTGGCGGAGGCGGAGGCCGGGGTGGCCGCGTTCGTCGAAGCGAGCGCCGACACCGGCCGCGACACGCTCTTCCCCGTGGACCCCTTCGCGCACGTCACCAACCCGCTGAGCCTGGGCTTCGGAGCGAGCGGCGTCCTGTGGGCGCTGCACTCCAGCGGTGTCCCGGTCCGGCCCGAATGGCGCGCCTGGCTGAGCCGCAGGCTGGCGGACATCGATCCGGCCCGCTACCCGGACGGTCTCATGAACGGCCTGTCCGGCATCGCCTGGGCGGCCGACTCCCTCGGGCTCGGCGTACCGGCCAGGGAGCTGCTGACCCGGGCCAGCGAGCGGGCGGTGGAGAAGGGCGACCACACCTTCTACTACGGCCTCTCCGGGGTCGGCATGACGAACCTGCGCTTCTTCCTGCGCGGCCACGATCCCCGCGACCTCGCCGCGGCGCAGGCGTGCGCGCAGGCGCTGTACGAGACGGCACTGCGGGACGGCGGGCAGGCCCACTGGCTCAACGAGTTCACCGCGAAGGAGCCGCTGACCGGCCTGGGCTTCGGGCAGGCCGGTGTCGCGATGTTCCTGCTGCGCATGCACCAGATCACGGGCGAGGCGCGCTACCTGCGGCTCGGGCGGGAGGCACTCGCCTGGGAGATGGCCCACGCCAAGCCCATCGACGACGACGGCGGCCCGGTCATGTTCGAGCACGAGGGGACGATGGAGCCGTACGTCGAGGTCGGCTCCGCGGGCGTGCTGAAGGTGCTGCTGCGCTACGGGGACACGGACGCGGCCCGGACCGTCCTGCGCGGCCTGGACGTCCGGTACTCGGTGATGCCGGGCTACGCCTTCGGTATGGCCGGGGTCGCCGACGCGCTGCTGGACGCGGCCGAGTTCACCGGCGACCCGTCGTACCGCGACACGGCGCTGCGCCAGCTCGACTTCATCCGGAGGGTCTTCCTCTTCGAGCCCGCGGAACGTTTCGGGCTGCCCCGCGCCGAGGGCCGGCCGCCCCTGCTGGGACTGCCCGGTGAGGGGCTGCTGCGCTGCTCCACCGACTATCTGACCGGCTCGGCGGGCCTGCTGCGGGTGCTCCACCGGGTGAACCGGGGAGGCCCGGCCGACTTCCTGCTGGACGAGGTCGGGCGGTGAGGCAGCTCTGGCGCACGCTGCGGGGGCACCGGGCCCCCTTCGTGGTGATCCTCGTCGCCGAGGTCACCACGAGCGGGCTGGAGGCGCTGCTGCACCCGCTGCTGCTCAAGGCCCTGTTCGACGAGGCGATCCTGACCGCCGACCCGCGGCGCTTCCTCTTCCTCGGCCTCACCTACCTCGCCCTCGGGCTGACCCTCAACCTCACGGGGTACTGGATCGCCTGTCGGCGCAAGCGGTTCGAGAACGCGTTCACGCTGGTGCTGGAGACGGAGCTGCTGGCCCGCGCCCTCGGCCTGGACGGCCGGAAGATGTCGCGGGCGGGCAACGCCTCGTACGTCAGCCGCATCCACAACGACGTGTCCCAGGGGGTGCTGCCCGCCGTCGACGTGTCCCTGCGCATCGCACGGCAGGCGGTCGCCTCGGTCGTCTTCCTGGGGGTGCTGCTGTACCTGTCCTGGCAGGCCAGCCTCGTCCTGCTGGTGATCGTGCCGCCGCTGGTGTTCGTGAGCAACCGGCTCGGCAGGCGGATCGAGGAGAACACCGGTCCCGAACGCGAGGCGGAGGCCCGGTACGTCAACACGCTGACCCGGACCCTGGAGGCCTTCCCCGCCCTGCGCGGTCTGCCGTCGCTGCTGCCGGGGACGCGCCGCGCGAACCAGGACGCGCTGCGCGGCTTCCTCGGCATCACCTTCGTCAACTTCCGGCTGGCGCAGCGCCAGCGGACCCTCAGCGACCTGGTGATGAACCTGTCGGACACCGCGTCGATGATCGTCGGGGCCTTCTTCGTCTTCTCCGGCCGGATGTCCTTCGGCAGCTTCCTCGCCTTCGTCAACTCGCTGTGGCGGGCGGTGACCGGGATGTTCGACCTCATCAACATGATTCCGCAGGCCCGCCGGAGCACCGCCGTCCTCGAACGGATCGAGTCCCTGCGGCAGGCCCGGGAGACCCCGTACCACGACGAGGGGGCGCTGGTACGGGTCAGCGGAGCCCGTGTCGTGTACGGCGGCGCCGACGGGGACGGGCCCGGGCCCGAAGCCGGGGAGAGCGCGGTGGCCGGGGTCTCGTTCGACGCCTTCGAGCTGCGCGCCGGCGAGCACGTGCTGCTGCGCGGTCCCAACGGCTGCGGGAAGACCACGCTGCTGCACATCATCTCCGGGACGCTCGCCCCCGACGCCGGGTCGGTCACCCTGCCGCCCCGGGTGGCGAGTCTGACCGCTCCGGTGAACCTGCCCCCGCTGCCGGTGCGCGACCTCGTCCCCGACGAGCGGCTGCGCGCCGCGCTGGACCTGGACGTGCCCGCCGGCCAGCTGCCCTCGGAGTTGTCCTCGGGCCAGCGGCAGCGCGTCGGGGTCGCCGCGCTCCTGTGCGAGGACGCGGACGTGTACCTCGCCGACGAACCGTTCGCGAACCTCGACGACCACGGCAGGGAGCTGGTGTTCCGGCTGCTGCGCGAGCGGACCGCCGGGCGCGCGCTGCTCGTCGTGCACCACGGGGACGAGGACCTCGACGGCCGCTTCGACCGCGTGGTGACCCTGACGGCCGGACACCCGCTGGCGGCCCGCCTTTCCTGAGCCCAGGAGGTCCTAGGCCACCAGGTCGCGGGTGGCGGTGGCGAAGGCCGTCCGGTTCGGGTGGCCGGTCTTCTGCAGGAGGCTGGCCACGTGTTTCTCGACGGTGCGCAGCGAGATGTGCAGCCGGCCGGCGATGTCCTTGTTGCTGATGCGTTCGGCGACCAGCCGGGCCACCTCGAACTCGCGGACGGTGATTCCGCAGCGGCGCAGGTCGGGCGGCACCCGCTCGGTGCCCGTGCGGCGTTGCCGGACCGACGCTCCCATCCCGCGCAGCAGGGCCCGGCTGGCTCCGGCGACCGCCTGGAGTCCGGCGTCGTGGAAGTACTCCTCCGCCTCGCGCAGCCACTCGACCGGCGTGCCCCAGCCGTCGTCGTACGCCGACTGCGCGACGAGGCGCAGACACAGCCTGCGTGCCATGGGGAAGGGTTCGGCCGCCTCCAGTGCCTTGCCCGCGGCGGCCGTCGCCTCGTCGGGGCGGCCCTCGCGGCCGAGCAGCACGGCGTGCGCCAGGCCGGTGAACTGGTGGTTCCAGCGGGTGGCGCCGGCGCTCGCCAGTGTGATCTCGGCGTGGTGGCGCCGGCCCATGCGGCCGGCCAGTACGCCGAGGAGCAGGATGATGCCGTGCTTGCCGAACTCGCCCATCGCGGGATTCTCCGCGTCGTAGGCGAGGGCCTGCGCGAACTCCTGCCCCGCGGCCTCGTGGCGCTCCTCCAGCAGCGAGCAGAACGCCCGCGCCAGCCCGTACGACATCGCGCGTACGCCGGGCGCCGCGTCCAGCAGCGGGGCCAGTCGCTCCAGTGCTCCGCACATCTCGGCGCGGCGGCCCTGGTGGGCGTACCGTACGGCCTCGGCGAGCCGCAGCAGGGCCAGGGGGCGGCCCAGTCCGAGGCGTGAGGCATCGGCGGCGGCCTCCCGGATCCGGTCCCGGGCCTCGTCGAACCGGCCGTGCCGGATCCGGTCCAGCGCGAGGACGAAGCCGGTCTCGTGGGCGAGGGGCAGCAGGCCCATGCTCAGGGCCTCCTGCCGGGCCTGTTCGATCCGGGTGGGCCGGCCGTCGTGGCTCGCGGCGACGATGGCCAGGTGCACGTCGGCGGCCATGCGCGGGACGGGGAGCCGGCGGGCGAGGGCGATGGCGCGCGCCCGCCGGAAGTGGGCCGCGGCCGTCGGCTCGTCCTGTTCCCGGGCCAGCTGCCCGAGCAGCAGCAGGGCCCTGCAGGCCACGTCGGGCAGGTCGACGCGCTGGGCTGCTTCCAGGGCCCGGTGGGCGTACCGGGTGGCGGTGCGCAGCCGGTCGGGGGCGAGCCGGCTCAGTTCCACGTGCACGGCGGAGAGGTCCACGAGGGCGGCGTACTGGTCGGCCGGGTGGCTTCCGAGCAGTGCGCGGGCGATGTCGAGGTGCCACAGGGCTTCCGCGGGGCGGCCCGTCAGGGTGGCGATGTCGCTGAGCCGGGCGTGGAGTCCGGCGCGCCGCTGGGCGGGGATGCCGTGCTCGCCGCCGTCGCCGCCGAGGGTGGACAGGACGGCGGCGGGCTCGGGCAGGCGGTCGAACCGCGCCGAGCGGGCGACGGCGTCCATCAGCCGCTCCAGCACCGTGGCGTGCAGTTCTGGCGGGGTACCCGGTTCGACGAGCCGGTGGGCCCGGGTGAGCAGCTCCACCGCCCGGTCCACCGCGCCCTCGCCCGCCGCCCGCCCGGCCGCCTCGGAGTACAGGCGGATGGCCTCGGGGGTGTCGCCGGCGTGCTCGTGCAGCTGGGCGGCGTGCTCGCACCAGGTTCCCGGCAGCCCGGGGTGGAGATCGGTGAGGGCGCGCGCGGCCCGCCGTACGTGTCCGGCCCGCTCCCCCGGGCCGAGGTCGTCCCGCAGGGCCTCGGCCGCCAGAGGGTAGCGGAAGGTGTACCACTGGGCGCCCGGCCCGTCCGGCGTGATCAGGTACGAGGCGACCGCGGCGCGCAGGACCGCGGACAGTTCGGCGTGGTCGCGGCCGATGGCGCGCTCCAGTACGGGCAGTGCGAAGCGCCGGCCGAACAGGGCCGCCATGCCGAGGAGTTCCACGCCGAGCGGGCCGAGCCGCCCGGCCTGGCGCCTGACGTTGTCCGCGACGGTGGGCGGGACGGACGGCGTCCCGGGGGCGTGGCGGGCGGGGCGGGCGGTGAGGTCGTGGACGAGTTCCTTGACGACGAAGGGGATTCCGGCGCTGCTGTCGACCGCGTGGTGGACGAGGTCGGGGCAGACCTCGGCCGGGGGGACGCGCAGCTCGGCCGCGATGAGCAGGTGGACGTCGGGGCGGCTGAGGGGGGCGAGGTCGAGCACCGCGGCGGCTCCGCGCTGGCGGGCCCGCGTGGCGAGTTCGGTCGCCGCGGCGGGTGCGCATCCGGTGACGAGGAGGAGTACGGCCGGCTGGTGCCCGATGTTGTCGAGGAGGTATTCGACGACCGTGAGTGTTCCGGCGTCGGCGTCGTGCAGGTCGTCGAGGACGAGCAGGCAGCCCTGCCGTTCCCCGACGGCGGTGAGCAGGCGCAGCATGGTTTCGGCGACCACGAGGTGCGGGGCGGCGTCGGCGTCCGTGTTGCGGGCGCCGGTCAGCAGCCGGGCCATGACGGGCCCGTAGCGGCCGAGTTCCCCGGGGTCGGGCAGCAGGCCGGCCCGGGACAGCAGGAGCAGCGCCTCGACCAGCGGCCGGTAGGGGACGGGGGAACCGACCGCGCTGGCCCTCCCCCGTACCGTGACCATGTTCGTCTCGGCGGCCATGGCGAGGGCCTCGGTGGCGAGCCGGGTCTTGCCGACGCCGGGCTCGCCGGTGACGAAGAGTGCCGTGCCGCGACCGGACCGGGCGGCCGCCAGCGCGAGCATGATCTGCCCCATCTCGGTTCCGCGGCCGACGAGTTCCCCTCGCCTCGGGTGCGGGCCGCCGCCCGGGCCCGCGGCGGTACAGTCCTCCGGCAGCGCCGGCCAGAAGATGGACACCGGCTCGTCCCCTTTCCGGCGGGCCGTCCGAGGCGCCGCCGGGGATGACGATAGGGACGGTGCGTGTGCCCCCTGTAGCCGTCCGTTTGGGGGGCTTGTGCGGGTGGTCAGCCCGCGTCGAGACTGTCCTCCCGTACCCGTCGGGCCAGGTCGAGCTTGGTGTAGGTGGGGCGGCCCGCCTGCTGGTACTTGGCCTTGACCCGGTCCAGGTAGTCCTTGGCGGTGTGGACGGTGATGCCGGCGCGCCGGGCGGCGGACTTCAGGGTCAGTCCGGAGGCGTAGTCGAGGAGGATCTGCCGTTCCCGGGGCGAGAGGCGGGGGCGTGCGGGGCTGTCGTCGTAGGCGCAGGCGAAGGCGAGTTCCGCGGAGAGGGCGCCCTGGCCCGAGGCCAGGTCCTTGATGGCGGCGACCAGGGTGGGCAGGTCGTGGTCCTTGGTCAGGTAGCCGTCGGCGCCGGCCCGGATGGCCTCGATGATCCGGGAGCGGTCGGGCACCGTGCTGATCATCAGGACGCGGCTGCCGGTCCGCAGCAGCCGCCTGATGTTGTCGGCGGGGGCGGAGCCGTCGCGCAGGACGAGATCGAGAAGGACGATGTCGGGCGGGGAGTAGCCCGTCGTCCCGAAGCCGTACGGACGTTGGGCGTCCGGTGCGCCGAGGAGCTCCCCGACGGTGGCGGCGGTCGCCACGAGCCGCAGCTCCGGCACGCCGCCGAGCCAGGCCCGCAGGCCGTCGAGGAGCATCCGGTCGTCGTCGACCACCGAAACGGTGATCACCCGGGCCATCTCAGCTCCACCCGTACGCCCTCGCCGGGGGCGGTGTCCACGGTCGCGCGGCCGCCCACCTCCGCCATCCGGCCGTGGACCGAGCCGCGCAGGCCGAGGCCGGGCTCGCACCGCTCGGGGTCGAATCCGGGCCCCCGGTCGACCACGGTGACGACGGCTCCCCCGCGTGCGTCCGGGTCCCTGGTGGCGGTGAGGTAGGCGTGTCCGGTGCCCGCGTGGCGCCGTACGTTGTTCAGGGCCTCACGGACGGCGTCCCCCAGCGCGGCGGCGACCTCGGGGGGCACCTGCGGCAGGTCGTGGTACTGGGCGGTGACCCGCAGTTGGAGGCTCTCGACGGATCCGACCGCCTCCTCCAGGGCCGTGCCGATCTCCCGGTGGTGGACCTCCGCGGCGGTCTGCTGGATCAGCCGGCGCAGGTACGCGGCCTCGCGCGCGCAGCGCTGGCGCACCTCGGGGGCGTTGGCGTCGACCGAACCGGAGGCCAGGGTGGTCAGGGTGGCGAGGACGGTGTCGTGCAGCACCCGGTGGTGTTCCAGCCGCTCGGCGTAGCGCGCCTTGTGGGCTTCGGCGGCCACCGCGCGGGCGTTGGCCTCGTCGAGGAGGCGGCCCTGGCGGAGCAGGTACCAGCGGAAGAGCCAGGTCATCACGGCCGAGGACACGATCGAGTTGAGATGGCCGAGAACGACGGCGGGGCTCGCGCCCACCGCCTGGTAGCCGATGAAGTGGGTGACCATGAGCAGGGCGATGACGCTGAGGGCGTGGAGCCGTTCGAGGGAGATGGCCGCGACGGCGCTGGCCGACCCGCCGAGCAGCATGGCCCACGCGATCGTGGGCGGCTCGCGCAGTCCGCCCCAAGTGCAGAGGGCCAGGGGCAGTACGCAGCCGGTGACCAGGACGTCCGCCCAGATGTGCCGCCGGTCGAACCAGCCGCGCCGCAGGGCGGCGCCGTAGGTCAGCACGCTCAGTCCGAGGGCGGCGGCGAATCCCGCGTACTGCAGGGGGAGTTCCGACCGGCGCTGGGCGACGGCGAGGGCGCCCACCGTCAGATGGCTCGCCCGGTACAGGAGGGTGGCCACGATCAGGAAGGACTGGGCGCGTTGCAGGCCCGATCCCACCCCGCCCTTCGCCCGTAGTGCCCGTATGCGCCGTACCGGTAAGGACAGCAATGCCAAGACCACACCTTCCCGTACCGATTTGCCCGTGACATCTGCCATTTTGCCCTAGCAGGTGCACGTCAAATAGGCGCGTACCGGCCTGCTCGCGGGCTTGGCCGAGGTGGCACCACAGGTCGGCCGGAAAGGTGTTCCCGACACCCGTCCGGCGCCGGTCCCGCGCCCGTCAGACGCCCGTCAGACGCCCGTTCGGCGCCGGTCCGGCGCCTATCCGGCCATGACCACGACGGAATGCCGGCCACTGGCCCCGTCGGGGATGGTCGGGGTGCGGAGTTCCGTCTGGGTCTCGCCCGTCCGGTCGGTGGCGCGGACGGTGAGGGTGTGCGTACCGGACGTGGCCTGCCAGGCGTAGGACCACTGGCGCCAGGTGTCGCGGGTGTCCTCGGTGGCGAGATCGGTCTCCTGCCACGGTCCGTCGTCGACCTGGATCTCGACGCGGTCGATGCCGCGGTGCTGGGCCCAGGCGACACCGGCCACCATCACCGTGCCGGTGGCGGGGCGGGCGAAGGGCTTGGGGGTGTCGATCCGCGCCTGGGTCTTGACCGGTGCCCGCGCGGCCCACGCGCGCTTGACCCAGTACGGATCGTAGGCGTCGAAGGTGGTGAGCTCGATGTCCTCGATCCACTTGCAGGCCGACACGTACCCGTACAGGCCGGGGACGACCATCCGCACCGGAAAGCCGTGGGCGAACGGGAGCGGCTCGCCGTTCATCCCGACCGCGAGCAGGGCGTCCCGGCCGTCCATGACGTCCTCGACCGGAGCGCCCAGGGTCATGCCGTCGACGGAGCGGGCCACCAGCTGGTCGGCGGGTCCGCCCTGCGACGGGGGCCGTACGCCGGCCTCCGCGAGCAGGTCGCCGAGGCGGGCGCCGAGCCACCTGGCATTGCCCGCGTACGGTCCGCCGACCTCGTTGGAGACGCAGGTCAAGGTGATGTCCCGCTCGATGAGCGGCCGGGCGAGCAGGTCCTCGAAGGTGAGGTTCAGCTCGCGGCGCACGCCCTTTCCGTGGATCCGCAGCCGCCACGCCCCGGCCGGGACCCGGGGGACCACCAGCGCGGTGTCGACGCGGTAGAAGTCCTTGCTCGGCGTCGTGAAGGGGCTGATCCCCGGTACGCGCAGGGCCGCGCCCGGGGGCAGGTCCGGCGCCGGTGACGCGGGCGCCGGCAGGACCACGGCCGCCCGGGAGGCGATCGCGTCGCCGGAGTGCGACACGTTCAGGGCGCGGCCGACGGCCCCCGCCCCGCTGCCGAGCGCGGCGGCGGCCCCCGTGAGCAGCAGGAAGCGACGGCGGCTCCAGCCGGCGCCCTCGCCCGTCGGCCCGGCCGGGGGCCGGTCGGCCGCGAGCGGTCCGGTCAGGACGAACAGCGCGGCGGCCCCGGCCAGGCCGCCGGCGAGGGACGGCAGGGCGTCGGCGAACCCGTCCGAGTCCGGCCGGTTCAGCGCGGCCACGGCTCCCACCAGGCCGAAGAGGAACACGCCGGCCGCCGCGGTCCGCCGCCTGCGCCGGGCGAGCAGGCCGAGGGCCATCGCCAGGAGGGCCGTCACGGCGAGGATCCCGAGCTGCAGGACGAGCTTGTCGTCGGCCCCGAAGGTGCGGATCGCCCAGTCCTTGACCCCGGCCGGTGTGCGGTCGATGGCCGCTCCCCCGATGGCGGTGACCGGACCGGCCTCGGGCCGGATCCCGGCCGCGGCCAGTTCCGCCAGCGCCAGGGCCGCGTAGCCGGACACCAGCCCGGCCAGCGCGGCCGCCGCTCCCCGCGCGATGACTGCCTTGTCGATGCTCACACCGGTGACTTCGCAGCGCTGCCGCCGCCGGATTGGTCGTTCACCCCATGGGGGTGTCCTGCCGCTCGACCGAAAGCCGGACGGGTGGGCGACACCCCTAGGGTGGGCGGATGAACGGGATACGGATCGTGGCCGACCGGGCCGAGTGGCGGGGCGGGTTCGAGGAGCGGGTGCTGGCCGGGTACCGGGCTGCGGGGTGCTCGGCGCCGCTGGCCCGGGCCCTGCTGGAGCAGGCGGTGGAGGGTATCGACGGCTGGACGGTCGCCACGGACGGCACCGGGTGGATCGCGGTCGGGGTGTCGCGGGACAACGGCGTGACCGTGGGGCGGATCCATGACCTGACGGTGCCGCCGGGGCGCGCGTGGGCCGAGCGGTGGTGCGCCGAGCACGGGGCGCAGCGGGTGGAGGTCCGGCTCACCGGCGGCGCGGGAGGGTTCGCCGACTACCCCGTACGGAAACAGATCCGGATGAGTGCCACGGCCGAACGGCCCGCGCTGCCCCCGGGCCTGACGGTCCGCCGGCTCACCGAGGCGGAGTACCCGGCCTGGTACGCCACCGAGGAGGCCGGGTACATCGCGGACATCGTCCGGTCCGGCGCCCTGACCCCGGAGCAGGCCAGGGCGAAGTCCGGCCAGGACTTCGCCCGTTACCTCCCGCAGGGATACCTGACCCCGGGCCACGCCTTCTACGTGATGGAGGCCGACGGCCGGGCGGTCGGCACCGGCTGGGTGAACCACGGCTTCCTTCCGGGCGTCACCTTCGGCTTCTCGCTGGAGGTGTACGAGGAGCAGCGCGGCAAGGGCTACGGCCGGGCCGCGATGGCCGTCGGCGCGTGGGCCACCCGGCAGGGCGGCGACGAGGCGATGATGTTCAACGTCTTCGGCGGCAACGAGGTCGCGATGAGCCTGTACGACAGCACCGGCTTCGCGGTGCTGGACGAATACCGCTCGATCGGCCTCTAGGGCCTGAGGTGAAAGTGCCGACGGGCCGGACGAGGTGATGCCCAGGTCCGGCCCGTCCGCTCGTCTCTACAGGTCGAGCTGGTACTGCAGTGTCGTGTGCGTGGGCAGGTAGCCGAGGCTGTCGCTGATGTGTCTCATGTGCGTGTTGCTGTCGGCGGTGTCGGTCAGGAGGCCGCCGAGGTCCGGGTAGTGCCCGTGGGCCTGTCGGATCGACTCGGCCTTCATCCAGCGGCCGAGGCCGTGTCCGCGGTGCTCGGGCAGCACGCCGGTGCCGTAGTGCTGGCCATCACCTGTGCCGCCGCCGGGCACGACGAGTTCGGTGAACCCTGCGATCGAGCCGTTGGAGGTGTCGACGGCGACGACGGTGTGCAGGTGGTCGCCGCGCTGTTCGACGGCCTTCGCCGCAGCCCGGACCCGGTCCACGTCCCAGGTCGTGGTGCCGTGGTCGGTGTCCTCCATGGGCATGTCGTCCATGGCGCGACGTGAGTCGGCGAAGGTCCGGGCGAGATCGTCGGGGACGGTTCCCTGCCAGGACGCCAGCCGGTAGCCGGAATGCGGACGCTCGATGATCTCTGCCAGGGAGGGGATGTCCACATCGGCCAGGGGCAGGCGGGAGTACCTCAGGGTGAGGACCTTGCGGAAGCCGCGGGCCGGCAGGAAGTGGTCGCCGGGCGATCCGGCCCCGGCCTGCGCCACGACGCAGCGCCGGGTGTTGTCCCGGGCGGCGGCCACGGCCGTGTCGAGGAGCCGGGAGCCGACGCCCCTGCGGCGCTCCACGGGATGAACGTGGAGGGTCAGTTCGGCCAGGTGCGCTTGTCCGTCATCGAACAGGCGCAGAAAGGCCGTCCCGACAGGGTTGGCGTCGATGTCGGACGCCAGCCATGCAAGGCGTCGGCTGTGCGCCCCGTGAGCGGGGTCGGTCAGTGGGGTGATGCGGAGCGACAAGGTGTCTCCGTCGAGAGGAGGTGGCAAGGGTCAGTACGCGGGCTCGACTGCTGGGCACTCCTGCGCATGTGCTCCACACCTCCTTGTCGACAGTGCCGGTCCGGATCAACATGGACGGCCGGGAGAACGTAGCTGGTCGATCGGCTCCTCGGCAAAGGGTTGAGCGAAGGCTGGTGCAGCCGTATGGTCACAGCCACTCCTTGATGGCCGCGACCAGCACGGTTGCTTCGTAGCGGACGGCGAGTTCGTCGTATCTCGTGGCCACGGCCCGGTGGCGCTTGAGGCGATCGATCCCGCATTCGACCGCGCGCCTCTCGCGACAGGCCCTCGTGCTGCCATGAGTACGCGTACTCATGCCTGCCCTGCGGCCGGCTCGGGATGATGCGGCCATGATCGATTCCCTGACCGAACCCCGACCCCGGCGTGGCTGGCGGCCTTGGTCGCGCCGGACGCCCCTCGCCGCAGACCTGGCCATCGGCATTCCCCTGTTACTGCTCGGGGCGGGATGGCTCGTGCTGGACTACATGCTCGGGCACGGCATGGAGGTCTGGGCCGCACAGGGGGACCGGGACCGGATCGACGCGGCAGACCTCGCGCACATGGCGCGGATCCAGGATTACCTCGTGGGCGTGCTCGTGGTCGCGGTGCTCGCGCTCGTGTTCCGTGCGCGCTGGACGGTGCTGACGCAGTTGCTCGCCGCCGCTCTGGCGGGAGCACTGCTGATGCTCGCGCAGCACTACTGGGACCGCGCCCATCCCAGCCCGGCCGGTGCGGCGTCGGAGGGCGCTTCGCGCTACCGCGAGAACAACGGCTTCCGTATCCCCGGTGAGATGTCTCCTGCGAGCGCGCAGGACGCGCAGAAGGAAGCCGACCGCATCGAGCCCGTCCTCAAACGGCTCTGGGACGGCGGGACGTGGGATCCGAAGAGCGTGCGCGAGGCGCTGCTCGAAGTCGGCTTCCAGGAGGAACGGTTCGGGCCGAAGGGTGAGCGGCTCGGCGGAACCCTCATTGTGCGGGACATGGGCTCGCGCTTCGAGACCGACCACTACGTCACGCCCGAGGGCGCGTTGGTCGGTGTCCGTGTCCATGACGACGCCTGCGTCACCGCTTTCGTGCAGAAGACCAACTACGTGGTGAAGACCAACGGCCCGTACCCCGAGGGCGGATGCTTCGAGCCGCCTGCCGGGCACTGACCATCGAACCGTTGAAAAGGACGCGCCGGGTGCCAGATGCGCTGTTCAACGCACAGCGAGTAGCGAGCTGTGAGCCGTGCATCGACATATGTCGGCAACCGAGCTATGGTGACGCACATGAATGATCAAGCTCTCCGTGAGCCGACTCTGCTCATCCTCACCGCGATCGCCGACGCCCCACGGCACGGATACGCGATCGCCCAGGAGGTCGGGAAGATCTCGCAAGGCCGCACGAGGATGCGCACCGGAACCCTGTACGGCGCGCTGGAACGGCTCCTGGAGCAGGAGCTCGTCGCCGTCCACGAGGAGGAGGTGGTCGACGGGCGCATGCGGCGCAGCTATGCGCTCGCGCCGCACGGGCGTGAGATGTTGGCGGCCGAGACGGCCCGGATCGCGCGTACCGCGCAGGAGGCCACCCGGCGGCTCGGACTCGGCAGTCGGGCGGTGACCGCGTGAGCGCGTGGGTGAAGCTGTACCCGGCCGCCTTCCGGCGGGAGTTCGGCGACGAGGTCGCCGACGCCTATCGCGAGGCCACACGCGGGGCGAGTGGGCGGGCCCGAATGCTTGAGGCCGTCGATGTCGCCGGGCATGCGCTGCGCCTGCGACTCGGGCTGGGCTCCGCGGGGCGCGCCGGCCGGCTGCTGGCGGCGGTGGCGCCGTTCGCACTCGTCGCGGTCGGGGCGGCCGCGATGAGCTGGGCCAGGATGTACGCGACCGTCGTCACGATCAGCGGCGGATTCGGATTCGGTGACGTCTTTCCTCAGCTGATGGCGGCCCACCTCGCCGCGGTGCTCGGGGCGGCCCTCGCTCTCGCCGGGCGATGGACGGCAGGTGCCTGGACCGCGTTGGCGGGCGTCGTCGCGGGTATCGCGATCGATGCGGTCCGGCTGGGCACCGATCTCGTCGGTTCGACCCTCCTGTTCGGCCTTCCGCCGCTCGTCCTGGCGCTGGTGGCGGTGCTGTGCCCGCCCGATCTGCGCCCGACTCCCCGGACCCGTACGCGGGCCGGGGTCGTCGCGGTGCTGGCGTGGACGGCGGTGATGGCCGGCACCCTGTTGGTGCTCCCCGTGTCGTACGCGCTCCCCGCATTGAAGTTCGCCGTACCGGCGGCCGGCGGACTGCTCCTGGCGGGGCGGCAGGCGTTCGCGCGGCTGCGCACCGCACCGGCCGTCCTGCTGGCCGGACTGCCGTTGATGTTCTTCGGCGTGCACCCCGGCGGGGCAAACACGCTCGTCCTCACCGGCGCGCTGGGGTTGCTGCTGGTAGCGGCGGCGGTGGTGAGCATCCGGCGGCGGCGCGGCGGGCAGAACCCGCTCGTGGGCGGCTAGGAGCTGTCGTCGTCGAAGTGGGGGGCCGGCCTCAGTCCCGGGTGACCAGGCCGGTGACGAGCGCCGCGGTGCGCCGGTGCCAGGCGCCCGCGCCGCGGAGCATCGCGTGGCCGCCCGTGGACATCGGGATGGCGGTGGCGTCCGCGCCCGCGAGCCGGGACCGGCGGACGAACTCCCAGGACCCGGCCGCCGAGGTGACCCGGTCCTCCTCGTCGTGCAGCAGGTAGAGCCGGCGGCCCGCGAGGTGGTCCACCGGTTCGCCCGGCGGACACCAGGGGGCGAGGGCCACCACGCCGTGCACCAGGGGCGCGCCGGCCGCCCGCAGCGCCGCCCGGCCGCCCATCGAATGGCCGACCAGGACCACCGGGACGTCCCCGGCGAGTTCCCGCAGCCGCGCGAGGGCCGCCTCCGCGTCCCGGGCGGCGTCGCAGCGGGAGCCGTTCCAGCCGCGGTGGCGGTAGCGCACCTCCGCCACCAGGACGTCGCGTCCGCGCGTCGCGCGGACGACGGCGGCCGCGAAGGGCCGCATCCGCAGCGCGGGCAGGTTGAGCAGGGGCGGCGGCTCCGGCCCCTCTTCGCGCCCTCCGTGCAGCAGCAGGACCGCGGCCGCCGGTGTCGCGGGGGATGTACGGAGCACGAGGGCGCGGCCCTCGCCGGTGGCCTCGGTGCCCCGCTCGGTCCCGGCCGTCACCCCGCCTCCCGGTGTATGCGGCGCGGCGGGCGCGGGAAGAACCCGCTGGTGCGGGCGGCGTAGGCGGCGTAGCCGGGCCGGTCCGCCATGTGCGCCTCCAACAGTCGCTTGCCGCTGCCCCAGATCAGCAGCGCGCTCATCACCAGCGGTGACACCAGTGTGAGTGCCGCAGTCTGCCAGGTCGCGCAGGCCAGCAGATAAAGCCCCCACCAGACGAGGAAGTCACCGAAGTAGTTGGGGTGCCGCGTCCAGCTCCACAGACCGCGGTCCATGATCGTTCCACGGTGCTCGGGGCGTTCCCTGAAGCGGGCCAGCTGGAGGTCGCCGACCGCCTCGAAGAGCAGTCCGGCCGCCCAGAGCAGCAGGCCGGCGGCGGCGAGCGGCCCGAGCGGGACGGGCACGTACGACGCGGCCTGTACGGGCAGCGAGACGAGCCAGACCAGCGCGCCCTGGAGGAGGTAGACCTTGCGCAGGGCGTAGAGCCGGGTGCTGCCCGGCGCCCGGGCGAGCATGCGGGCGTAGCGCGGGTCCTCGCCGTGCCCCCGGCCGCGCCCGGCGATGTGCAGGCCCAGGCGCAGTCCCCACACGACGGTCGCCGCGGCGACCGCGAGACGCCGGCCGTCGTCGCCGTAGCCGCTCGACAGCAGCCAGCTGGTGAGCGCCACCGCGGCGAAGGCGACTCCCCAGGCGATGTCGACGATCCGGTGCAGGCCCTTGACGGCGGCCACGGCGAAGGTGACCAGCATGACGGCGAACGCGGCGCCGGCCGCGGCGGCCAGGTTCACGGACAGCGCGCCCCAGTCGACGTCGGCGCCCAGGGCCTGGGCCTGGGCCTGGGCCTCGACGGTCATCGGGGCTCCCGTGGCTCGTGCCGGTCGGCGGTGAGCAGGAGTTGGCGCACGTCCAGGTAGCGCGAGCGGAATCCGGCCTCGGAGTAGGCGAGGTAGAGCTCCCACATGCGGTGGAAGGTGCGGTCGAAGCCGAGGGCGGCGACGGAGTCGGCCCGGCGGTCGAAATCCTCGCGCCACAGCCGCAGCGTCTCCGCGTAGTGGTCGCCGAAGCCGTCGTCCGCCACGGTGCTCAGCCCGGCCGCCCCGCTCGCGCGGGCGATCGCCTCACGGGAGGGGATGAGGCCGCCGGGGAAGATGTACTTGCTGATCCAGGTGTGCGTGCGGGCGGTGAGGAGCATGCGTTCGTGCGGCATGGTGATGGCCTGGAGGGCGACGCGGCCGCCGGGGGCGAGGAGCCGGCGCAGGGCGGCGAAGTAGGTGGCCCAGTACTCGGCGCCGACCGCTTCGATCATCTCCACGCTGACGACGGCGTCGAAGGAGCCTTCGACGTGCCGGTAGTCGCGCAGTTCGACGGTGACGCGGTCGCCGAGGCCGGCCGCGGCGACGCGTTCCCGGGCCAGGTCCCGCTGCTCGGCGGAGAGCGTCACGGTCAGCACGTCGGCGCCCCGGGAGGCGGCCCGGATCGCCAGCTCGCCCCAGCCGGTGCCGATCTCCAGCACCCGGGTGCCCGGTCCGACGTCCGCGAGGTCGAGGAGCCGGTCGATCTTGCGGTGCTGGGCGGCGGTGAAGGTGGCGGGTGAGGCGGGGAAGGCGGCGAAGACCGCCGAGGAGTAGCTCATGCTCCGGTCGAGGAACAGGGTGAACAGTTCGTTGGACAGGTCGTAGTGGCGGTGGATGTTCTCCCGCGCCCCCTCGGGGGTGTTGCGCTGCTGCTCCGGACGCCGGCGCACCCAGGCTTCGCGCAGTCGGCGCAGCGGCGCCGGCGCCAGGTCGTCGACGTGGGTGGCGAGCACGGTCAGCGCGCCCACCAGGTCGTCGCTGTCCCATTCCCCGGCCATGTACGACTCACCGAAGCCGATCAGGCCGTCCGCGCCGATCCTGCGGTGGAAGGCCTCGGGGTCGTGAAGGATCAGGGTGGGCAGCGCTCCCGCCTGCCGGGGGACCCGGTAGGCGGGCGGCTCCCCGCCCCCGTGCCGGACCCGCAGCGGGAGCCGGGCGAGGGCCCGGCCGATGATCCGCTCGGCGACGGCGGTACGCAGGGCCGAGGCGCGGGGCGGCCGGGCCACGTCGGGCCAGCGCGCCGGGTCGACGGGTGCGAGCGCGCTCTCGCGGGCCGGGATGTACGAGACGGTCACAGGGTGCCTTCCTGCGTGGGACGGACGGGACGGGGGCGGACCGGGAGGCCGCGGAGGAAGAGGCGGATGCCGTGGAAGCGGATGCCGGCGGAGACCCGGGCGGTGGACCAGGGGTGGCGCAGGGCGGCGCCGATGAGGGCGCGGGCACCGGCCGGGCGGTGACGGCCCGTCACGGTCGCGGTGAACGGGCAGGTCCCGTCGTCGTGGCGCAGTTGCACGGTCAGGTCGAGTCGGTCACCGGGAACGGGCAGCCGCATCCGGTAGAAGCCCTCGACCGCGAAGAACGGCGAGACGTAGAAGTCCTTGGGGACGTCGGTCAGTCCGTCGGCGCCCGGGCGCAGCAGGTAGCAGTGGCGCTCGCCGTAGGTGTTGTGGACCTCGGCTACGACGCAGACCGGGGTACCGGCGCGGTCGTGGCACCAGTAGAGGGTCAGCGGGTTGAAGACGTGCCCGAGGACCCGGGCGTGGGCGAGCATCAGGACACGTCCGTCCGCGTTCTTCACCCCGTGGGCGGCCAGCTGCGCCTCCAGGCCCGCGCGCAGGGTGGGTGCCCGGCCGCCGAAGTGGTCCCGGGGGTCGAACCGGGCCAGTGGGCGCAGCGCCCGGGGTATGCGGGGCGGCTCGTCGATGTCGATGAGCCACAGGTAGGTGCGCTGCTGGAAGGCGTGGCGGACGGGGGTGGTGCGGGCGTGGGCCACCGTGCACTCGTACAGAGCCGGTACGCGGGGCGGGACGGCCCGCCCCGCGGCGGTGCCGTTCACCACCTCACCCCCAGGGCCTCGGCCGCGGCGACGCCGGAGAGGCAGCCGTCCTCGTGGAAGCCCCAGCCGTGGTAGGCGCCGGCGAAGGCGGTCACCGACGTGTTCAGCCGGGGCAGTTCCTGCTGCGCGGCGACGGACTGCGGGGTGTAGACGGGGTGTTCGTACACCATGCGGGCGATCACGTCGAAGGGGTCGACCCGGCCGCGGGCGTTGAGGGTGACGATGTGCGGCTCGGCGGTGGGCAGCCGCTGGAGCCGGTTCATGTCGTAGCTGACCTGGACGGTCTCGGGCCGGGCCGAGCAGGAGGGGAGCCAGTAGTTCCACGAGGCGCGCGCGTGCGCGGAGCGGGGCAGCAGCGAGGTGTCGCGGTGCAGCACGGTGGGATTGCGGGAGTACGTGAACGCGCCGAGGATCCGGATCTCGTCCTCGGTCGGATCGGCCAGCAGGCGCAGCGCCTGGTCGGGGTGGACGGCGACGACCACAGCCGCGTACGGGGTCGAGTCTCCGTCCGGGGTGAGCACGCGCGCGTGGTCGGCGGCACGCACGACGGCCCGGACCGGGGTCGAGGTGCGGACGGAGGTCAGGTGCTTGGCGGCCTTGGCCACGTAGCTCGCCGAACCGCCCGTGACCGTACGCCACTGCGGGGATCCCTTGACGGACAGCAGTCCGTGGTGGGCCAGGAAGCGGAAGAGGTACCGGGCGGGGTACTGGAGGGCGGTGTCCGGTGCGCACGACCAGACGGCCGCGACGAGCGGGATGGCGAAGTGGCCGACGAAGTAGCGGGAGAAGCCGCGCCGGTCGAGGAACTCCCCCAGGGTCTGCCCGGTGTCGGGGGAGGCGAGCAGCTGCCGGGCGGCGCGGTGGAAGCGCGGGACCTCGGTGAGCATGCGCAGGTGGCGGCCGCGCAGCAGGTTGCCTCCGCCGAGCAGTCCGGCCGCGCCCCGGGCGCCCGCGTACTCCAGGCCGCAGCCGTCGCACCGTACGGACATGCTCATCTCGGATTCCTGGGTGGTGACGCCGAGTTCGCGGAACAGCCGCAGCAGGTGCGGGTAGGTGCGCTCGTTGTGCACGATGAATCCGCTGTCCACGTGGACCGTTCCCGCGTCCTCGGTGGGCAGTTCATGGGTGTGGGCGTGGCCTCCGAGACGGTCGTCCGCCTCGTACAGCACCACGTCGTACGTGCGTTGCAGGATGTGGGCGGCCGTCAGCCCGGCCACGCCCCCGCCCACCACAGCGACTCTCCTCCGGTCCACGTCACTCAACCCCTCGCGCTCGCCTGCCCCGCACGGCCGGTGCCGGGCGTTTCACGGGTACTTCGGTGCCGGACGGCCGGCGGATGGGATCTTGTTTCGGCGGCTGCCGGGGACGGGCCGGCTCCACCGCCTCCGGCGGCGCTGCCGCCGCCGTGCGCCTCGCCGCCGAGGCAGTGGCGCATCCGGTGCAGCCCCCGCCGCGCGTGGCTCTTGACGGTGCCGAGCGGCAGCCCGGTGCGCTCGGCGATCTGGGCCTGGGTGAGGTCCGCGTAGAAGGCCATGGCCAGCACCTCCCGCTGTGCGCGGGGCAGTTTCGCCAGTTCGCCGGTGACGAGGAGCCGGTCCAGTACGGTTTCCGGGCCCGCCGCCGGCTCGCGCGCGGGCGGCAGGGCGGCGCCGGCCGCGGCCACCAGGTCGAGCCGGCGGGTACGGGCCGTGAGCGCGTCGGCGATCTTCCGCCGGGTGATGCCGACCAGCCAGCCGGGGAACGGCCCGCGCTCGGGCCGGTAGTTGGCGCGGCCCTGCCAGGCGGCCAGGAAGACCTGCTGGCTGACGTCCTCGGCCTCCCTGGAATCGCCGAGGGTGCGGGCCGCGAGGGTGAGGACGAGCCCGCCCCAGCGCCGGTACGCGGCGCTCAGGCACCGCTCGTCGCCGCCTGCGAAACCCTCGGCGACCTCGTGGTCGAGGAGCTGCTCCCGGGCCGCGGTCGCGGGAGACGGCCGGACGGTGACGCTCTGTGCGCTCATGGCGACTGCTCCTCGGTGCCGGGGACCGGTTCCCGTCCAGATTCCGACCCGCCCGCGCATCGATTCCACTCGCATCGGTTGTGCGTCGCATGATGGATCCATGAACGAGCCCGCACAGTCCGGCGAGGCCGGCGAGGCCGCCGAGCCAGGCGAGGCCGCGCACGGTGTCACCACCGGAGCCGTGGCACGCCGGCTGGGCGTCGCCCCGACGACACTGCGCTCCTGGGACCGGCGGTACGGCATCGGGCCGGCCACCCGCGAGGACGGCAGGCACAGGCGGTGGACCTCCGGGGACATCGCCGTCCTGCAGGAGATGTGCCGCCTGACCGCTTCGGGGGTGCCGCCCGCGGAGGCGGCGCGCGCCGCCCGGGCCGGGCCGGTGCCCGCCGGACCGGTGCCCTCCGCGTCCGCTTCCGCCCCCGCCGCACCGGCCCGTCAGCCGGGATCGGGCAACGGCCTGCCGCTCGGCGACGTGCGCCAGGAGTGCCGGGGGCTGGGCCGGGCCGCCGTCCGCCTCGATTCACCGACCATGGACGAGATGCTCGGCTCCCTGATCGGCGAGTACGGCCTGGTCACCACCTGGGAGGAGGTGATGGTGCCGACCCTGCACGCCGTGGGGCGCAAGTGGGAGACCTCGGGCGACCAGTACGTCGAGGTCGAGCACCTGCTCTCCTGGCACGTCTCGACCGCGCTGCGCCGCGTGAGCATCGGGGCGCTGTCCGGGCCCCGGGCGAGCGCTCCCCCGATCCTGCTGGCGTGCGTACCGGGCGAGCAGCACACGCTCCCGCTGGAGGCGCTCGCCGCCGGTCTCGCCGAACTGGGCCTGCCCGCCCGGATGTTCGGGGCAGCGGTGCCGCCCGAGGCGCTCGACCAGGCCGTGCGCCGGACCGGGCCGGTCGCGGTCGTGCTGTGGGCCCAGGCCCGCTCCACCGCGCACCACGCCCTGGCCCGGCACGTCGCCGACACCACCTGGGGGGTCAAGGGCGCCCGGGCCAGGACCACGGTCCTCCTGGCGGGCCCCGGCTGGGCGGGGCCCGTACCCGCCCCGGGCATGCTGCGCCCCGGCGGGCTGCGGGAGGCGCTGGGCCTGCTGCGCGGACTGTGCGAGGCGGCGACGACCGCGGTGGCAGGAAGCGGTGCGGCCGCTCAACGCTCCTGACCGGCACGGGCCTGCTCGACCACGTCGCGGATCGCCCGCACGACGAGCCGCGGCTGCTCGACGGCGATGCCGTGGCCGCTGTCGCTGTCGGTGACGTGCCGGGCCCGCAGGTCCTCGGCCAGGCGCCGCTGGGCGGCCAGCCAGGCCGGCCAGGTCGATCCGCCTCCGACCGAGAGGTCCCACGGGTGGTCGGAGGTGAGCACGACGGCGGGCAGGCCGCGCGGCAGGGCGGGCGCCCCGCGCAGCTCCCGTACGGCGCCGGGGTAGTCGGGCCTTTCGAGGCCCTTCCCGGGGTCCGTGGCCCGGATCTTGTCCATCCACGCCGACCACTGGGCCGGTGTCAGGGTGTCCTTCAGGAACGGGGAGGCGCCGTCGACGGTCACCACCCCGGCGGTCCGCGCCGGTTCGGCCCGCGCGAACAGCGAGGCGATCATCGCTCCCCACGAGGCTCCGACCAGTACGTACGGCGGGTGCTCACCGGCCGCGGCGAGCGCCGCCCGCAGGTCCCTGACGCCCGCTGCCGCCGTGGTGGGCTGGGTGACGGGCGTCCCGCTGTTCGGGGTACCGTCCAGCCGGGTCGTGCCGGGACGGTCGTAGGCGCACACCCGTGTGAACCGGGCGGCCTGCGGGAGCACCGCCGACGGATCGGGCTTCAGGGCGGCCTCCGGACGCGCGGCGTCCGCGATGTGCGTCCACTCGTCCGACGCACCCCCGGCACCGGAGACGAGCACGACCGTCGGGGACCCGGATCCGCGGCAGTCCAGCAGCACCCGGCGGCCGCCGCCGATGTCCACCGGGCGGGCCGGACCGTCGTCGTCGTCCCGGGCCGCCGCGGGCGCCGCCCCCGCGCACAGCGCGAGCGAGACGGCGAGGGTGACAGCGGCGGCGGACACGTGACGGACCCCGACCAGGCGTCTTGCGAACACCCGTCCAGTCTGGCACCCGGCGGTGACCGCCGACAGCCGGTGGGATCACCGGCCGTCCCTGTCACGGGCCGTTCCTGTCACGGGCCGTCCACGTCACGGGCCGCCCCTGTCACGGGCTGTCCTTCCCGCGGGCCTGCCGGAAGCGGGCGAGCCCCTCCGGGAGCCCGACCAGGGGGTCCGGGTAGTCGTACCGGGCCCGTTCCAGGCCGGCCAGCCGCCAGGGCTCGTGGACCGAAGAGCCCGGCAGTCCGGCGAGTTCCGGGACCCAGCGCCGTACGTACGCCCCGTCGGGGTCGTACCGCTTGCCCTGGATCACCGGGTTGAGCACCCGGTTGGGGCGGCTGTCGGTGCCGGTACCGGCCACCCACTGCCAGTTGAGCTGGTTGTTGGCCACGTCCCCGTCGACCAGCAGGTCGAGGAAGTGGCGGGCTCCGGCGCGCCAGTCGATGTAGAGCGTCTTGGTCAGGAAGGACGCGGCGAGCAGCCGGCCCCGGCCCGGCATCCAGCCCTCGTGGGCGAGTTGCCGCATGGCCGCGTCCACCACGGGATAGCCGGTGCGGCCCTCCTTCCAGGCCAGCAGGTCGGCCTCGGCCGCCTTGCCGCGCCGCCAGCGGTCGGCCCGGGTGCGGTAGTCCCGGGCGGCGGCGCCGGGGCGGGCGGCGAGGAGCTGGTACTGGAAGTCGCGCCAGCAGAGCTGGCGTACGAAGGCCTCGGCGCCCGCCCCGCCCCGGGACCGCGCCCGGTACACGGCCTCGGCCGCCGAGACCGCGCCGAAGTGGATGTACGGGGAGAGGCGGGAGGTGGCGTCGCCGGGGAGGTCGTCGTGGCCTTCCTCGTACCCGTCGGCGTACTCCCCCAGCCAGTCCGTGAGCCGCTGCCTGCCCTCGCGCTCACCCCCGGTGGCCACGCCCGCCGAGACGGCCGCGACCGCGGCGCGGGACGGGAGCGCCTCGGAGCGGATGGCGCCGGGCACCCGGACCTCCTGCGGCGGCGCGAGCGGCTCGCGCAGCCGCTCGCCCGACCAGCGCCTGAAGTACGGGGTGAAGACGGCGAAGTGATCGGATCCGCTCGGTGTCACGGCGCCGGCGGGCAGGGCGGTGACCACGCCGTCGTGGACGTAGAGGCGCCGCCCGTCGGCCTCCAGGGCGCTGCGCAGCCGCTGCTCGCGGTGCAGGGCGAAGGCGCTGCACCCGGCCGCCATGTGCACCTCGTCGGCGTCGGCCTGCCGTACGACGGCGCACACCTCGGCGACGGGGTCGCCCGAGCGCACCACCAGCCGGCCGCCGCGCTCGCGCAGCCCGGAGTCGAGTCCGGCCAGGCAGTCCGCGAGGAAGGCGAGCCGGTTGGGGGCCGCGAAGCCGGCGCGGTCCACCGCCGGGTCCCGGACGAAGAGCGGAACGGTCTCGTTCCCCTGGCCCAGCGCGGCGCGCAGCGGCGGATGGTCGTGGACGCGGAGGTCCGAGGTGAACAGGACGACCGAGACGTTCATGGTGGTGCTCCTGGCATCGGGCCACCGGGCGGACGCTGAGGTGCCGCGCGGTGGTCGCTGGGCTGGCCTTGCCCGTCATTCGGCGCGGGCGGCCGCGGCGGATGCAGCGGACGCGGGGGATCCGGCGGATCCGGCCGGGCCGCGGTCCTCGCCCGCCTCCGCCGTGCGCGCGATGTTGCGGGCCATGCCCCCGAAGACCACGGCGTGGAACGGCGAGACGCTCCACCAGTACAGGTGACCGGCCAGGCCGCGCGGATGGAAAAGCGCCCGCTGCCGGTACCGGGTGCGGCCGTCCCCGTCGTGCTCGGCGTACATCTCCAGCCAGGCGAGGCCGGGCAGCCGCATCTCGGCGCGGAGCCTGAGCAGCCGGCCGCGTTCGATCTCCTCGACCCGCCAGAAGTCCAGGGAGTCGCCGACCCGCAGGTGTGCGGCGTCCCGGCGGCCCCGGCGCAGTCCGACGCCCCCGACGAGCCGGTCGAACCAGCCGCGGACGGCCCAGGCGAGCGGGAAGGAGTACCAGCCGTTCTCCCCGCCGATCCCCTCCACGACCCGCCACAGGGCCTGCGGCGAGGCTTCGACGGTGCGTTCGCGCACATCGGAGTAGAGGCTGCCGCCGGCCCAGTCGGGGTCGGTGGGCAGCGGGTCGCTCGGCGCGCCGGGCACGGAGGCGGAGGACCAGCGGGTGAGGACCTGGGCGTCGCGGACCTTCTGGAGGGCGTAGGTGAGGGCCGTGTCGAAGTCGAGGGGGGTGCCGGGCGGGTCGGGCACCCAGGTCGCGATGTCGTGCTCGTCGCAGACGACCTCGTACTTGAGGGACTCCGCGAGGGGGCGGGCGATGGCGCGGGGCACCGGGGTGACCAGGCCGACCCAGTGGCTGGAGAGCCGCGGGGTGAGGACCGGTACGGGCAGGATGAGCCGCTGGGGCAGCCCGTCGACCCGGGCGTAGCGCTGCATCATGTCGAGGTAGGTCAGGACGTCGGGGCCGCCGATGTCGAAGGCGCGGCTGACGTCGGCCGGCATGCGGGCGCTGCCGACCAGGTAGCGCAGGACGTCGCGGACGGCGATGGGCTGGATACGGGTGCGCACCCAGCTGGGGGTGACCATGACGGGCAGCCGCTCGGTGAGGTAGCGGAGCATCTCGAAGGAGGCCGAGCCGGAGCCGATGATGACGGCGGCGCGCAGCACCGTGGTGGGGACCCCGGAGTCCAGGAGGATGCGCCCGACCTCGGCGCGGGAGCGCAGATGGGGCGAGAGGTCCCGGTCGGGAACTCCGCTCGGGGTGAGTCCGCCCAGGTAGACGATGCGGCGGACGCCGGCGGCGCGGGCCTGCTCGGCGAAGTTCCGTGCGGCGAGGCGGTCGGTGTGCTCGAAGTCGCGCCCGGTGCCGAGGGCGTGCACGAGGTAGTAGGCGACGTCCACGTCCCGCAGGGCGGGGGCGAGCGACGCGGCGTCGGTGACGTCGCCGCGGACGATCTCCGCCTGCCCGGCCCAGGGGTGGTCGCGCAGTTTCTCCGGGGTGCGGGCGAGGCAGCGCACCCGGTGGCCCGCGGTGATGAGCTCGGGGACGAGCCGGCCGCCGATGTAGCCGGTGGCTCCGGTGACCAGGCACCGTGTGCCCGGGGCCGAGGGTCCTTGTGCATCCGTCATGGAGTTGCTCCGATCGGGTGTCGCGGGTGCTTCCCCGGAGTTCTTCCGGGGGCACGGTCCGGCTGGATGCACGGACCGCCGCCCACGAGCTGATCGTCCGGAGCGCGCCTACTTCGGCATGAGGACCGTGTCGACGATGTAGACGGTGGCATTGGCGGTGGGGACGTTGCCGCAGACCACCTTGGAGGAGTTGTTCACCTGGTAGGCGGTGCCCGAGCCCTTGGTGGTGATCATTCCCTTCTGGAGGGTCTGGAAGGAGCCGCTCCCCAGTTGCTGCGGGGTGAGCCTCTCGCCCACCACGTGGTACGTGAGGATCTTGGTCAGGGTCGCCTTGTCCGCCAGGACCTTGTCCAGGTCCGCCTTCGGGATCTTCGCGAACGCGTCGTTGGTCGGCGCGAACACCGTGATGTCCTGGGCATTGTTCAGCGTGTCCACCAGACCGGCCTTCTTCACGGCCGAGACCAGGGTCGACAGCGCCGGGTTGTTCGAGGCGGCGGTGGCCACCGGGTCCTGCGCCATACCGTCGAAGGAGCCCGCGCCGCTCTTGGGCACCGAGGCGCAGGCCTGGCCGAACGGACCGCCCGCGCCCGCGTCGATCTCGCCGATCGGCTGGGGTGAAGAGACCGCGTCGGGCGCGGCGGCCCCCTGATTGCTCGTACTCTCCTCCGAACAGGCGGACAGTGCCAGCGGAAGCAGCACTGCGGCGGTCACGGCGAGGGCGGCACGGCGGAAGGTGTGAATGCTCATGGTCTCTCCTGCGTCTACGGGGCTCACCCATCGGTGAGACACGCCGCCTATTCGGCACCGGCCCTCATCCGGATGGCCCCCTCACCCGAACGGATGGCGACCCGCACAAGCTGTCGGGTCGTGTTCCGGGGCTGCCGAAGGCCCTGTCCGCCGCGACCCATCCACCTGCCCCTCGGCTCCGAATGAGCTGTGCAACCGAGTACTCCTGGAGGACCTCCCCGGTGAGAGAGAACGTGCGCATAGGCCGGCATCCGTCGGCCGCTCCCGACCTGCCGGAACTGATGGGCCGGGTGGCCCGCGGTGACCAGCAGGCGTTCACGGCCGTCTTCGAGGCGGTGTCGGGTCCCGTGCTGGGCCTCGTACGGACCGTGCTGCGGGACCCGGCCCAGTCCGAGGAGGTCGCCCAGGAAGTACTGGTCGAGCTCTGGCGGACCGCCGCCCGCTACCAGCCCTCGCGGGGCTCGGTGATGAACTGGGTGCTGACCCTGGCCCACCGCCGGGCCGTCGACCGGGTGCGTTCCGCGCAGGCGTCGACCAACCGTGAGAAGCGGGCGGCGCTGCTGGACCACACCACGGCCTACGACGAGGTGGTGGAGCAGGTGGAGAGCCGGCTGGAGCGCGAGCAGGTACGGCGTTGTCTGAACGGGCTCAGCGAACTGCAGCGGCAGTCGGTCACCCTGGCGTACTACCGTGGCCTGACCCACCGGGAGGTCGCCGAGTTGCTGGCCCTGCCGTTGGGTACGGTGAAGACACGGCTGCGCGACGGGCTCATCCGGCTTCGTGACTGCCTGGGGGTGGGCGTGTGAACACCGCGGATCCGCACACGTTGACGGGCGCGTACGTGCTCGACGCCCTGGAACCGGACGAACGGACCGCCGTCGAGCGGCACCTCGCCGACTGCGTGTCCTGCTCGCAGGAGGTCCGGGAGTTCTCCGAGACCGTCACGCGCCTCGGGCTCGCCGTGGCCGCGCCGCCGAGTCCCGCGCTGCGGGACGCGGTGATGCGACAGATCGCGACGGTACGCCAGGAAGGCCCCGCGACGGTGAAGTCCGGACGCGGCGGCCACGTACGGCCCCGCTGGCGGCCGGTGTCGAACTGGGCCCTGGCGGCCTGCATCGCGGCGGCCGTGGCGCTCGGCGGTGTCGCGGTGTCGCAGTACGAACAGGCCGAGGACGCCCGGCAGCAGGCGCAGCAGGCCCGTCTCACGAACGACGCGGTCGGCGCGGTGCTCGCGGCCGCCGACGCCCGGGTGGCCACGGCGCCGCTGCGGGGCGGAGCGGTGGGCACGGTGGTCGTCTCGGCCTCCCGCAACCAGGCGGTCTTCGCGGCTTCCGGCATGCCGGCGCCGCCCGGCGGCAAGGTGTACCAGCTCTGGTACAACGACGGCGGCGGGAAGATGCGTTCGGCGGGGCTGATGGACACCGGCACCCCGGCGACGGCCACCCTGCTCGACGGCCCGGTCAACGCGGCGTCGGGGATGGGCGTCACCGTCGAACCGGCCGGCGGCTCGGCTCAGCCGACCTCGGCTCCGGTGGCCCTGCTGTCCTTCCCGACGGTCTGAGCCGGGCGCCGGTCAGACGGCGTAGGCCGTGTCCGCACAGTAGCGCCGGCCGCCCGAAGGCGGGCCCCGCAGCGTCTGGCGCCGTTGCATCTCCCCCAGCTACCGCTGGGAGGTGCCCCCGGGCGGAGGGCCGCCCGTGTACGGGACGTACTCGGGCGCGCCCGACCACCTGGGGGTCCCCCCGGACGGAGTCCGGGGGATGAGGCGCCGTGCCAGGCGTCGCGCGGCAGGCGGGACTTTGCGGACACGGCCTAGGTTGCCCGGAAGCGGTTGCGGTACTCCGTCGGCGTCGTGTCGAGCTTGCGGCGGAAGGCACGGACGAGGGTGTCGGTCGTGTTGAAGCCGCAGACGGTCGCGACGCGTTCGAGGGTGTCGTCCGTGGACTCCAGCCGGTTCCGGGCCACTTCGACGCGGGCCGATTCGATGTAGGCGGCCGGGGTCGTCCCCAGTTCCGTCTTGAAGATCCGGGTGAGCTGCCGTTCGCCGACGTGCGCCTGTTCGGCGAGGTCGGCGACGGTGAGCTCCTCGGCGATGTTCCGCATGATGTGGTGGCGGAGGTCCTCGATGCGGCGGGTCGTCGACACCGGTTCGAGCGGGACGCTGAACTGGCTCTGCCCGCCGGGCCGTTTCAGGTACATCACCAGCTGCCGGGCGACGCGCAGGGCGACGGCCTCGCCGAAGTCGTCGGCGACGAGGGCGAGCGAGAGGTCGAGGCAGGCGCTGATCCCGGCGCCCGTCCACACGTCCCGGTCCCGGATGAAGATCGGATCGGCGTCGACCTCGATCGAGGGGTGCTCGTCGGCGAGTTGGCGGGCGGTCGACCAGTGGGTGGTGGCCCGTCTGCCGTCCAGCAGCCCGGCGCCGGCGAGGATGTGCGCGCCCACGCACACGGAAGCGACGCGCCGGGCCGTGGCGGCGAGGGTCCGCACCCGGTCGACCACGGCGGGGTCGGCGAGGGCGCGGACCCGGCCCCGGCCGTCGACCTCCACCGAACCGGGCACCAGCAGGGTGTCGATGCTCCGCCCCGCCACCTCCTGGAAGGTGGTGTCGGGGAGGATCCGGACCCCGGCGGAGGTGGTGACGGGGTCCATGGTCTCCGCGGCCAGGGCCACGCGGTATCCCGACGCCTCGCCCAGCTCCCGCTGCAGCAGGGCGAACACCTCCGGCGGTCCGGTGACGTCCAGGAGGTCGACGCCGTCGAAGAGGACGACGACGATGAACCGTCCGACGGTGCTCAAGGGGGGTCTCCGTTCGGTGCGACGACGGCCGTGCCAGGACCCACCGTATGTCGGTTTCTGCGGGTTGGATGACATTGCCGACATTCGGGGTGGGTCATAGCGTGGAGAGCACGGCCGCCGCTCTGCGGCCGGCACCTCTCGACGTGACACCCCAGGAGGGTATTTCCATGTCCAAGACGACCCTGCGCGATCTGAGCGGCCTCGATCAGAGCCCGGCGTCGCCGGCCGGAGCGACGCTGATCCTGATCGACTGCCAGAACACCTACACCCGGGGCGTGATGGAGCTGACGGGATGGGAGGCCGCCCTCGACGCCGCCGCCGCGCTGCTCGCCCGGGCCCGTGAGGCCGGGGCGAAGGTCATCCACGTGATCAACGACGGCGGGGAGGGAAGCCCGTACGACATCCGGGCCGAGATCGGCCGGATCCACCCTCGGGTGGCCCCCGTCGAAGGCGAACCCGTGGTCGTCAAGACGGTCCCCAACGGGTTCGTCGACACGGACCTCGGCGACCACGTGGACGCCGCCGGCCACAAGGACGTCATCCTCGCCGGGTTCATGACCCACATGTGCGTGACCTTCACCGCGGAAGGCGCGTTCCTGCGGGGCAACCGGCCCACGGTCGTCGCGGACGCCTGCGCGACCCGGCCGCTGCGGACGGCGGTCGCCGAGGTGTCCGCCGAGCAGCTCCACCACGCCGCGCTCGCCACGATCGCCGATCTCTACGGGGTCGTCGTCCCGTCCGTGTCCTCCCTCGGCTGAGCCGGCGGCGGCCGGGCCGGTCAGCCCGCCGTCGCCACGAGGCGTCGCAGTGCGGCCTGGGCGGGTGGGCCCCAGGTGGGCTTGCCTCCCGGGCGGCCACGGACGCCGGCCTCGCCGATGAGGATGCCGCCGAGGGCGCGCTGTACGGCCCAGCCGCGGGCGCGGCGCACCGTCGCCTCGTCCGGGGTCGGCCGGTAGGCGGCATGGAAGCGGTCGGTGGCGCCGTCCGGCAGCAGGATCCAGGGGGCGGAGAGGTCGCAGGCCGGATCGCCCGCGCAGAGATCACCGAAGTCGATCACACCGCAGAAGGAGCCGTCGGCGGTGAGGACGTTGGCCGGATGGAGGTCGCCGTGGAGCCACAGCGCCGGGCCCGCCCAGACGGGCGCGGCGACGGCGTCCTCCCAGACCGCGCGGACGGCCTCCGGGTCGGGGATCAGCCCGAGCTCGGTGGCCGCGGCCAGCCCCTCGGCGAACCCGTCGGCGATGGCCGCCAGCGGCCCCCCGCGGCCGTAGTTGCCGACGGGTGCCCCGTCGGGGGCGGGCCGGTGAAGAGCCGTCAGGAAGGCGGCCAGCCCTTCGGCCGCGTCGGCGGCGTTCGTGGCCGGGGCGCGGTCGGCGGGCTCGCCGGGGACCCAGGTGGTGACGATCCAGGGGCGCGGGAACCGCTCGGAGGGCTCGCCGATGCGCTGCGGGACGGGCACGGGCAGAGGCAGGACCGGGGCGAGGGCGGGCAGCCAGGCGTGCTCCTTGCGCAGCAGCGCGTCTGCGGACGGTGTCGCCCAGGGCAGCCGGACGGCGAGGTCCTCCCCGAGCCGCCACAGCTGGTTGTCCCAGCCCCGGGCGCCGAACCGCACGGGGCGGTCCGCCAGATCGGGGTGCTGGTCGCGTAACAGGTCCCGGACCAGCTCCGCGGTGACCTCTGTTTCGGTGTGCGTCATGCGGACCAACCGTAGCGGAGCCCGTCAGGGCGTCAGAGTTCCTCGCCGAGCGGTAGCCGGTGAATGCCCGGCAGGTACTCGTCGAGCTCCCCCGGGGTGAACCGGGACATGCCCACGACGTGCCAGAACTCACCGGCAACATCACCCTCGTACTTGTACCCGCCGGCCGGTGTCAGCGCCGCCCAGCCGCCCGTCATGCCCATCAGCGTGGCGCGCAGGGACGGCGGTTCCCCGTCCGCCGGGACGTTCCAGAGCCGTACGGTGCCGTCCTCGGCGCCGCTCGCCAGGGTCGTGCCGTCCGGGGAGAAGGCGAGCGTGAGCACCCGGCCGTTGTGGCCGACAAGGTCGGTGAGGTGGTCGCCCGTCGCCGCGTCCCACAGGCCGACGGCCCGGTCGTCGCCGCCGGTGGCGAGCAGCGGGCGGCTCGGGTGGGCCGCTACCGCCCACAGCCTGCCGCCGCGTCCGCGCAGGCGCCGGTCCGCCTGCCCGTCCCGCCAGACGATGGCCGTACCGTCCCAGCTCGCGCTGGCGAGCCAGGCGCTCCCCGGGCCGTACGCGACGCCGTACACCCGGTCGGCATGCCCGCCGAGCTGCTCCAGGAGACCTCCGCTCCTGGCGTCCCACACCCGTACGAAACTGTCGTCACAGCCGGTGGCCAGTACGTCGGCGTCCGAGCGGAAGGCGATCGAGCGGACCCGGCCCCGGTGCTCGGCCAGTGTCGACACGGGGGAACCCGTGGGGCGGAACCAGACGCGGACGGAATCGTCGTCGTTGGCGGTGGCGAGCAGGGTCCCGTCGGCGTTGAAGGCCTCCGCCCAGACGTGCTCGGTCTCGGCGTCGAGCTCCCTCAGGTATTCGCCGCCGACCGGGTCCCAGAGGTACATGTCGCCGTCGTTGCTGGCCGTGGCGAGGATGGCTTCGAGGGGACTGAAGGCCGCCGAGACCAGCCGGTCGCCGCGCCCGGTGAGCTCTTCCGTACGCCGGCCCGTGCGCGTCTCCCACAGCCGTACGACCCCGTCGTTCCCGGCCGTGGCCAGCTGCGTGCCGTCCGCGCTGAAGGCGACACCGCTGATCCGGCGGCCGTGGCCGCGCAGGATGCGCTTGCCCTGGCCGGTGGCCGCGTCCCAGATCTGTGCGCCGCCGTCGTTGCCGACGGTGAGCAGCTGGCTGTCGCCGGGCCGGAAGGCGCACGCCCAGGCCGTGCCGCGGTGCTCGGTCGGCTGCTGGGGATGGAGGGCGACCGTGTAGCCGTGGGGGCGCCCGGTGACCGTCCACAGCCGGACCGCGCCGTTGCTGTCGCAGGCGGCGAGGAGCTTCCCGTGGTCGCCGAAGAGCACCTGGTAGACGGCTCCGGTACCCCGTTCGAGGATTCCGGCGGGGGTGCCGACCACCGGGTCCCACAGCCGCACCTGGCCGTCGGTGTCGCCGCTGGCGAGGAGGTTGCCGTCGGGGTGGAAGTCGAGGACGTACACCCGGCCGGTGTGTCCGGTGAACTCGTGCAGCAGCCGCGCGTCGGCCGTCCGCCAGATCCGCACCGTGCCGCCCTGCCCGGGCGCGCCCCGGTCGGCGGTGGCGAAGAGGGTCCCGTCGGGGCTGAACCGGGCACGGTAGACGGCCCCCTGGTGGCCGTCGATCTCCCGGACGCAGTGCCCGGTGTTCAGGTCCCAGAGCCGCACCTTCGCGCTCGCGTCCCCGGTGAGCAGCAGGCCGTCCGGTCCGTAGACCGCGGTGTAGACGGGCGCGGTGTGACCCGGCATCCGGTGCACGGGCTCGCCGGTGGCCGTGTCCCAGACCGTGACCAGGCCCTCGCGGTCGCCGGTCGCGAGCAGGGTGCCGTCGGCGTCGAAGGAGACCGGCCACACGCCGTCGGGGTGCACCCGCAGGTGGTGCCGGCACGCCCCGGTCACCGGGTCCCAGAGCCGCACGGCGCCGTCGGAGCCACCGGTGGCGATGACGTCCGGCCGGAACTTCACGGCGTACACGCGCCCTTCGTGCCCCTGGAGGGTGCGCACGGCCCGGCCGTCGTCGGCGCCGCAGACCAGGATGGAGCCGTCCTCGCTGCCGACCGCGAGGAGTTCGCCGTCGCTGCTGTACGCGATGGGTTCGGGGAGGCGGCTGGTGCGCATGCCGAAGCCGTACGGGACCCCGACGGCGGAGGGCCGGAACCCGGCGTCCACGGGCATCCCGGGGGCGATCGCGGCGGTCCCGAGCTCGGGGGCCGACCGCACCGCGTCGTCCATCGTCACGTCGATGAGCGCGGCCCGGTGCCAGCGGCTGCCGGTCAGCAGGGCGCCCCGCAGATCGGTCCGGGTCAGCCGGGCCCGGCTGAGGTTCGCGCCGGTCAGGTCGGCCCGGCTCAGGTCGGCCCGGTCGAGGCGGGCGCCGGTCAGCCGGGTGCCCCGCAGCAGCGCGCCGGAGAGGTTGGCGCCGATCAGCCGGGCGTCCGTCAGATCGGCGTCGGTGAGGTCGACCCCGGAGAAGTCGCGGTGCGAGAGGTCCTCACCGGCCAGCCGGGCGCCGCGCAGGTCGGCGTTGGCCGGTACCCGGAGCCGGTCGGAGATCCGCACGGCGTTGGCGCGGGCGGCCTCGCTGACCGCGCGCCCCGGGGAGTCGAGGACGTCGCGCACCCAGCGGGCGCACTGCTCGTGGTCGGCGAGGTCGCAGAAGAATTCGACGGCGAGCTGGCTGAGCGGGCGCGCGAGGAGCAGGGTGTGCTGTCCGCGGGCGAGCTGGCGTGCGGCCTCCCGCGCCACCAGCCATTCGATGACGGAGCCGTGGATGAACTGGAAGACCCCGTCGTCGCTGCGGACCAGCAGGCTGCCCGCGCCGACCGCCTGGGCGCGCTCGGAGGGGGTGAGCGGGGACTCGGTGAGTTCGCTGAGGGTGCCGGCCACGGTCTCGGTGAGCTCGTCGAGCCGCAGGGCGCTGCGGCCGCTCTCCCACAGCCGCCAGGCCAGCGCGGTGACCGCGGCCCACAGCTGGTCGATGGTGAGCCCGGGCGGCGCACCGGGCCCGCCCTGGCCGCGCCGTTCCTCGTGGTCGAGCCAGGAGGTGAACACGTCCTCGTACAGCCGGGCGGGGCTGAGCGCCCGGCCCGCTCCGGCGACCGCGCGCAGCTGGTCCTGGCTCAGATCGGCGACGAAGGAGAGCAGCCGGGGGTTGCGGCAGAGCATCAGCAGGTCGGGGATGTTGCGCAGGAGCTGGTAGCGGCGGTCGGCCGCGGGCTCGTCGCCGTAGCTGCGTACGAGGTAGGAGCGGATCTGGGCGGGGGTGAAGCCCTCGACGGCCAGGATCCTGCGCTGCGGGAGCAGGCCGACGCGTTCGCCGAGCGCGGTGAGCACCTGGGCGTGCGACTTGAAGTGCTGGGTGCGGCTGCTGACGACGATCTTGGCGTGGTCGACGGCGGCGTCGAGGAGGACCTGGAGGTGGTCGGCGGCCCGGTCGTAGCTGACCCGGTTGACCAGTTCGTCGAAGCCGTCGAAGAGCAGGACGACGCGGCCCTGGGCGAGCATGTAGCGCAGGGCCCGCAGGTCGATGGTGTCGACGTCGTGGCCGGCCAGGTGGGCGGCGACCAGGCCTTCGAGGCTGTGCGCCCGGTCGAGGGAATTGAGCGGGATCAGCAGCGGGGTCAGGTGCGGGAGCTGTTCGGAGATGCGCCGGGCGAGCTCGCGCAGGGCGAAGGTCTTGCCGTGTCCGAAGTCGCCGAGGAGCAGGACGAACCGGCCGTGATCGGACTCCAGGAGTTCCAGCAGCTCCTCGACGAGTCCATCGTGTTCCCGGCCGTCGGGGCGGTCGGCGTCGCGGTAGCGCTGGGGGAGGTAGAGGCCGGGGGCGTACTGCTCGCTGCTGCTGAGCCGGGCCGTCTGCGCGGCGACGTAGCCGCGGAGGTCGAGCAGGCCCTGGAACTCGATGAAGCTGCGGACCCGGACCCGGACGCCGTGGGCGGCGGCCCGGCGGCGCAGCCCGCCGGCCGGGGCGTCGCCCGCGTACACCAGGACGGCCTCGGAGCCGGTGTCGGTCGCGTGCACCTGGGCGATGAAGCGGTCGAGTTCCTCCTCGGTGGGGCTTCCGGGGTGGACGGCTATGCGCTGCTGCTGGACGACGCCGTCCTCCTGCTCCTGCCAGGTGGCCATGATCTGCACCATGTCGCCCGGTTCACGGCGCGGGACGTCGCGCAGCCGTACGCCCTCCCGGCGCACGCGGCAGATCTCCTTCACCCGTTCGGCGAGCGAGGCGGCCGGGTCGTCCAGGGGGGCCCGGCCGCCGGCCCGCTCGACCTCGATGACGGCGGGCAGTTCCGGTACGGGGAAGACCCGGCGGGTCTGCCGCCACGCGGCGGGGAAGGTCTCGGACGCGGAGGTGATCCGGTCGTCCCAGCGGGTCACGCCCTCGGCGCCGACCTGGAGCAGCTGGAACCGGGCGGGGGCCGCGGAGCCGAACAGGGGCAGCTCACCGGCGCCCCCGGAAGCCCCGGACGTCCCGGACGTCCCGGCGAGCTGGGTGCGGCTGGGCGCGGAGGTGGTGGTGCGCGGGCCTCCGGTCGGCCCGTGCAGCAGCAGGTGCAGCCGCGGGGCGGCCAGCCGGGCGAAGGTGTCGGCGTCCCGCAGCGCGCCGGGGCCGCCGACCGCGTCACCGGGGCGGCGGCCGTCGGTGAGCGGGTGGCGGAGCGCGCCGATGCGCAGCCAGCCCTCCTCCTCGTACCGGCGCATGGCCTCGGCGAACCAGGCGGCCTGGTCGCGGCCGATGAAGCCGTACTGCTCCTCGGGACGGTGGCTGTAGGCCATGGAGGAGTTGAATCCGGCGACGACCGTGCTCAGTTCGGGCACGGGGAAGAGGGTCCAGGGCTGATCGCTGTCGAAGACGGTGTCCAGGCCTTGGTAGAGGCCGCGGAACAGCCGGGTGTAGTGACGCCACTTGGGCCAGTACGGCGGCTGCGGTGCCACCTCGTCGGCCTCGCAGGTGTGGAAGTAGGCCTGGGAGGCGGCCTGGTTCACGTCCTGCGCGCCCGGTACCACCATCACCCGCTGGGGGGACAGGTCGAGCTGGGACCGCAGGGCGGTGAGGAAGCTGAGGGCCTGGTCGCATTCGCGCGGGCTGCCGGAGGCGGTGAGGTCTCCGGTGACCACCATCAGATCGGGCGCGGGTGCCCCCGCGTCCCTGAGCATGATGAGGTCGCCGCGGATCTGCCGGCTGAGCGAGTCGGGTTCGCGGCCGCGCCCGAAGTCGGGCCCGGCCAGGTGCAGGACGGTGACGGTGTCCTGGGCGCTGTGGCCGGCCGCGGCGGCCTGCGGGTAGAGCGGCGCCCTGGCCGGCCGCCGGCGCCCCGGCCAGCCGGGGCCGGCGAGCGCGCTCGGCTGCGGCCGGCCCGGATTGGGCTGCTCCGGGTGGCGGACGGGTCCCGGTCCGCTCCCCGGATAGCCGGGACGGCGACCCGGCCGGGCATGGCCGTCGACGGCCTGCCCGACCCGGTTCAGCAGCAGGGAGCGGGCCGCGTCGATGTCCGCCACTCCGACGAGGTCGACGTAGGTGATGGTGGCGAGGAGTCCCTCGATCGGGATCTCGTCCACCCGGACGGTCAGCAGCCTCCGTTCGGGCGACTCGGGCGAGGCCCGGAGCGCGGCCTGCCATTCCATGCGACCGTAGGTGGAACGCTCGTAGTGGCGGGACAGTACGGCGATGACCGCCACGGACTCGCTGACCCCCCGGTCCATGAAGTCTATGAAGTTGGTCCCCGGTACGAAGTCCCAGGCCTGCACCACCGTGCGGTAACCGGCTTCCTCCAGGGTCCAGGCGATCCATGCGGCCCATTGTTCGTCTGCCGGGGAGTAACTGATGAAGAAGTCGAACTCTCTTGCGGGAGCGCCGAATTGCCCGTCCGTCATCATGAGTCCATCGTAGGGCCGGGCCCCCGGCGGCGGGTTTGTCCCGTCAAGGACGGGGCGATCTCCGGCGGGCCGCCGGACACCCCGCCGCAGATCCCGCCCGGGCGGGCCTGTCCGATTCCTTCCGCCCCGTCTGATGCCGGGGCGTGTGTATGTGCGAACCTGTTCGCCGTGTCTCTCCTCAGGCGTCTGCATCCCCTGGACTGGCTGGCCGGCGGCCTGCTCGCACTCGGTGCGCTGTGCGTCGCCACGGGCCTGCTGCCCACCGGACCCGCCGCGGACGTGCTGGAGCGCATCGGTCCGCTGGTGGTGTTCCTGGCCACCGTCATCGTCCTCGCCGAGCTGACCGGCAAGGCGGAGGTCTTCGACGTCGTCGCCACCTGGGTGGCCCGGGCGGGGCGTGGCCGGTACCCCTTCCTCTTCTGTCTGTGCGTGCTGTTCGCGTCCGTCACCACCATCACCCTCAACCTGGACACGACGGCGGTCCTGCTGACCCCGGTGATGCTGGCGCTGGCGACCCGGGTCGGTATCGCGCCCGTACCGCTGGCGATGACCACGGTGTGGCTGGCGAACACGGCCAGCCTGCTGCTTCCCGTGTCGAACCTGACGAACCTGCTGGCCGCGGACCGGATCGCGCTGACCCCGTCGGAGATGGCCGCCACCATGTGGGCGCCGCAGCTGGCCGCCATCGCGGTCACGATGGCCTGCCTGTGGGGCTTCTACTGGCGCCCGGGGCGCCGCGGCGAGACCCGCTACACCCCGCCGTCCCTGCCGCGCCCCGCGGACCGGGTCCTGTTCCGGGTGAGCGCGGTGGCGTGCGCCGGATTCCTGCTGGCGATCCTGCTCGCCGACGTGCCGCTGTGGTCGGCGTCCATGGCGGCCGCGCTGATCGTGGTCGTGGCCTTCTGGGTGCGCAGCCGGGAAACGCTGCGCCTCTCCCTGATCCCCTGGCGGCTCCTCGTCCTGGTCCCGGGGATGTTCCTGGTCGTGGAGACGGTCAACGCCCACGGGCTGCACGAGATCCTCGCGGCGGCGATGGGCTCCGACAACGGCGTCGTCGGCATGCTGAGGTCGGCGGCGGTCGGGGCGGGCTTCTCGAACGTGCTGAACAACCTCCCGGCGTATCTGGCGGGCGAGGCGGCCATTCCGGTGGCCAATCACGAGCAGCTGCTCGCCCAGCTGATCGGCGTCAACGTGGGGCCGGTCATCACGCCGTGGGCCTCGCTGGCCACCCTCCTGTGGTTCGAGCGGTGCCGCTGGCACGGCACCCGGATCGACCTGGGCCGCTTCTTCGGTACGGGCTTCGTGCTGGCGGTGGCGGGCACGCTGGCGGCGACCCTGGCGCTGGCGGCCACGACCTAGTGCTCTGACCGGGAACGTGTACCGGGTTGACGGCGGGGCCGGAGCCGGAGCCGGTTGGATGAGACGGACATCCGACGGGCCCTTCACCCGCTGGTCCATCCGCAGACTGCTCGCCCGACGCGGCGTCACCTTCCGACGCACCAAGACCTGGAAGGAGTCCACGGCCCCGACGACCACGCCAAACTCGACCGGACATTCGCGTTCGACGCGTTCGGCCCGCTCGGCATCCGCCCCACCGCGGGCTGCAGCCGGGCCGAGCAGGGCGGCCCGACCGGCTCCCGGCGACCTGCAAGCGCACCCACGGCGTGACCTGCTTCCACGGCTGCTACTCGATCGGCGACGACACCCTGAAGGGCATCAACCGCCGCCGGAAGGGCACCGCGAACACCCTCGCCGCACTCCGTTCGATCCGCGCGGCAATCCCGCCGCGCGATGTCCGCAACCCGGGGCCCAGTGGCGCCCGCAGGAGCGCGCACACAACCGACAGATGCGTCACAAGTGCGCGTTTTACGCGTTCGGGTCCCAGTCTGCGAGCTGCTCCATCGGCTCGGTGTCGCCGGTGGTCTCCAGGCCGTCGAGCGGGAGGCGATCGTAGAAGTAGAGGACCAGTTCGCTCGCTGCGCCTCGCATCCCCATGTCGCCCGGCTCCGCGTCGGCGGCGAGGTCGTCGGAGCGGACGCCGTCGGCGTCGAGGGTCAGGCGCCAGGAGCGGCCCTCGGTCGCGTGCAGGTCGATGGTCGCCGGCTTGAAGGGCCAGGGGACGGTCGTCGCCGCGACGGTCGTCAGGAACTCGTCGACGCCCTCGACCGCGACGTCCGTCGGCAGCGGCTGTGCGGCCCCCTGAACGAGCTGGACGTCGTAGGTGTGGACGGCGATCTCCTGGATCTGGTGCCGGGCCACGGCTCCGCTGGTCTCCGGGGCCTGCGAGCGGCCCCACCAGGTCCAGCAGCCGCGGTCCGGGCCGGCCTCCCGCATCGCGTCGAGCATGAGCTCGGTCGACTCGGCGAGCCAGGCGTCCAGGGCTTCGCGGTCGCGGGGCGCGGTCGGGGCGCCCTTCGGGTCCGTCCTCGCCGGGGGCTCAGCGCCCGGGCCCGCCGCGACGATGGCGGCCTGGCGGCGGCGGCCGTCGCCGAGGTGCTGCGCCAGTTCGCGCAGCGTCCAGTCAGGGCAGGTCGGGACCTGGACGTCAAGGTCGGGGGCGGACGCGATCGCGGCGCGGAACGCGGCCGAGCGGTCTTCGATCAGCCGCAGGACCTCGGGGAACTCCAAAATGTTTTGCACCTCGGTTGTGTATCACGGTGCTCCGGCCGCCAGGTAGCGAATTTGTCGGACGAACGCGTCGACGGCCGGGCGGAGCGCCGGCGCCGAAGCCGTCCTGAAACTCCGCGCATTGCTCGCCCAGCAATCCGAACCCCTGGCCGATGTCAGCGGCTTGAGTGGTGTGCGGCCCGGCGGCGCCAGCGCCAGAGGAGTGAAACGAGAGCGAGATGAGTACGTCCGAAGTCCTGATCAGCGGTCGTAGGCGATGCGCGGTCCGACAACGCGGCGAGGTGCCGTACCGGGCGTCGCAACCCGGTGAACCTTGCCGGTCACAGCACTAGAGAACGCTCGGGGTGATGGACCCCACCTCGTCCAGGAGGTACGCGAGGGTCTCGCCACGTGCCGCCACGAAGCTGCGCCCGGTGTCGGCCCCGGCGAAGCCGGGTCTGAACGCCGCCCCGGACAGCGTGCGCAGTTCCACGCCCGCCTCGGCCGCGAGCAGTGCCCCGGTCGGCAGGTCCACGCCCTCGGCCCGGTAGCCGACGAAGGCGTCGATGGTGCCGCGCGCCAGCAGGCTCCAGCCGAGCAGCGGCGCCCACAGCTGCAGGACGCGCCGGCAGCGCAGCTCCAGCACCGCGCGCAGGGCCACCGCCGTCACGTCGCCCCGTTCCACGGCGTACCCCTGTGTCCAGGCGACGACGGGGCCGGGGCGCGGCAGGGTGGGGCCGGGGCCGGGCAGCGCGCCGGACGGCCCGTGGGCTCCGTACCCCCTGACCGCGTGCCAGGTCTCCCCTGTGACCGGCTCGTGCACCACTCCCATCACAGGCGTACCGCCCAGGCACAGCCCGATCCCCACCGCATAGGTGGGCAGCCCGATGACGACGTTGTTGCTGCCGTCCAGCGGGTCGACCAGCCAGGTCCGTTCGCCCGCCGCGTCGAGGAGCCCGGCCTCCTCGGACAGGATCCGGTCGTGCGGGAAGTGGCGCTGTATCCGGCTGAGCACGAGCTTCTCGGCGGCGAGGTCGAGATCCACCTGCACGTCCCCGGACCCGCCCTTCGTCCGCACGCACCGCGCCGTGCCGAAACGCCTGCGCAGCAGGCCGCCCGCCTCCTCCGCCGCGGCGACGGCGACCTGCCTCTCGTGGTCGAAATCAGGCCCGCTGCTCGGCATCGATCCTCCTGAGGACGGTGTGGACGCTGCGCACGGTCTGCGCGGTGTCGCACAGCCGGCGGGTCGTGCGGCGCGGCCGGCCGTCGAGCGGGCCGAGCGAGAGGTCGAGCTGCCCGGGGACCGACATGCCGTGCACCAGGGTGGCCGCGGGTTCCACGCCCTCCAGTGCGGTGGCGTGGAACTCCCCGGCCGGCAGGGTGTACGTCTCCCCGCCCGCGCTGATGTGGGCGGGTCCGGGCTCGCTCCGTACCAGGAGCGAGGTCGGCCGGATCTCGTCCACGCCGTCGCTCCCGCTGAACACCTCGAAGACCCGGTGGGTGGCGCCTTCCTCGCCGTCCCGCACCACGCTCGTCCGTACGGGCACGTTGGCCACCCGCCCGTACAGCACCCGGCTGCGCAGTTCCCAGCTGTGGGCGTGCATCGGTGACGCGTCCGGATCGGCGCGGTTGCCGATCTCGAAGAGATGCACGCAGATTCCGCGCGGACCCTGTCTCAGCAGTGGCAGGCAGAGGAATCCGAGCGGATGACGGACAGCATGTAACTCCCGGGTCCCGGAGGCGATCTCCTCCAGGGTGACGAGAGTGCTTTCGAGCTCGCGGTCCATGGGCACGCGCCGGAGCGCATCACCTCCTGTAGGGGTCCTCCGCGTGCAGGGCCTTTTCGATGATCTTGCCGATGTCGCTGTCGGTGAAGACGCGCGGCAAGGGCAGCCGCAGGTCGTCGAAGAGCGTCCGCACCTCGTCGACGGTGGGTTCCTGGCCGAGCGGGGAGGCGACGCGCAGATCGAGCGCGGTCGCCTGCTCGCGGCTCTGGTGCAACTCGGTCACGTAGTAGTCGTAGAGCGGTTGCCCGCGCTCCACCAGCAGGTTCACCCGGGACTGGTCGTCCTGGGTGATGATGAGGCAGGTCTCCGACAGGTCGAAACGCAGGGTCGGGACGGCGGCCGACAGGTGCACGCTGATCTCCAGCGTGGTCAGCTGCCGCTGGTACCAGCAGGCGGCGAGGACGGTCGCGTACGACTCCCGGCGGACCCGGTCGGTGGTCCACACGTCGTCTCCGCGACGCTGCCCGCCGAACATCTGCCGGAACCGGGCGTACGCGGCGCAGGCCCGCTCGTCGGCCGGATTGACGATGTCGATCTTCACGTTGAGCTGCGAGCGCTGTTCCTTCGCGGCGGCCACGCACAGGGGCAGTGTGACCGCCCGCAGGTAGGTGCCCGTACCGCCCTTGAAGTACCAGAGGTTGGTGTGCTGGCGGGCCTTGCGCAGGGCCTCGCCGACCTCGTTGCCCGAGAGCGAACGCACCATCGCGAGGTCTTCCAGGGCCTGCCGGGTCCCGCTCATCGCCTCCTGGATGCTCGCGGGCCGGCGGACCCGCTCCACGATCGAACCGGTCGCGAGGAGGCCGAGCACGACGAGGGTGGCACCCGAGGAGACGTCGTCACTGATGACGTCGCCGAAGATGTCGAGGAGTCCGACCGCCATCGCGATGCCCAGGGCGACCACGACGTCGGCGTTCCGCAGCACCCAGGCAACGAAGCGTTCCAGCCGCCCTACGTGCGCTGCCATGAACGCACCCCCCTCCCCCACCCGTGTTCCGATGGTAGGAGACGCGCCGGTGGCGCCACCAGAGCGACTTCACGTCGCGCGGCCGCCTTCACCTCCGTCGCTGCCGCCGTCGATGTCACCGCCGCCGGTCAGCAGGCGGGAGCGCAACCGCTCCGCGGTCCGCTCCGACAGGCCGACCCGGTCGGTGAGGTAGCCGTGTACGGATCCGTACCGGGCCTCCAGGTCCGCGAGCACCAACTCCATGATCACGGCGGGGGCGCGGCCGTAACTCGGCCACTTCATGACCCGGCCCGGGTGAGCGGCCCTCCAGTCGGCGGCGAGCCGCTCGGTGGCCAGCTCGGTGAGCGCGAAGTCGGCGAGGACGTCGGCCCGGTCCACCCCGAGCAAAGTCAGCAGGAAGACTCCGATGAGCCCGGTCCGGTCCTTGCCCGAGGTGCAGTGGAAGACCAGGGGGCCGGGCGCCTGTGCCAGTTCCTCCAGGACCTGCCGGATCTCCCCGGCCCCGTCCTCGGTGACCTCGGCGAACCGGTCCGCGAGGTAGCGCCAGGGGTCGATGTCCGGGTCGATCTCGGCCTGGTCGTAGGGCCGGTGCTCGATGCTCAGGTTGACGTAGCGGAACCGCTCCGCCTCGGGCACCCGGCCCTTGGCCTCGATCTCCCACGGGTACCGCAGGTCGATCACGGTCCCGATCCCGAGCTCCAGGAACCGCTCCCAGTCGCCGCCCGCCAGCTTGCCGAGCGAGTCGGCCCGGTACACCGTCCCCCACCGGACGGTCCGGCCGTCGGCGGACCGATAGCCGCCCAGGTCACGGAAGTTGTGCAGACGCTCGAACTCGACGTGTCGCTTCACCGGATCTCTCCCCCGTCTTCGGACTCCTTGCCGAACACCCTGCCGCAGGTCGGCCGCCCGACGGGGTGACCACAGGAGACTGGGTCGAAGATCACAATCGGGAAGCGGGACTCAGCCCTCCGCGGCGGGGATGAGGCTCCCCAGGTCTTGACGCCGACGATGCCGTCCGGGCCGCCGGTCTCCCGCGGGTACGTCGACTGGAACCGCAGCACGGCCGCCTCGGTCTTGGGGCTGAAGAAGCCGTCGATGAAGGGCGGGGCATCGGCGGAGTTGACGAAACCCGTGCGGACCAGCGCCCCCAACTGGCCTGGGCGGTGGGGGCGGTGACCAGCAGCGTGCCAATGGCGGACGCGGCGAGCGCGAGGGCCGCCAGGGGGCGGATGCGGCGCGATGAGGACACGGGAAAGCGTCCCCTGTCGATGAGGAAACGAACATCCGCCCAGCTCAGAGCCACTTTCCAGGGCTCGCCCCAGGGACGTCCCGCGGTTCGGGGCCGCTCAGTCGGCCTGCCGGCGTACGCGGGACTCGTCGGCCCGGTGGTTCGTCACGGGGACCCTCCCGCGGACTCCCGTCACGCGGAGCAGCTGCCGGGGGCGGTCAGAACGTCAGCCGGAACAGTGCACCCCCGCCCGGGGCCTGCTCCGCCGTCAGCTCGGCGGAGTGCGCCCGTGCGATCTGCCGCGCCATGGCGAGGCCCAGTCCGGACCCCGGCAGGGCGCGGGCCGCCCCGGCCCGGTAGAACCGGTCGAAGACGTGCGGCAGGTCGTCCGGCGAGATGCCCGGGCCGTGGTCACGGACCGTCAGTTCCGGTCCCCGGCCCGGGACGCCCGCCACCAGCTCCACCTCGACGGGCAGCCCGTCCCGGCTGAACTTGGCCGCGTTGTCGAGCAGGTTCCCCAGCAGCCGGCTGAGTCGCGCAGGTACCCCCGGCACCACGACGGGCTCGGCCGGCACGCGTACGTGGAAGGGCACGGCCGGCCAGTGCGTCCGCGCCGCCTGCGCGCAGTGCTCCACCAGCGCACCCAGCCGGACCTGTTCCACCAGCGGCTGCGGCTCTTCGTCGCGCGCCAGCTCGATCAGGTCGTTGACGAGCCCCGTCACCTCCCGCAGCTGGCGCCCCAGCGCGGCCGAGGCGCGCTCGCGCTGATCGGGGGTGAGCCGATCGGCCCGGGCCAGCAGTTCGGCGTTGGTCCGCAGTGCCGTCAGCGGGGTGCGCAGTTCGTGGGAGGCGTCCGCGACCAGTTGGCGCTGCGCGGCGACCGACTGTTCGAGCTCCCCCAGCATGGTGTTGAAGCTGGTGGCCAGCCGGGTGATCTCGTCCTCCCGCCCCGGTGGCGGCAGTTCGATCCGGTGCCGTGCGTCGCGGGTGGCGGCGATCCGCTCGGCGGTCGCGGTGAGCCGGGCGACCGGGGCCAGGCCGGTCCGTGAGACCCAGTAGCCGAGGAACGCAGCCAGCAGGACGCCGGCGGCGGCGGTCAGGACCAGCCAGCGGGCGGCTTCCTCGATACCGTCCTCGACGGTGTCGGCCCGCAGGGCGACCTGGAGCGCGCGGCCCTTGGCGTAGTCGGTGGTGAGCATCCGGGCGGGGTGTCCGGCGACCGTGATGTTCGTGTAGTAGGGGGACTTCGTGCCTTCGGCGACCTTGCGTGCGGCGGGAGCGACGGGGAGTTGTCCCGGCGGGCGGGGGTCGTCGGCCGGGTCGGCGGGGACGACCTCCGCGCAGGCGGGCGCCGCCAGGAAACGGCATTCCCCGGCCAGGGTGCCCGGCGCGGCCCCCGGGTTGCGCTGGGCGGCGAGCCGCGCGGACTGGGTGAGGCTGAGGTCGAGCTGCTCGTAGAGTGCGGACCGGACCACCAGGTACGCCGCCGCACACACCCCGACGGCCACGAGGGCCACGGCGGCGGTGACCGACAGCGCCAGCCGGGTGCGCAGCGGGCCGCGCCTGCGCCAGACCCGGCCGAGCCGCCGGCGGCCGCCGCTCACGCCGCGTCCAGCCGGTAGCCGACCCCGTGGACGGTGTGCACCAGCCGGGGCTCGCCCGCGGCCTCCAGTTTCCGGCGCAGGTAGCCGACGTAGACGGCGAGGGAGTTGGAGTCCGGCCCGAAGTCCCGTCCCCACACCAGTTCGAGGATCAGCTCGCGCGGGAGCACTTGGCCGGGGTGGCGCAGGAGCAGTTCGAGCAGGGCCGCTTCGGTACGGCTGAATTCCAGCGGACGGCTCCCCCGGCGCCCGGTCCGGGTCGCGGGGTCCAGGACGAGGTCGGCGAAGCCGAGCGGGGCGGCAGCGGTGCCGGCGGGTCCGGGCGCGGCCCGTCGCAGGAGCGCGCGCACCCGGGCGATCAGCTCGTCCAGGGCGAACGGTTTGACGAGGTAGTCGTCGGCGCCCGCCTCCAGTCCGTCGACGCGCTCGCTGACGGAGTCGAGCGCGGTCAGGACGAGGACGGGTGTACGGTCGCCCAGCGCCCGCAGCTGCCGGCAGACGGCGAGGCCGTCGAGTACGGGCATCATCACGTCGAGGACGACCGCGTCGGGCTCCCAGGCCGCGACCTGGGAGAGCGCCGCGAGGCCGTCCGGGGCGCCCCGGACCTCGTACCCCTCGACCGCGAGCCCGTCCTCGACGGCTGCCCGCACCTCGGGCTCGTCGTCGACGACGAGGATGCGCTGCCTGCCCGTGCCGCCTGTACCGCCTGTACCGCGCGTGCTGCCTGTGCTGTCCGTGGAGCTCATGGGGCAAAGCCTGCCAAAGGCTTCTGAGAGAACCTCTTAGAACGTTCTTAGGGCGCACCGGGAGTGTGCGCACATGACCACCACCACACACCGCACAACCGCGGCACTCTCCGTCGTGATCGGTGCGGGCGGCACCGGCGGGCACATCTATCCCGGTCTCGCCCTCGCGGAGGCGCTGCGCGGCGCCGTGCCCGGAGCCGTGGTCTCGTTCATCGGGACCGAGCGGGGCCTGGAGACCGAGCTGATCCCCGGCGCCGGCTACCGCCTGCACACCGTCGACATGATCCCCTTCGATCCCGCGCTGGGCGCGAAGCGGTACCTGCTCCCCGCGGCGCTGCTGCGCTCGGCGCACCAGGCGCGTGCGGTGATCCGGGCGCAGGGTGCCCACGTCGTCGTGGGCATGGGCGGATATCCGAGCGCCCCCGCCGTGCTCGGCGCCCGGCTGGCGGGGCTGCCGGCCGTGATACACGAGTCGAATGCGGTGCCCGGCCGGGCCAACCAGTTCGCGGCCCGGCTCACCCCGCACGTCGCGGTGGCCTTCGACCGCAGCCGGGGCCATCTCTCGGGCGGTGACCGGGCGCTGACCACCGGGATGCCGATCTCGGCGGCCCTGTCCGGCCTCGCGGAGCTGCCCGGACCCGACCGGGCGGCGCTGCGCGCGGAGGCCCGCCGCGCGCTCGGGGTGCCCGCCGGGCGCCGGCTGATCGTTTTCAACGGCGGCAGCCTGGGCGCGGTCCGACTCACGCGGGCGGCGGTCGCGCTGGCGGGCCTGTGGCAGTACCGGGACGACGTACAGCTGCTGGTCAAGACCGGTCCGGCCGCGCTGCCGGACGCGGTGGCCGAGCTGGCGGCGTCCGGCGGGCAGCGGATCGCCCGGGCCGTGCCGTACCTGGACCGGATGGATCTCGTCTACGCGGCCGCCGATCTGGTGGTGTGCCGTGCGGGCTCGGCGACCGTCGCCGAGCTGGCGGCGACCGGGGTCCCGTCGGTCCTGGTGCCCTACCCGTACGCGCCCGGCGACCACCAGACCCACAACGCGCGGGTGCTGTCGGACGCGGGCGCGGGGCTGTTGCTGCCCGACGCCGAGGCCACCGCCGAACGTCTCGCCGGCCTCATCGGGCCGCTGCTGGCCGACCCGGCGCGGCTGTCGGCGATGGCCGGCGCCGCCGACCCCGGCCCGCACGCGCGGGCCGCCGAACTGCTGGCCGCCGAAGTCCTGCGCGTCGCCGGCCTTGTCCCCACCCCTCACCTGGAGCGCATATGAACAGCTGGACCGACCGCACCGTCCTCGTCACCGGCGCGGAGGGCTTCATCGGCTCGACGCTGGTGGACCTGCTGGTGTCGCGGGGGGCGCGGGTGCGCGCCTTCGTCCACTACAAGCCGTACGCCGAGAAGGGCCACCTGGCGCGCTACCTCGCCGACCCGGACGGTCCGGTGGAGATGTGGGCGGGCGATGTCCGTGACGCGGGCCGGGTCAGCGACGCGGTGGCCGGCTGCGACACCGTCTTCCACCTGGCGGCGCTGATCGGGATCCCGTACAGCTACGCCTCGCCGGGCGCGTACGTGCAGACGAACGTCACGGGCACGCAGAACGTGGCGGAGGCCTGCCGGCGGCACGGCGTACGGCGTCTCGTGCACACCTCGACCAGTGAGGTCTACGGGACGGCGCTGACCGCTCCGATCTCCGAGAGCCACCCGCTGCAGCCGCAGTCCCCGTACTCCGCGTCGAAGATCGGCGCGGACATGATGGCGCTCTCCTTCCACCACGCCTTCGAGCTCCCGGTGACGGTGGTGCGCCCGTTCAACACGTTCGGGCCGCGCCAGTCGGCGCGCGCTGTCATCCCGACGATCCTGGCGCAGCTGCACGCGGGGTCCCGGGAGATCCGCCTCGGCTCGCTCACGCCGACCCGGGACTTCACGTACGTGACGGACACCGCGGAGGGCTTCCTGGCGGTGGCGGAGTGCGACCGGGCGCTGGGTGAGGTGGTCAACCTCGGCACCGGTGAGGAGATCTCGGTCGGCGCCCTGGCCGAGGCCCTGATCACGGCTTCCGGCCGGGACGCGGAGGTCGTGGTGGACCCGACCCGGCTGCGCCCGTCGGGCAGCGAGGTCCAGCGCCTGCTGTCGGACAATTCCCGGGCCCGTGACTGGGCCGGCTGGCGGCCCCGGGTCGGCCTGGAGGAGGGGCTGCGCCGCACCTCGGACTGGATCGCGGCGAACCCTTCCCTCTTCGCCCCGGACCGGTACGCGGTCTAGGGATGGTGAGGCGGGGTCGTACGGATCACCGCAGGTGGTCGGAACGACCGCGTTCGGGCCGGCACGGAGATGACACCGGGCGGATAACCCGGTGAACCGATGACCGGTCGCCGGATATCTTGGTTCGTCCCGCACCGACCACGGAGGTCCTCCCGCATGAGCAGCACGACGCCGTCCTTTCCCGACCGGATGGAGCTGACGGGCGAGGGCCTGGTCCTGCGGGACTGGACGGCGGCGGACCTGGCGTCGATGCCCGAGCTCTTCGACCACCCCGACATCGCGTACTGGACGCCGATCGTCTCCCCCTTCGACGACGAGGCCGCCCGCAACCGTCTGAACCGGGCGCGGGAGCTGCGCAAGGAGGGTACGGCCCTCCTGCTGGCCATCACCGTCGACGGCGGCGCCCCGCTCGGCGAGGTGATGCTCAAGCGCGCGCCCGAGGGCACGGAGCTCGGATACGCGCTCGGTCCGGCGTACCGGGGCCAGGGGCTGGCCGCCCGCGCGGTGCGGGTGATGGCCGCGTACGCCTTCGAGCAGCTGGGCGTGGACCAGGTGATCCTGGAGCTGGAGGCCGAGAACGCCGCCAGCGTCGGCGTGGCCACCCGGGCCGGTTTCCGCCTCCTCGACGTGCCGTTGATCACGGGCGAGGAGAAGGGCCGGGCCTACGCGCTCCAGACCTGGGGCCTCGACCGCTCCTGACCCCGCAGAGCCGGGCCGGGGGCTCCCACCGGGGCGGCCGCGGATCGCGGATCGGGGCCCGGGAGGGCGAAGGACTCGGACAGCAGCTCGTACGAGCGTCGGCGGTCCGCCGGGTCGCAGGTCAGGGTGTTGACGATCAGCTCGTCCACGCCGTGGCTCCCGGCGAGGGCCGTCAGTACCGCGGACACCTGTTCCGGCGCCCCGGAGACGAGGGCCGTGCGGTGCACCTTGGCCCGTTCCAGTTCCGCGCCCGTCCAGCGGTGGCGGCGCGTGGTCTCGTACGACGGCAGCGGGCCGTCCTGGCCGAGGTCCTTGCGGGCTCGCCACAGCAGCAGGCTCTGGGCGAGTTCCTCGGCGCGGCCAGCGCTGTCCGCCGTCACCACGCGTACCGCGAGCGCGCCGCCCGGCCGGTCGCCCGTGGAGGTGCGGAACCGGTCGCGGTAGTCCTCGAAGGCCTCCTGGCCGCCCGCCGGGGAGAAGAAGTGCCCGAACGCGAACTCCGTACCCAGCAGCCCGGCCAGCCGCGCCGACTCGCGTCCCGCGCCGAGGAGCCACATCTGCGGCGGGACCGGTGCGTGCGGGACGACTCCGCCCTCGCCCAGCAGGGCGTGCAGCTGCGCCAGCCGCTGCGGGAAGTCGCGGGCGGGGCCGCCGGCCCGGCCGATGCCGAGGTCGACCCGTCCCGGGTGGAGGGAGGCCAGTACGCCGAACACCTCGGCCACCTTCGCCGGGTCGTAGCGGGGCAGCAGCACCCCGCCGGTCCCGATCCGCATCCGCGAGGTGTGGGCGAGCAGGGTGCCCGCGAGGATCTCCGGCGCGCTGCTCGCGAAGCCGGGCGAGTCGTGGTGTTCGGCGACCCAGTAGCGGGTGTAGCCGAGGCCCTCGGCGGCGCGGGCGAGATCCACGGAGGCGCGCAGCGCCTGGTCCGGGGTGTGGTCCTCGCCGACCGGGGTCTGGTCGAGTAAGGACAGTCGCAGCTTCGTCATGACGGGCCGCCTTTCAGTGCTGGTGGACGGGGAGACCGGTGGCGCCCGCCATGGTCGCGGGCACGATCCTGAAGTCCCGTTCGAAGACCAGGTTGTGGAGGTCCGCGGCGGCGATCGCGCGCAGGGTGGGCAGTTCGGCGGCGGCCTGTGCGTCGTCGAAGACGTTCAGCGGCCATTCGGAGACCGTCGCGCCCCGCAGGTGCGGGTGGTGGAAGGAGGCTCCGTAGTGCGCGTACAGCGTCACGGGCGGGATGTCGGCGGCCGACTGCTCGTCCCACCACAGGGTCCAGGCGTGGAAGAGGCTGCGGTCGTCGGCTCGTTGGACGCCGCCGGCGTCGATCACGCCCTGTCCGAGGAGCAGTTCGTCGTTGAGCTCGCCGAGCGCCTGGCGGGCGTACGGGTCCAGCAGGCGCGTGGCGGTACGGAAGTGCTCCTCCTTGTCGGGGCGGGAGACGGAGCCGCCGTGGATGCCGTCGCGCAGATCGGCGAAGTGGCGCAGCAGGGCGTCGAGGTTGGGGACGTCGGAGGTGGTCATGTCAGCTCCAGGGAGGGGAAGAGGGTGCGGTTTCGGGGTCGTTCGGTGAGGTGAGCCGGCGCAGGGCCAGTCCGAGCCAGCCGCGCATCGACGCCGTCGGGTGCCCGCCCGGGCCGGGGCCGGGCTGTAGGAACGCCCCGTGGCCCGTCTGCCGGAACTCCCGCAGGGCGACCTCCACCCCGGCCGCCCGCAGCAGGCGCCCGTAGTGGTGCACGTCGTCGCTGACGGGGTCGAGGTCGCCGGTGGCCATCACGGCCGGTGCGAGTCCGCGCAGGTCGGCGGCTTCGAAGGGGGTGCTGTGGAGCCGGGCGCCGTCCGCGGCGACCGGCCGGCCGGGGTGCCGGTAGTCCTGCCAGGCCGCCATCAGGTAGGCGGCCGTGGGGAACAGGTCGGGGAAGCGGTGGTAGGAGGCCGCCGCGCAGGCGGGGTCCAGCGGCGGGTACGCCAGCACCTGCGCGGCCAGCGGGACCCCGCGGTCGCGGCAGACGAGGGCGGCCGAGGCGGCGAGGGTGCCGCCGGCGCTGTCCCCGCCGACGGCCAGGACGGACACGGCTCCGGCGGGCCCGTCCTGCTGTTCCCCGGCCCAGGTCAGGGTGGACAGGATGTCCTCGACCATGGCCGGGTGGCGTACGTCGGGGGCCAGCCGGTAGTCGACGCTGACCACGCCGAAGCCGGAGTGGCGGGCGAGTTCGGCGGTGGCGCCGTGCCAGTCCTGGGCGGATCCGGCACGCCAGCTGCCCCCGTGGGCCCACACCAGCCAGCCCTGCGGTGAAGCGGTACCGGGCCGGTACACCCGGGCGGGAAGGTGCCCGGACGGGGTGGGCACGGACACCTGTTCCCAGCTGACGACGGTGGGTGTGGCCATCGGGGTTCCTTTCCATCGGTAGCCGGCGCTCGCGCCGGGCCCGGGGCCAACGTTCGCGGCCGGGGCAGGGCTGCCACAAGGCGGAGTTGCCTTAGTGGAGGCGCGCACTTCGTCAGCTGGGCTGCTTGGTGCGGAGGAAGAGGGCGGTGGTGAGGGTGCCGACGAGGACGATCGCGGTGTTCACGATGACCGCGGTCGTGATCCCCGCATGGATGTCGCTGTTGGCCGCCGCGATCGCCGACATGATCGGCGTACCCATCGTGATACCGACCTGCTGCGTCATCGTCGCCAGCCCCGTCGCCATACCCTGCTCGTGATCCGGCAGACCCGTCGTCGCCGTCACCATGAA
>NZ_JBIAVW010000038.1:0-48059 GCF_042894785.1 Streptomyces sp. NPDC001502
CCGAGGAGACCCTCGTGCGGGGCACCGCCCCACACCACCCAGCCCCGCCGGCGATTGAGGCGCCCCACCTCGGCAGGGAAGCCACACCACCGAGCACCCCGCAGGGGCACCGCAGGGAAGCCACACCACCGAGCCGACCGCAGGGGCAGCGCAACGTACCCTCCCCGAAGGGACTCGGCTCCTGAAGTACCCCCATCCGCACACCACTCCGGAGGAGACATGGCCCCACGAGTGCACGCCGCCCAGGCGACCGGCATCGTCACCCTCACCCTGGACTCCCCGGGCAACCGCAACGCCCTTTCCGCCGGCCTCGTCGCCGAGCTCCGCTCCGCGCTCGCCGCCACCGCCGCGGACCCCGCCGTCCGGGCCGTCGTCCTCACCCACACCGGCACCACCTTCTGCGCCGGGGCCGATCTCAAGTCCCCCTGCGACCCTGCCGACTTCCTGGCCCTGCTCCGCGAGACCGCCGAGCTGCCCAAGCCCGTCGTCGCCCGGGTCACCGGCCACGTCCGGGCCGGCGGCCTCGGGCTGCTCGGTGTCTGCGACATCGCCGCCGCCGGACCGCAGTCCTCGTACGCCTTCACCGAGACCCATCTGGGCCTCGCCCCCGCGGTGATCTCCATGCCGCTGCTGCCGCGCCTCGACCCGCGCGCCGCCGCCCGGTACTTCCTCACCGCCGAGGCCTTCGACGCCACCGAGGCCGCCCGGATCGGACTGCTCACCCTGCACGGCGAGGACGTGGACGCGGCCCTGGAGCCCGTACTCGCCGGCCTGCGCAAGGCCTCCCCGCAGGGGCTGGCCGCGACCAAGGCACTGACCTCCGCCGCCGTACGGGAGGCCCTCACCCGCGACGGCTCCCGCCTCACCGAGCTGTCCGCCGGACTGTTCGCCTCCGACGAGGCCCGCGAAGGCATCACCGCCCGCTTCGAGCGCCGGGAACCGTCATGGTCGCTGTGACCGGCCCCAAGCAGGCGCGCAGCCGCGTCACCCGCCGCCACCTCCTGGAGGCGGCCGTGTCCTGCCTGGCGGAGCACGGCTGGGCCGGTTCGACCGTCTCGGTCGTCGCCGAACGGGCCGGGGTCTCGCGCGGCGCCGCCCAGCACCACTTCCCGACCCGCGAGGACCTGTTCACCGCGGCCGTCGAGTACGTCGCCGAGGAACGCTCCACCGCCCTGCGCGACCTCTTCCACGCCGACCCGGCCGCCCGCCCCGCCGTGGTGGAGGCGCTGGTCGACCTGTACACCGGCGCCCTCTTCCGGGCCGCCCTCCAGTTGTGGGTGGCCGCCTCCAACGAGGAGCAGCTGCGCCCCCAGGTCACCGAACTGGAGGCCCGGGTCGGCCGCGAGACCCACCGCATCGCCGTCGAGCTGCTGGGTGCGGACGAGTCGGTGCCGGGCGTACGGGAGACGGTGCAGGGCCTGCTGGACATGGCGCGGGGCCTCGGCCTGGCCAACGTGCTCACCGACGACACGGCCCGCCGGGCCCGGGTGGTGGCCCAGTGGTCCCGGATCCTGGACGCGGCCCTGGGCTGAGGCGGCGGGAACGACAAGGGCGCCGCACCCCGCCCGCGGGATGCGGCGCCCGACCTGCCCAGCGGCTGCGCGACTACGCGGTCTCGGCGATGTCCGCGTAGCCCTCGATCTCCTGCGGGTTGCGCCGCCCCGGCCCGATGTAGCGGGCCGAGGGCCGCACCAGGCGGCCCGTGCGCTTCTGCTCCAGGATGTGCGCCGACCAGCCTGCGGTACGGGCGCAGCTGAACATCGACGTGAACATGTGCGCGGGGACCTCGGCGAAGTCCAGCATGATCGCGGCCCAGAACTCCACGTTCGTGGCGAGCACCCGGTCCGGGCGGCGCTCGTGCAGCTCCTCCAGCGCGGCCTTCTCCAGCGCGGCGGCCACCTCGTAGCGCGGCGCGTCGAGCTCCTTGGCCGTGCGCCGCAGCACGCGGGCGCGCGGGTCCTCGGCGCGGTAGACGCGGTGGCCGAAGCCCATCAGCCGCTCGCCCTTGTCGAGGGCCTTCTTCACGTACGCGACGGCGTCGCCGGTGCGCTCGATCTCCTCGATCATGCCGAGCACGCGGGACGGGGCCCCGCCGTGCAGCGGCCCCGACATGGCGCCCACCGCGCCGGACAGCGCGGCGGCGACGTCCGCGCCGGTCGACGCGATGACCCGAGCCGTGAAGGTGGAGGCGTTCATGCCGTGTTCGGCGGCCGAGGTCCAGTAGGCGTCGACGGCCTTGACGTGCCGCGGGTCCGGCTCGCCCCGCCAGCGGATCATGAACCGCTCGACGACGGACTCGGCCTTGTCGATCTCCCGCTGCGGCACCATGGGCAGGCCCTGGCCGCGGGCGGACTGGGCGACGTACGACAGCGCCATCACGGCCGCGCGCGCGAGATCGTCGCGGGCGGTCTGCACGTCGATGTCCAGCAGCGGTTTCAGACCCCACACGGGGGCGAGCATCGCGAGCGCGGACTGGACGTCGACACGGATGTCACCGGAGTGGACCGGAATGGGGAAGGGCTCGGCGGCCGGCAGGCCCGGGTTGAAGGCACCGTCGACCAGCAGGCCCCAGACGTTCCCGAAGGAGACGTGGCCGACGAGGTCTTCGATGTCGACGCCCCGGTAGCGGAGCGACCCGCCTTCCTTGTCGGGCTCGGCGATCTCCGTCTCGAACGCGACGACCCCTTCGAGCCCGGGTACGAAGTCGGACATCAGGCGGCTCCTCAGATAGTGCGAACACGCGCGGCTCCCGGCGTGACTCGCGGTCCGGCGCGGTCATCCCCGTTGATGCCCGGCACGGCCGTCGGTCACCCACTCGGGGACCTTCGGACCGGCCCCAAGATTTTGGCCGTTCCGCCCCGACTGCGGAAGCGTGACATACGGCACACCGTCACCGGTCCGGCTGCGGCAGGATGGCCAGCGTGACCGATCAGGACATGGACCCCGCCATGATGCGCAAGCAGTACCGCTCGGAGATCGTCGACGAGGGGAGTCTCGCCGCGCATCCGATGGACCAGTTCGCCCTCTGGTTCCAGCAGGCCGCCGACTCGCACCTCTTCGAGCCGAACGCCATGGTCGTATCGACGGCCACCCCGGACGGACGGCCCAGTTCGCGGACGGTGCTGATGAAGCAGTTCGACGGCCGGGGCTTCGTCTTCTTCACCAATTACGCCTCCCGCAAGGGCCGTGAGCTGGCCGAGAACCCGCACGTCGCGCTGCTCTTCCCCTGGCACCCGATCGCCCGCCAGGTGATCGTCACGGGTACGGCGGCCCGTATCGGCCGCGACGAGACGGCGGCGTACTTCCGCTCCCGCCCGCACGGCTCCCAGCTGGGCGCCTGGGCGAGCGAGCAGTCCAGCGTGATCGAGTCCCGTGCGGAGCTGGACCGGCGCTACGCCGAGCTGGAGGCCCGCTACCCGGAGGGCGAGCAGGTGCCGGTCCCGCCGGAGTGGGGCGGCCTGCGGGTGGTCCCGGAGGCGGTGGAGTTCTGGCAGGGCCACGAGAACCGCCTGCACGACCGTCTGCGCTACGTCCTGGACGGGGACGAGTGGCGCGTGGAGCGGCTCTGCCCGTAGCCGTGGGGCGCCGGGGGTCGCCCGGGTCCTGCTCACCCCGAGGGGGAGCGGTGAACGCAGGCGACCCGCGGGCTCGGGTTTCTCTCCTGCAGTGAGAGAAGCCGGCCGGACGTACCGGCGAGCCCGCGGGTCGGGTGACTGCTTGGGATTGGCGCCAGGCGATTCCGCCGGGCACCGCACTGGGTGCGTGCGACGACGGGCGCTTAGCCCGCAGTCACCTCACGCGTCCGGTTTCCGTACATTTCGGGAACCACCTCCCTTCTCGTGTAAGTCAGAGCCTAGGCAGGCGTCGCGGGAGCCACAACTGTTTATTTCCCCGCCGGGGCGGGGGAGGGCGGCGCCTGAACGGATCAAGATCCAAGGGGGAGGCATGCCGGAAGTGATGCAGCCGCGCGAGTACCGGAGGGGACCAGGGGACTGGCGTTTTCACGCCGCGATCGCCCTCGGGCTGGGGGCCCTCTGCCCGAAGCTCCAGGACGGGCCGTGGTCCGATGGGGTCACGTGGCTGCTCACCAGCCTGACCCTGGTCCTTGGCGCACTCGGCTGGTACAGCCTGACGCGCAGATTCACCACCGTCGACGATCACGGCGTCACCACGGGCACCTGGTGCCGCGTGAGCCGGCTCCCCTGGGACGAGATCCATGACATCCGCGCCGTTGCCGTGGCCGAGTTCGCCACTGGGCCAGGACCCTCACGTACGCCTACCGATCCGACGGTCAGCGCGTCCTCCTGAGGTGCGTGGACGGCGACCTGCCAGTCCTCGACCTGGAAGTCGCCGTCCTCCGGTCCCTCCTGCGGGAGCGGCGCCGGGCCGACTGGGCGCCGGACCCGCGGGCGGAGCCGCACATCGCCCGCCAGATGGCGCGGGAAGGTCGGACGGATCGTTTCATCCTCTGGATGACGGGGTGGCGGGGGGTCGTCGTGGCCCTCGTCCTCGTCGGGGCGGGGTTCATCGGCTACCACGTGCTCTTCGGCGGCTCCTGACCGGATTTCCCGCACCCAATCCGGCGAAAGCGGTGTGGTGTGGGTCACGTTCGAGTTCAATGATCTGACGTGCCGCATACGCGAACACCTGCTGGGGGTTCCAGGTGAGTGCTTACGGACGTGACGAGACCGCTGACGATCTGCTCGCAGCGCTGCTGGACGGGATGGACGCCGCCCTGTGCGCGTTCGACTCCGACGGCGTGATCACCCACTGGAACCGCGAGGCCGAGCGGATCCTGGGCTGGACCGCCGGCGAGGCCGTGGGCCGCAAGGGCTTCGAGGGCTGGGCGGTGCGGGCCGCCGACGCGCACGACGTCCAGGACCGGCTGATGGCCGCCCAGCACGCGCCCGGCCGGCAGGTGCACGAGTTCGCGCTGCTGACCAAGGACGGCGGGCGCGTCCTCGTACGGACCCAGTCCGCCGGGGTGCCGGGCGCGGACGGGAAACCCGCCGGGGTGTACTGCGCCTTCAGCGAGGTGCACGCCCAGATCGACCTGGAACGCTCCATCGCGCTGAGCGAGGCCCTGATGGAGGACGCCTCGTGGGGCGTCGTCCTGGTCGACGTCGACCTGCGGCCCGCCGTGGTCAACGCGCACGCCGCACGGGCCTTCGGGACCGGCCGCACCGCACTGCTCGGGCGGCCCCTGGGAGAACTGCTGACCCAGGGCGTGGAGGAGTTGGAGGGCGCGCTCCAGCACGTGCTCGCCGAGGGGGCCCCGCCCGCGCCGGTGGAGATGTGGGTGTCGGTGCGCACGCCCGAGGGGGTGCGGCGCAGGTGCTGGCGGTGCGGGTTCCTGCGGCTGGCCTCGCCGCTCGCGGAGGAGCCGGTACCGCTGGGCGTCGGCTGGCTGTTCCAGGACGTCACCGAGGCCCGCCAGGAGCAGCTGGACACCGCGCAGCTGCGGTTCCGCTCACACCAGCTCCACCGTGCGGGGCGGGCCGCCGCCGAGTGCGAGGATCCGGCCGAGGCGGCCGCCGTACGCCTGGACTTCGCCCTCGCCGGCTTCGCCGAGCACGCGCTGCTGGACGTACTGGACCCCACGGCCGACCCCGAGCGGCGCAGGCTCGTACGGTCCGCCGCGTCTCCGCCGGCGCTGCCGGGCCCCGGGTCGATCCCCGTCCGGTACGCGGCCGGGCACCCGGCGCTGCAGGCCCTGGACCGGATCGGCTCGGTGCGCACCAGCGCCCCGCGGGGGGAGGCGGGCGCGGAGTGGGCGCGGGCCCGCCAGTGGCCCGAGGGCGCCGCGCACGTGCTGTGCACGGTGCTGCGGAGCCGGGGGCGGACCCTGGGGGCGCTGACGTTCGTGCGCGGGCCCTCGCGGGCGGCCTTCGAGCGTGCGGACGCGGAGTACGCGGAGGAGGTCGCGGCCCGGGTCGCGGCCGACCTGGACCTGGCGGCGGGTCCGGCCGGCCCGGAGAAGGGCTGAACGCGGCCCGGGTCCCGGCAGGCGCGGTCGCCGCCGGGCCAACTCCCCGTGGAGCGCTGTCCGTCGGGTGCGGCGAGGTGCCGGGCCGGGCGGGCCGGGCGGGCCGGGCCCGGCGGGATCCGGAAGAGACGGCCTAGTGCCGGAAGAAGATCCGGTCGCCGTACTCCTGCATCACGCGGCCGTTCCACTCGTGGCCGCCGTCGACGTTGCCCGAGCGCAGCAGCGGGGGCTCCACCCCGCGGGCGGCGAGCTCGCCGGCCGCCGCCGCCATGACCGCCTGCATGATCGCGCTGGTGACGACGGTGGAGGCGGGGGCGAAGGGCGCGTCGATGCCGTCGAGGGTCAGCTCGGCGTCGCCGACCGCGATCTTGCTGTCGAGGACGACGTCGCAGTGGTCCTTGAGGAAGGTGCCGGAGACGTGCCGTGACTTGGTCCCGGTCGCGTACGCCACCGAGGTCACGCCGATGACCTTGAGGCCGATGGCGCGGGCGTTCATCGCCATCTCGACGGGCAGGGCGTTGCGCCCGGAGAGGGAGATGATCACGAGGACGTCGCCGTCGGAGGCGGGGCTGCTGTCGAGGACGGCGCCGGCCAGGCCGTCGACGCGTTCCAGGGCGCTGCCCAGGGTCGCGGGCATGACGTCGACGCCGGCGGTGCCGGGGACGGCGAGGAAGTTCATCAGGGCCAGGCCGCCGGCCCGGTAGACGACGTCCTGGGCGGGCAGTGAGGAATGCCCGGCGCCGAAGGCGAAGAGCCGGTTGCCGGCGGCGACCGCGTCGGCGATCAGGGAGCCGGCCTCGGCGATGTGCGGGGCTTCCTCGTCCCGCACCCGTTCCAGCAGACCGATGGCGGCGTCGAAGAACTGACCGGCCAGCTTGCTCTCGCTCATACGCCGATGGCCCTTCCAGGGGTGGGGGAGCGTCCGTGTCCGCCGCTCACCGTGCGGTCTGGACCAAGGGCGTGTCAATACGAACGTCAATCCCGGGCCGAAAGCTCTGGTCGCGCGCCCCGGACATCCTCGGATGATCTTCCCGGGGATGTCCGGGAGATGTCCGGGAGCGGTCTTGACCCACGGCACGGGACGGTTGTCGGCCCGATGCGTCAGAATTGGGGGCAGGGCCAGCGCACGCAATCCGAGGGGCACGAATGTCCGGACTGATCGATACCACGGAGATGTATCTCCGCACCATCCTCGAACTGGAAGAGGAAGGCGTGGTCCCCATGCGCGCCCGCATCGCCGAGCGGCTCGACCAGAGCGGTCCGACGGTGAGCCAGACGGTGGCGCGCATGGAGCGGGACGGCCTGGTGGCCGTCGCCAGCGACCGGCACCTTGAGCTGACGGAGGAGGGGCGCCGACTGGCCACGCGTGTCATGCGCAAGCACCGGCTCGCGGAGTGTCTGCTCGTCGACGTGATCGGCCTGGAGTGGGAGCAGGTGCACGCGGAGGCCTGCCGTTGGGAGCACGTGATGAGCGAGGCGGTGGAGCGGCGGGTGCTGGAGCTGCTGCGTCACCCGACCGAGTCGCCGTACGGGAACCCGATCCCGGGGCTGGAGGAGCTGGGTGAGAAGGCCGAGGCGGACCCGTTCCTGGAGGACGGCATGGTCAGCCTGTCCGAGCTCGACCCGGGGACCGAGGGTAAGACCGTGGTCGTCCGGCGGATCGGTGAGCCGATCCAGACGGACGCCCAGCTGATGTATACGCTCCGGCGGGCGGGCGTGCAGCCCGGCTCGGTGGTGAGCGTGACCGAGTCCCCGGGCGGTGTGCTGGTCGGCAGTGGTGGTGAGGCTGCCGAGCTGGACGTGGAGGTCGCCTCGCACGTGTTCGTGGCGAAGCGCTGACCCCTGGCGCGTCGGCGTTCGCCTGACGGCGTTCGCGGCGGCGCGGATGTGCCGGTGGACCGGTCCGTACGAGCTGTGCCCCGGGGGGTTCTGTCCCACGGGTCGCGACCCGTTCGGATGACCAGCCCTTGGTGTGGGCGGTCCCGGCGCCTTTCGGCGCCGGGACCGGTCCTCCCCTTGTGACCTGGAGCCCCGAGCTCTCAAGGTCGTCCCCTCGGACCGTCTTCCCCGATCGGCCCGCCTCCCTGTTGAAAGGATCTCCATCGGCAGCGGCGGTCAATCCTTGAGCAAGGTCACTCGAAAGAGCGGTGTTGTGGGCGAGAAACCCGTTTTCGAATACGGGTTCGATAGTCTGGCGGGGAGCGAAGGGGGTGCATCTGCGGTGGTACAGCGCGTCGATGTGACAGGGGCCGAAGGCGTGCGCCTGGCCGCCTGGGAGTTCCGCGAAGCAGAGGCCGGACCCGACACCCGCCCCGGGGTGCTGTTACTGCACGGCCTGATGGGCCGCGCCTTCCACTGGGCGGGCACCGCCCGCTGGCTCCGCGAGCGCCGCCGGGTCGTGGCCCTGGACCAGCGCGGACACGGCCAGAGCGCCCGTCCGCCCGCCGCCCCCGACGGCACCCCGACCTCCCTGGGCCGCGAGGCCTTCGTGGCCGACGCCGAAGCGGCCGTCGAGCAGCTCGGCCTCGCCCCCGTGACGCTGATCGGCCACTCCATGGGCGCCCTCACCGCCTGGCAGCTCGCGGCCCGCCGCCCGGACCTGGTCGAAGCCGTGGTCATCTGCGACATGCGCGCCTCCGCCCTGGGCGCGGCCTCCCAGCAGGAATGGGAGGACTGGTTCCGTCACTGGCCCCTGCCCTTCCCCACCCAGGACGCGGCCCGCCGCTGGTTCGGCGAGGACGACCCCCGGGTGGAACGCCCCGACCCCGGCCGTGGCGCCTTCTTCGCCGAGGTCATGCACGAGGCGTCGGACGGCTGGCGCCCGGTCTTCTCCCGCCGCCAGATGCTGACCGCCCGCGAGACCTGGGTCCACGACGCCCACTGGGAGGAGCTCGCCCAGGTCCGCTGCCCGACTCTGGTGGTCCGGGGCCTCGACGGCGAACTGGGCCGGGCCGAGGCCCAGGAAATGGTCCGCGTCCTCCCGGCCGGCCAGTACGCGGAAATCCCCGACGCGGGCCACTACCTCCACTACGACCAGCCGACAGCCTGGCGCGAGGTCCTGGAACCCTTCCTCGACGGCATCAAGGCCGAGGCCCCCTGACCGCCCGAAGACCCCGCCCCGGCGCCGACTGTCCCACCGGCAACGGCCCCGGGGCTCTGATCAGGTGGGATCGAAATACCAGAACATCGCGGCCTCGGTCTCGTTGACGGCGATCAGGTCCGTCGCGGTTGCCGGCCGGGGGCCCGTGTCAGCGGTCTGTCAGCGGGCTGTTCGGGGGGTGTCAGGGGGCGGCTTCATGGTGGCGGCGTCGCCAGGCAAGCCCGAGAAACGAGGTACCCCCGATGGACGCCGTCGCCGCCCTGCAGCTCCTGATCGCCGCCGCCTTCCTGAGCATCCCCGTCGTCCGCAGCCGCTACGGCGCCCGCGCCCAGGCCGCCGTCGAGGCCGAGTTGGGGCGGCAGGGGGCGCGCACCACCGTCATGGCCGAGAACGGCATGCGGCTCGACGCCGGCGGGCACGAGACCTGGGCGCCCGTCGGGATCGCGGCGGCCCTGGTCCTGTCCGCCGTGCTCGGGATCGCCGGGAGCTCGTGGACCGGGACGGTGTCCTGGGTCGTCCAGCCGCTCGTCATCCTCGTGAACTGCGTGATCCTCTACTCGAACCTGACCGCCGTGCCGTCCGTGACCGCCGCCTTCGCCAAGTCCGGCGACACCGAACTGCAGCGCATCGACGTCAGGTCCATGCTCCGTGCCGCCGAGGACGGCTTCCCCGACTGGGTGATGCCGTACCTCCAGAACCTCCGGCACGTCGTCGTCTTCGCGGGCTCGATCGCCGTACTCGTCCTGCTCGCCGCCAACTGACGCCGGAACCACGGCAACGGGCCGGCCTCCGCCCCCGCAAGGGGATTCGGAGGCCGGCCCGTTCCGGCGTGGTCAGTGAGTGGTCGGTGGTCAGCCCTTGCTGACCGCCCACAGGATCTCCGGGAGCTTGCGCGCCACCGTCGGGGCCGCGAGCCGCAGACCCGTCCACGTGGCCAGTGCGCCCCAGGCCGCACCCAGCGGGAGCACGATCCAGGAGATGTCCTGGTGGCCGTCCGTTGTGAGCCAGATCGTCAGGGCGATCACCGGGGCGGAGACCACCGCCGAGACCAGCAGCCCGGCGAAGATGCCCGCCCAGGCGAGCCCGCCCTGACCCGGGGCGACGTTCTTGAAGGCGCCGTCCGACGGGATCGAGTACGGGAAGCGGGCCGAGGCCAGCGCCCCCGTGCAGAGCATCGAGCCCAGCAGGGCGAGGGCCACGCCGGTGGCCGCCGGGAGGGCGGACCATTCACCGATCACCGCAGCCGTGATCACGGTGACCAGGATCGTGTACGGGACGGTGACCAGGGCCAGCGCGGCGGCCCGCGCGCGCAGTTCCACGTACGCGTCACGCGTGGAGGAGATGGTCTGCGCGACCATCCAGAAAGCCGAGGTGTCCTGGCCGAACTGGTTGTACATCTGCATGCCGAGCATGCCCGCGCCGAAGCAGCCGAGGTAGACGGATCCCGAGCCCTGGAGGGCGTTGAAGACGGGGATGATCAGGCCGATCGCCAGCGCGGTCACCCAGGACGCCTTGGTCTTCGGATCGCGGACGGCGTAGCGCAGCGTGCGCTGCATGGTCGCGCCCGTCCGGCCGGCGGGCAGCAGGGACCACAGGCCGCCCGCGCCGCGGTCCTTCGCCGGCCGGGCCGCCGTGAGGGTCGAGCCGTCCGGGGTGACCATCAGCCGGGTCAGGCTCCGCTCCCAGAACCACAGGAGGGCGGCCAGGGCGGCCAGGGTCAGGGCCAGCTGGGCGGCCGCCACCCCGTACGCGCCTTCGCTCGCCGAGTCCACCATGCCGACGGCGGTCGCCGGCGGCAGCCAGCGCACCACGGCCTCGACGGGTGCCAGGGAGGCCAGGCCGCCCGACTGGAACAGGCTCTGACTGGCGAAGTTGGCCAGCTGCCCGCCCACCGCGATCAGCAGGCCGCTGAGCACGGCCAGGTCCCGCCCCTTGCGGCTGGTCAGCAGCCGCACGTTGGCCGTGGCCACCGCCCGCGCGAGGGTCACGCAGCCGAGCACCAGCAGGGGCGCGGCCACCACGGCGGCCACCGCGCCGGCGGCGCCGCGCGCGACGGCCAGTACGGAGCCGATGGCCAGGCACAGCGTGAACAGCGGCCCGATGCCGACCAGAGAGGAGGCGAGGAGGGCCCGTACGAGAGGACGCGGGCGCAGCGGCAGCATGACCAGCCGGCTCGGGTCGAGGGTCTCGTCCCCGGTGGGGAAGAACAGCGGCATGAAGGCCCAGCCGAGGGCCAGGATCGCGGCCAGCAGGACGACGACCGTGCCGGCGTGGGCGTTCCCGTGCAGCAGGGCCAGGCCGAGCGTCACGAAGAAGCCGACGACCAGGGCGAAGGCGAGCGTCGAGAAGTAGGCGGCCTTGCGCTTGGAGGAGCCCTTCAGGCCGTTGCGCAGCAGCGACAGCTTGAGGCGGACGAACACCGGGGTCAGCGGGACCGACGCGACGGACGAGGTCCCTGCGGACCCCGTGGCCCCGGTGGATCCGGTGGCGGGTGTGGTCACTGTGCCGGCCGGGCCGGCGGCCGGGTTGGCGGGCGAGGTCATCGCGATCCCGCCCCGGAGCCGCCGCCGAGCCAGTCCAGCGAGTCCCCGGCCGCGTCGCGCCCGTGCGCGCCGACCAGTTCGAGGAAGGCGGCCTGCAGCGAGGGCGCGGAGCCCCGTACGTCGGCCAGCGGGCCCGCGGCGCGGATCCGGCCGGCGGCCATCACGGCCACCCAGTCGCACAGCGACTCGACGAGCTCCATCACGTGGGAGGAGAAGATGACCGTGGCGCCGGAGGTCGTGTAGCGCTCCAGCACCCCGCGGATGGTCTGCGCCGACACCGGGTCGACGCCCTCGAACGGCTCGTCGAGGAAGAGCACTTCGGGGTTGTGCAGCAGCGCCGCCGCCAGGCCGATCTTCTTGCGCATGCCGGTCGAGTAGTCCACGACCAGCTTGTGCTGCGAGCCCGCGAGGTCGAGGACGTCCAGCAGCTGGGTCGCCCGCTTGTCGGTCTCCTCGCCCGGCAGCCCGCGCAGCCGGCCCATGTAGCCGAGCAGTTCGCGCCCCGACAGCCGCTCGAAGAGCCGCAGGCCCTCGGGCAGTACGCCGATCCGCGCCTTCACCTCGGTCGGGTCCGCCCACACGTCGTGTCCCGCGACGTGGACCCGCCCCATGTCCGGGCGCAGCAGCCCGGTCACCATCGACAGCGTGGTCGTCTTGCCCGCGCCGTTCGGGCCCACGAGACCGATGAACTGCCCGGCGGGCAGCTCCAGGTCGATCCCGGCGACGGCCACCTGGACGCCGAAGCGCTTCCACAGACCTTCCACCCGCACGGCGGGCGGCGCGGATCGCGCGCCACCCGTCCCGTACGTTCCACCCGTCGCATTGCCTTGGTCCGGCATGCGCCCGCCTCCCGTTTACGTCCCCGTTGGTCGTTCCTTCTTCACCATAGGAGGAGGGGGAGAGGCCTGAGCAGTTACTTATGTCATGAGTTTTCGCCCTGATTTCGCAGGTCCGGCAGGCGAGTTCCGGGTTCTGAGCTCTGAGCTCTGAGCTCCGAGCTCCGGGGTCAGCCCTGGCGGCGCTTGCGTTCCGCCGCGGCCTCGCTGCCGCACGCGTACGCCAGCGCGTCGATGAGCTCCTCCGTGTCCGGCAGCCACCGGTTCGCCGGCGTGGGCCGCCGTGCCCACTGGACCGAGCCCCGGCCGCCGAAGCGGGTGGGGGGCGCGGCCACGTACTCGCCCTCGCCCCGCGCCACCAGGTCGATCGTGGCGGCCGGCCAGCCCAGCTTGCGCACCAGGTCGGGCACCTTGACGCCGGCCCCGGGCAGGACGAAGAACAGCATCCGGTGGTCGGGCGTGAGGGTGACCGGCCCGAGGGTGCGCTCCATGCGCTCCAGCCGTGCCAGCGCGAGGAACCCGGCCGATTCGGGCACGTCCAGCGCGTCGAACGTCCGGCCCGTCGGCAGCAGGATCGAGGCCTGCGGGTGCTTCGCCCAGATCCGCCGGACCTGCACCGCGCTGCCGGTGGCCTGGGCCGCCCAGTCCTTCACCGCCGGGTGCGCGCCGGGAGCCGGGCAGTCCGCCGCCCCGCAGGAGCACAGCTCGCGGCCGTCCCCGGGCTCCAACCAGGTGCCGGCGAAGACATCCCAGTGCCGTTCTTCCGCGTACCGCACGGCATGGTCCAGCAGCTGCTCGCCGCGCTGCTTGGGGATGGGTGCGGTCTCCGTGACTCCGATGGTCTCTTCCACGCCCATCACAACTCCTCGGGTCACCCGGGGTTACGGGCGTAAACCAGGCGGCGGGCGGAGCATCGATCCTGCATACGGGGCGCACTGATGCACGCGTGGGGGCGCGTAGGAGGCCGGGGCGCCGGAGTTGGGTAGCGACACGACGCAGAGCGGAAGATTCTCCGCACATCAGGCGGGAAGTGATCATTCCAACGGATCACCCGCGGTCAGCAGGGGGTTTTCATGGCAGCCAGGCCTCTCGTCGCCCGCCAGCCGAACGAACGGCTGCAGGCGCTCATCCAGGAAGCCGGGTGCTCCAACGCCGGGCTCGCCCGGCGCGTGAACATGTGCGGGGCCGAACACGGCCTCGATCTCCGCTACGACAAGACCTCCGTGGCCCGGTGGCTGCGCGGCCAGCAGCCGCGCGGCCGGGCTCCCGGAATCATCGCCGAGGCGCTCGGGCGCAAGCTCGGCCGGACCGTCACCATCGACGAGATCGGCATGGCCAACGGGAAGAACCTCGCCTCCGGCGTCGGCCTGCAGTTCTCCCCGACCGTCATCGGCGCCATCGAGCAGGTCTGCGAGCTGTGGCGCAGTGATGTCGGCCGCCGTGACTTCCTCGCGGGCTCCAGCGTGGCCGCCTCCGCGCTCGTGGAGCCGAGCCGCGACTGGCTGATCACCGGGGCCGACACCCAGGTCGCCCGCAGCGGCGGCTCGCGCGTCGGCATGCCGGACGTGGAGGCGGTCCGGGCGACCACCGAGGCCCTCAAGGACCTCGACCACCGCTTCGGCAGCGGGCACGTCCGGCCGGTGGTCGTGCACTACCTCAACTCGGTGGTGTCCGGACTGATCGGCGGCTCCTACCGGGAACCCGTAGGGCGGGCCCTGTTCGCGGCGGTGGCCCGGCTGACGGAGCTCGCCGGCTACATGGCGGTGGACACGGGCCAGCCGGGCCTGGCCCAGCGGTACTACATCCAGGCGCTACGCCTCGCCCAGGCGGCGGGGGACCGGGCGTACGGGGGCTACGTGCTCGCGGCGTCCATGAGCCACCTCGCCGCCGAACTGGGCAACCCGCGGGAGATCGCGCAGCTGGCGCGGGCCGCCCAGGAGGGGACGCGGGGGCAGGTCACCCCCCGGGTCGAGGCCATGTTCTACGCGGCCGAGGCGCGCGGCCACGCGCTGCTCGGGGACACCCGGGCGACGGCGGTGCTGTCCGGGCGGGCGGTGAGCGCGCTGGAGCGGGCGGAGCCGGAGTCGGGTGACGACCCGGTGTGGATCCGCCACTTCGACGCGGCGTATCTCGCGGACGAGCTGGCGCACTGCCACCGCGACCTGGGCCAGGCGGACGCGGCGGCCAGGCGGGCGGAGGAGGCCCTGCGGGGCCTCCCGGCGGGCAAGGCGCGCCGCCGGGCCATCGGGCTGCTGCTGCTGGCGGCGGCGCAGGTGCAGCAGCGGGAGGTGGAACAGGCCTGCCTGACGGCGACGCAGGCGGCGGAACTGCTGGAGGGGCTCCGCTCGAACCGGGGCGTGGAGTACCTGGACGACTTCCGGGCGCGGCTGGAGCCGTACCGGGAGGAGGCGGCGGTGCGGGAGTTCGCGGCGCGGCTGGAGGTGACGGCGTAGGGGTGTCTTGTCGGTCTGGCGCCGCGAGCCCGGCCTGATCGGCAGGACACCCGGCCTGGGCGGGCCGGACGGGGTTCGGGGTGCTCTCACCGTGGCGGTGCGTGACGGGGTAGCGTGACCTGACGGTTCCGTAGGGTCGGGCGAGTCGGAGAAGGAGTCCCGGTGACGCAGAGCGGACAAGGGGGCGCCCCCCAGCCGGGTGCCCCGTGGGGTCCGGACCCGGCGTCCGGATACCCGGCGTACCCGGAGCAGCAGCCACAACAACAGCAGCAGTACCCGCAGCCGCAGCCGCAGCAGTACCCGCAGCCGCACCAGCACCAGGAGCAGCCCCAGCAGCAGCCCCAGCAGCAGCCCGGGGCCGCGTACGGCTATCCGCAGGCCTATCCCGGCCCGGAAGCCTCGCCCGGGCATGTGGTGGGGCCCGGCTACGAGGGGCCGGGGGACCCGCACGGCTACGGCTACCCCCCGCTGCCGGAGGCCGCGACGCAGTACATTCCGCCGGTCCCGGCGGCTCCCGGGCATGACGAGGCGGCGACGCAGTACATTGCGCCGGTCCCGGCGGCTCCCGGGCATGACGAGGCGGCGACGCAGTACATCCCGCCGGTCCCGGCCGCTCCCGCGCACGAGGAGGCGGCGACCCAGTACATACCGCCGGTCCCCGCAGACCGCGCCGTGGACGGGTTCGACGGGCTCTTCCGGGGTGACGACTCCGCCGGGCACACCCAGCACCTGCCGCCGGTCCAGGAGCCCGTGCTGCGTCAGCCGCCGCCGCGCCCCCAGCCGCCCCGCCAGCAGCAGCCGCAGCAACCGCAGTACCAGCAGCCGCACCCGCACCCGCAGCAGCAGTACGCCCCGCCCCCGCCGCCCCCGGAGCCCGCGCGCAAGGTCTCGCCCGCGATCATCGGCGCGGTGGTCATCGGCCTGGCCGTCGTCGGGCTCGGCGTCGGCTCGCTGCTCGCCGACGGCAAGCCGCAGAACAACGACCCCGGCGCGGTCGCCGCCGCCCCGACCGCGAGCGGCGACCCCGCTGCCCCCGGCGGCGTGGCCCCCGTCGACCCGGGCCGCCCGCAGGCCGTCCAGCTGGACAAGCTCCTCGCGGACAGCAACGACAGCCGGGCCGCGGTGATCAAGGCCGTGGAGGACATCAAGGGCTGCAGCAACCTCGACCAGGCGGCCGCCGACCTGCGCGACGCGGCCCGCCAGCGCGAGGAGCTCGTCACCCGCCTCCAGGAGCTGAAGCTGGACCAGCTCCCGGACCACGCGAAGCTGTCCGCGTCCCTGACCAAGGCCTGGCAGTCCTCCGCGGATGCCGACGACAGCTACGCGGCCTGGGCGGACGACGTGGACGACGACAAGTGCAAGGACGGCAAGGCCAAGGTCACCAAGAACGCCTCCGAGGGCAACAAGTCGAGTGGCGAGGCGACGAAGGCCAAGGAGTCCGCCGCGACCCTGTGGAACGCGATCGCCGGCAAGTACGGCCTCACCAAGCGGGACAAGACCCAGCTCTGAGCCGTTCCGCTCAGGCCATGGGCGGGGCCGTCACCAGGGTCGGGGTCATGTCCAGGGACTGCTCGCCGGGCTGCGCCACGAGCCGCCCGGCCTGCACGATCTGGAAGGTGACCCGGCCGTTGACGATGCGGGGGAAGCCGGCGACGGCGCGCATGTCCTGGTAGCGCCAGCTCAGGTTCGGGGTGAGGCCTCCGGTGTTGACCGGCTGCGCCTCGTTCAGGGCGCGCTTGACCACGCGGCCGGTGACGGGCTCGTCCCCCTTGAGGCCCTTGAGGATCTCGCTGAGCACGGTGTACGCGATCCAGGTGGTCTGCGCCCCGCTGTCGTCGGGGTCGACGTTGTCGTCGCCGAAGGCGAACTCGGAGACCACCTTGCGCATGGGCTCCCACAGGGGATCGGCGGCCACCGGGTACCAGCTGGTCAGGTACGCCCCCTCGAAGGGGCTCTCCTTGCCGCCCGTGCGGTCCACCAGGGACTGGCTGACGCTGCCCAGGACGGAGGAGATCTGCGGCTTCTTGCGCTGGGCGTCGGTCCGGCGGAAGGCGTCGAAGAAGGTCTCGGTGCGCTCGCCGAGGACGGCGGTCACGCAGCCCTTCTCCTTTTCCTTCTCCTTGCCGGTGCCGCTGGTGTGCGCGAGGGCTTCGCGGGCCTGCGGTCCGAAGTCGGCGGAGTCCTCGGCGGCCCGGATGTCGGAGGCGTCCGCCATCTTGTTGGCCCGCAGCCCGGCGTTGAGCAGAACGGGCAGGGTGTCGCCCGCGAGGGTGTCCGGGCGGACCAGGGCAACCTGGTTGCAGGCGCGGCTCAGCTGGTGGCCGGCGCCGGCGATGAGGACGGGCTGGCCGCCGTTGACCGGGTAGGACAGGGGGGACTGGAACTCCTCGGAGGAGACTCCGTAGCCACCTATGAAGGGGATGCCCTCCGCCTCCAGCGGGGCCATGAAGGCGCGTCCGTGCTGACTGTAGGAGCCGACGACGGCGACGGCTTTCTCGGCGACGGCCTTGCGGGCGCAGTCGGCGGCGCCGGAGGGCGTGTTCTTCTCGTTGCAGGTCAGTACGCGCAGTTTGTGGCCGTTGATCCCGCCCTTGGAGTTCACCCAGCGCTCGTACGCCTTGGCCATGCCGGTCATTCCAGGCATGTTGGTCGCTTTGGTGTCTTCAGGGGCGAAAGTCATGACGGTGACGGTTCCCCCGGAGCCCTCCGAGCCGCCGGGGAGCACCCCGCACCCGGCGATGAGACACGCACCCATCGCCGTGGCCACGAAGGTGCGGGAGCGGGATGCGGCGCGTCGCGAGATGGTCATGTCCGTGCACCATTCCGCCCCACCGGTAACTGTCGAGTGAGATGGACACAACATCGGGTGACGCCCAGGTGAATTGCAGGGGCGCAGTCCCCCTGGGTGCTTCAAGATCGCATCGAACGGGAACGTACGATCGAAAGCGTGACATTCGCCCAAGGTTCGAAGAACTCTTCCCGACGCGGTGGCCGCTCCTCCACCATGGGCGGCATGCCCCTCAACGACATGCCGTGGTGGCGCTGGCGCAGCAACGTGCGCTCGGCGCTGCACATGCTTTCCGATCCGGTCTTCCACGAGGACACCTGGCTGACCGGCGACGAGGCGTACGGCGACATCACCGACGCCGTGTACCGGCTCGTCGAGGACACCTGGCTCGACAGCTGGTCCGCCGAGAAGTACGTCGGCACGATCTTCCGTGACTCGCAGGAGGCGGCCGTCGTCGACCTCGCCGTGCTGCGGGTGCTCCGCATCCTTCACCAGGTCGGGCCCGACGCCCCCGTCTCCGCCTACCTGGAGCACCACGCGTGGCCCGAGGCGGTGCGTGCCGCGCGCGAGGCGCACGTACGACTGGCGGAAGCCGACGGGGACGACCCCGACGTGCGCCCCGCATCGCTCGATGTGTTGAAGATCCTCACCCGCGCGGTGTGAAAGGCTGTGCGGTCATGAGCGACCCGCACACCGAGGCCCAGGCCCAGCCCCAGTACGTCCTGACCATGTCCTGCCCCGACAAGCAGGGCATCGTGCATGCCGTGTCGAGTTACCTCTTCATGACCGGATGCAACATCGTGGACAGCCAGCAGTTCGGAGACCGGGAGACCGGGCTCTTCTTCATGCGGGTGCACTTCGAGGCCGAGCCCCCGGTGACGGTCGAGAAGCTGCGCGCCAGCTTCGCCGCGATCGGCGACTCTTTCAAGATGGACTGGCAGATCCACCGCTCCGAAGAGCGCATGCGGATCATCCTCATGGTGTCCAAGTTCGGGCACTGCCTGAACGACCTGCTGTTCCGCACGCGGATCGGCGCCCTGCCGGTCGAGATCGCGGCCGTGGTCTCCAACCACACCGACTTCGCCGAACTGGTCGGCTCCTACGACATCCCGTTCGTGCACATCCCCGTCACGAAGGACACGAAGGCGGAGGCGGAGGCGCAGCTGCTGGAGCTGGTGCGCGCCGAGAACGTCGACCTGGTGGTCCTGGCGCGCTACATGCAGGTGCTGTCCGACAAGCTCTGCACGGAACTGAGCGGGCGGATCATCAACATCCACCACTCGTTCCTGCCGAGCTTCAAGGGCGCGAAGCCGTACCACCAGGCGCACGCGCGAGGTGTGAAGCTGATCGGCGCGACCGCGCACTACGTGACGGCGAACCTCGACGAGGGGCCGATCATCGAGCAGGAGGTCGAGCGGGTGGGCCACGAGGTGACCCCGGACCAGCTGGTGGCGGTCGGGCGGGACGTGGAGTGCCAGGCGCTCGCGCGCGCGGTGAAGTGGCACAGCGAGCACCGCGTGCTGCTCAACGGTGCCCGCACGGTCGTCTTCGCGTAGCGAAGTGCAGCCCCGCCGGCGCTTGAGGCGCGGGGGTCTGGGGCAGCGCCCCGGGAAGCCGGCCGCAGGGGCCCGATACCGGTGTGAGGCGCGGTGGGCCCGTGCAGGCCGACTGCTGGGGGCGCTGCCCCCAGACCCCCGCGCCTCAAACTCCCCCAGCTACCGCTGGGAGGTGCCCCCTGGCGAGGCTGCGTTGTGCCGGCCGGGCCGGATGTACTGCCGAGCGCGCCGCAGGCGTTACGCGTCGGGGGCTTCCACACCGCAGTAGCCCGCGAAGGCCGCCAGGATCTCGTCCTCCGAGATGCGGCCGTCGCGGTCCGCGTCCAGGGCCGCCGCCACCTGGGTGGCCAGCTCAGGGGCGGTGCCCAGGACGCGCAGCACCCGGGCCGCGTTCGGCGGGGTCGCGCCGCCGCCGTCCTCGTCCGCCACCGCGATCACAGCCCGCAGGAACGGCCGCGCGATCTCCGCGAACCGCTCCGGGTTGTCGCGCAGCCGCTTCGCCGCCCCGGTGATGAACTCCTCGCGGGACACCCGCTGGTCCCCGTCGACGTCCGCGATGCCGGCCATTCCCTGCCAGAAGGCCTCGGCGCCCGCGAAGACGGCCTGGCCCTTGTCCGACCGGGCGGTGGTGCCGAATTCGGCCAGGACGGCCTTCGCGGCCGCGCTGAAGTCCTCCCGGTCGATATACCCGGACCCGTCCTGGTCGAAGGTGGCGAATCGGGCGGCGATCTTGCGCTCGTATTCTGCGCTGTCCATTTCGGCGTTCCGCCTTCACATGTGCAGTGGGGTTCAGATCAAGACAAGGCAGGAGCGTAAGCCCTATGTGGCCTGAGCGTTAAGCGAAGTGGTCGAGGAGGCGGCCGCATCGAACCCGCGCACGGGGAGCGCGATGGGGCGCGTACACCTGTCCCCATGTGCCGTCGGGCGTACCACCGTTCACGCCCTGCCACGCCCCTATCACGCAGGGCGCACTTCCAGGGTGAGGTTCTTCCAAAACAGGCGCGATCTGCCATGTGCCCACTACATTCGTTGAGTCGACACACGGCTGGGGGCATTCATGCCGAAGGACGCACCACCGCGCTGGGACCGTCGCATGCAGCAGCGACTCGCCCGTGGCGAGGCTGCCGCGCTCGGGGAGCTGTACGACCGCTTCGCCTCGCTCGTGCACAGCCTGGCGCACCGGGTGCTGGGCGACGAGAAGGCGGCGGACCGGATCACCCGCGAGGTCTTCGGCTACATCTGGGAGAACCCGGACGCCTACGACCCCAAGCAGGGCTCCATGCGCTCCTGGGTCGCCCGGATCACCCAGGGCCAGGCGGTGGCCCGGCTGCGCCAGGCCGAACTGGGCCGCGGCTCACGCGAGGAGCTGGAGCAGAAGGTGCGCAGCGCCAACGCGGCCGCCCGCGCCGACTACATCGTCACCTCGATGCCCGCACCCCTGCGCGCCGCGCTGGAACTCGCCTACTTCAAGCGGCGCGACTATCGGCAGGCCGCCGCCGACCTGCAGATCAGTGAAGACGAGGCGCGGCGCAGGCTGCGGCTCGGGCTGCAGTTGCTGTCGACCGCCAACGCCCTCCCGCAGGAGGAAACCGCCCGGTCCGGATATGGAACGACTCGATGAACGGCCCTCCCCAGTCGCCCGATGACGGATACGCGCGTCCGGGCGGCCGGCCGCGGATACCGGGTCCGCGCGGGGCCGCGGACGACCTCGACCCGGGCCACGCGCCGCGGTCGATGCCGCCACCGCCGCCGCCGTCCGAGGTGCCGCCTCCGCCTTCGCACGCCGTGCTGAAGTCCCTGCTCGGGGCGTGGGCGCTGGCGGCCTGCTCGTCCGAGGAGACCCAGGCGGTGGAGGACCACCTCACCGAGTGCGCGCCCTGCGCGGAGGAGGCGCTGCGGCTGCGCGACGCGGTGGGGCTGCTGCACCCGGAGGAGAACCTCGACCTGAAACCGCTGCTGCGCTCGCGCGTCCTGGAGGACTGCCTGGGCAAGCGGCCGGCCCGCATTCCGGTGCCGGTGTGGGCGAGTCCGTACGACACCGAGACCGCGCGGCTCGACGCGCTGCTGCAGGATTTCGGGGACTCGGAGTGGCACACCCCGGTGCGGCTCAAGTGGTTCGAGGAGGAGCGGCGTCGGTCGCAGCGGACCACGGTGGCGGGGGTGATCGGCCATCTGCTGACCGTGGACGGGCTGATCGCCTCGGCGCTGGGGCTCGACGACCCGCTGGGTCCGGACGCGCCGAAGGGCGGGCCGACCGTGCGGACGGAGCACTTCTGGGGTGCGACTCCGTACCCGGTCACGCGGCAGGTCCGCGACCCGTGGCGGGAACAGGGCCACACGCTGGTGCGTACGGTCTCCTTCGCCGGCCGGGGAGTCGCCGAGCTGGCGGTGGACTACGGCGGCTTCGCGCTGCCGCTCGGGGACGCGTTCCTGGAACGGGCCTTCGAGTGCTGGGTGCACGCGTGGGACATCGCGGAGGCGGTGGACTACCCGTACGAGCCGCCGGCCGGCCCGCACCTGCACCGGATGATCGACCTGGCGGCGCGGCTCCTGCCGGGCGCGCTGGCGCAGCGCAGACGCGCCGGCCTGGCGGCCCCGGCGCGGGGCCTGGTCGCGGCGGGTGCGCCCGGGCGGACCCTGCACCTGGAGATCGAGGGCTCGGGCGGCGGTGGCTGGGACATCGCGCTGGACTCGCCGGGAGCGAAGCCGTCGCCGGAACGCACGGTGGCGGAGATCGCCCTGGACGGCATCGAGTTCTGTCAGCTGGCCGCCGGGCACATCTCCCCGGAGGAGGCGGCGGTGGGCCAGCACGGTGACCGCGAGGCGATCCGCGACGTCCTGTTCGCGGCGGCGTCACTGAGCAGGCTGTAGGGGGCGGGTCGGGGCGGGGCGGGGGTACGGCGGGGGCTCGGGTAGTCGGGAGCTGCTCGATCGGTATCAGGGATGGGTATGGGGGTTTCCCGTCAGTCCCATCGTCCCTCCGTGTCGGGCCGGTCCCTCAAGGGCGCTCCTTCGTCGCGTCACTGCGTGATGGCCTTCGGCCACCCTTGACCGACCGTCCCGCCCCGGAGAAACGAAAGACTGCCGGGAAGCCCCCAAAGGAACGGGCCGGGAGTTAAAGGATCAGGACGGGGCGGCCAGCGATGCGCGAGGAGACCCCCCGTAGGCACGGTCCAGAGACGGGGCCCATCACAGACCAGCATCCGCGTCGGGGGAAGCGCGCCCAATCGCTACGCGCTCCTCACGCCTTAGCGTCCGACGACCGTCTGGGGCTGGACATAGGCCGCCTCGGATCGCTACGCGCTTCTCCATGACTGCGTCCGACGGCCGGCAGGGGCTGATGAGAGCTGCTGAGAAGGGCGGACGGCCGGCAGCTCGGCTATTCCGTCGTAGAACCGGGTCAGCGCGAGCGTCACCCCATAACCTCGCGGCTAAACAGGGGTAATTGGGGCAAATGGTCGGCCTTCTGGCCCACCCACGTGCGCTGACCCGCACCCACGACGGCATAGCCGCTGTCCAGCCCGTCTTTACCCCAGTCGGCCGTCAGGCGCCTCGGATGAGGAGCGCCTGTGGGGTGTGGGTGGCCTGTGTCCGGCCCCAGACGGTCGTCGGACGCGTGGCGGGTGGGGGACCGAGGCTGTGGGCGGTTTGTGTCCAGCCCAGGACGGTCGTCGGACGCTGAGCGATGAGGAGCGCGTAGCGATGTGGCGCGCCCCGCCGACTCGGCAGGGCGCCGTCATGGGCCCCGTCTCTCGGTCGTGCCCACCGGGATCTCCTCGCGGATCTCTGGCCGCCCCGTCCTGATTCTTGAGTGCCCGGCTCGTTCCTTTGGGGGTTTCCCGGCTGTCCTCGTATGTCCGGGGCGGGTCGGTCGGTCAAGGGTGGAGCGCAGCGACATCGCGAAGCGACGCGACCGAAGGGAGCGCCCTTGAGGGGCCGGCCCGAACCGGAGAGACGATGGGACTGACGGGAAGCCCCCATGCGCGACTCTGATGCCGGTCAGGTGGCTCCTGCACGCCGCCCCCGCCCCCGCCCTTCGGCCCCCGCCCTTCGGCCCCCGCCCCGCAGGGCTACGCGTACCGCTCGCGGAGCTTGTACTTCAGGATCTTGCGCAGGGCCTCGTTGCGGGGAAGGGCTTCCAGGAGTTCGAGTTGTTCCGGGAGCTTGTGGGTGGCCAGGCCTTGGGTGCGGAGGTAGGCCGTCAGCTGGGGGAGGGTCAGGGGGGCGGCTCCCGGGGGTTGTTCCACCACCGCGCAGACGCGTTCGCCGCGGGTCGGGTCCGGGAGGCCGATGACCGCCACGTCCGTGATGCCCGGGAGCTGGTGGAGGAGGTCCTCGATCTCCTTCGCCGAGATGTTCTCGCCCTTGCGGATGATGACGTCCTTGCTGCGCCCGGTGAGGACCAGGTAGCCGTCCCGCGTCAGGTGGCCGAGGTCGCCCGTGATCAGGTAGCCGTCGGGGTCGAAGGCGTCCGCCGCCCCGTCGCGGTTCAGGTAGCCCCGGCAGACGGCCTCGCCCCGCAGGCGGACCTCGCCGTCGGTGCCCCGGGGGAGCTCGGTGCCGTCCGGTGAGGTGATGCGGATGGACATGCCCGCCGGAGGGCGGCCCTCGGTGGTCGCGAGGTTCTCGGCGGTGTCGTCCGGGGAGCCCATGGTGATCATCGGGACCTCGGTCATGCCGTAGCCGTGGGTCAGCTGGCAGCCCAGCTCCCGTACGACCGCGTGGTAGATCTCCGGCGGCTTGGGGGCGCCGCCGCCCGCCAGGAGACGCAGGGTGGGGAGGAGGGGGACGCCCGGGGCCTTGCGCTGCTCGGTCAGGAACATGGAGTAGAAGGCGGTGGAGCCGCCGGCCACGGTGACCCCGTGGCGGCGGTAGCCGTCCAGCGCGCCGGGCATCGCGAACTTCTCGAAGAGCACCGCGGGGAAGCCGTACAGCAGGAGCATCACCAGGTAGTCCGGGCCGCCTATGTGCGCGTACGGGAAGGCCATGGAGCCCACGTCGGACGGGCTCAGGTGGAGGGCGTGGGCGAGGCAGGAGCCGCCCGCGATCAGGGAGCGGTCGGTGTGCAGGACGCCTTTGGGGTCGGAGGTGGTGCCGGAGGTCCAGTAGATCCAGCGGACGCCGGTGCCGGAGGCGGGCGGCGGGGGGAGTACGGCCGGGTCGCCGTCGGGGAGGTCCGCGTAGGCCTCGAAGACGCCGCGCGCGCCGAGGCGGGCGGCCATGGCGGTGTGGTCGAAGCCGCGCCAGGTTCCGGGGACGGCGAAGTACTCGGCCTTGGACTCGCGGAGGGCGAAGCCGACCTCGCGGTCCCGGTAGAAGGGGATGACGGGGGTCTGGACGGCGCCGATCCGGGCGAGGGCGACGGAGAGCAGCACGGTCTCGATGCGGGTGGGGAGCTGCCAGGCGACGACGGTGCCGGGGCGCACGCCCATGGCGTGGAGGCCGGCGGCGACGCGTTCGGAGCGGTCGCGCAGTGCGCCGAAGGTGAGCCGGCGGTCGTGTGCGGGGTCCTCGGCGGCTTCGGTCAAGGCGGTGGCGTCCGGGGTCAGCGCGGCCCGGCGGGAGATCAGTTCCCACAGGGTCCGGGACCGGCTCAGTTCTGTCGCGGTCGCGGTGTCCGTCATCCCAGACCTCCCCATAGCTGACGGATAGTCAGATCAAGCGCAGAGCGTAGAGCGCCGACGCTTGTCGGTCCAGGGGTGGCGGGGCTAGCTTGTTTCTGACGATCCATCAGATCGGTGAATTGGGGAGACCATGGAACTGCCTCGGATCATCAGCGTCGACGACCACGTGATCGAGCCCGCGCACCTGTTCGACGTCTGGCTGCCCGCCAAGTACCGCGACCGCGGCCCCAAGGCGCTCACCGCCGGCATCGGCGAACTCGCCTACACCGGAGGCAAGTACGTCATCACCATGGACCCCGACGGCCCGCCGACCGACTGGTGGATCTACGAGGACCTGAAGTTCCCGTACAAGCGCAACATCGCCGCCGTCGGCTTCGACCGTGACGACATGACCCTGGAGGGCATCACCCGCGAGGAGATGCGCCGCGGCTGCTGGGATCCCAAGGCGCGCCTCGCCGACATGGACCTCAACCACGTCGAGGCCTCGCTCTGCTTCCCGACCTTCCCGCGCTTCTGCGGCCAGACCTTCGCCGAGGCCCACGACAAGGAAGTCGCCCTCGCCTGCGTACGCGCCTACAACGACTGGATGGTCGAGGAATGGTGCGGCGACAGCGGCGGCCGGCTGATCCCGCTGTGCATCATCCCGCTCTGGGACATCGACCTCGCCGTCGCCGAGATCCGGCGCAACGCGGCCCGCGGGGTGAAGGCCGTGACCTTCTCCGAGATCCCCACCTATCTCGGGCTCCCCTCCATCCACTCCGGCTACTGGGACCCCTTCTTCGCCGTCTGCCAGGAGACCGGCACGGTGGTCAACATGCACATCGGGTCCAGCTCCCAGATGCCCGCCGCCTCCCCCGACGCACCCCCCGCCGTCCAGGCCTCGCTCAGCTTCAACAACGCGATGGCCTCGATGATGGACTTCCTCTTCAGCGGCGTCCTGGTGAAGTTCCCGACGCTCAAGCTCGCCTACAGCGAGGGCCAGATGGGCTGGATCCCCTACGCCCTGGAACGGGCCGACGACGTCTGGGAGGAACACCGGGCCTGGGGCGGAGTCCGCGACCTGATCCCCGAGCCGCCGTCCACGTACTACTACCGGCAGATGTTCTGCTGCTTCTTCCGCGACAAGCACGGGATCGCCTCCCTCGACGTCGTCGGACGCGACAACGCGACCTTCGAGACCGACTACCCGCACGTGGACTCGACCTTCCCGCACACCAAGGAGGTCGCCCTCGACCACGTGAAGGGGCTGGACGACGAGACGGTCTACAAGCTGATGCGCGGCAACGCCATCCGCATGCTCGGCCTCGACCTGGACCGCGACCGCTGATGGACCTGACCTACACCGAGGAGGAGCAGGACTTCCGGGCCCGGCTGCGCGCATGGCTCGCCAAGGTGCTCCCCGAGCTGCCCGCCAGGCCGTCCCCCGACGACTGGCCGGGCCGGCGCGCCTACGACCTCGGCTGGCAGCGCAGGCTGTACGAGGCCGGCTACGCGGGCCTGCACTGGCCGGTGGACGCGGGCGGCCGCGGAGCCACCCCGACCCAGCACCTGATCTTCCTGGAGGAGACCGAGCGCGCCGGGGCCCCGTACGTCGGCGCGAACTTCGTCGGGCTGCTGCACGCCGGACCGACGATCGCCGCCGAGGGCACGGCGGAGCAGCGGGCGCGCTGGCTGCCGCCCGTACTGCGCGGCGACGAGGTGTGGTGCCAGGGCTTCAGTGAGCCGGACGCGGGCTCCGACCTGGCCTCCCTGCGCACCCGGGCCGTGCGCGACGGCGACGACTACGTGATCAGCGGGTCGAAGATCTGGACCTCGCACGCGGAGGTCGCCGACTGGTGCGAGCTGCTGGTGCGCACCGATCCCGGGGCGCCCAAGCACCGGGGGATCTCCTGGCTGGCCATGCCGATGGACGCGCCGGGGGTGACCGTACGGCCGCTGCGCACGCTCGCCGGGTCGGCGGAGTTCGCGGAGATGTTCCTCGACGAGGTACGGGTCCCGGTGGCCGACCGGGTCGGTGCGGAGAACGACGGCTGGCGGGTCACCATGGTCACGCTGTCCTTCGAGCGCGGCACCGCCTTCGTCGGCGAGGTCGTCGCCTGCCGCCGGACCCTGGGGGAACTGGCCCGGACGGCGCAGGCCAACGGCCGGTGGGACGACCCGGTGCTCAGGCGCAGGCTGGGACGGCTGTACGGGGAGTTCGGCGCGCTGTGGCGGCTCACCCAGTGGAACGTCAGCGAGGCCGGGCGATCGGCGGGCGGCGTCCCCGGCATCGGCGGTTCCGTCTTCAAGCTCGCCTACTCGCACGCCCGCCAGGAGCTGTACGACACGGCGGCGGAGGTCCTCGGGGCCCAGTCCCTGTCCCTGGAGGAGGAGTGGACCCTGGACCGGCTCTCCTCCCTCTCGTACACGATCGCGGCGGGCACCTCGCAGATCCAGCGGAACATCGTCGCCGAGCGGATCCTCGGCCTCCCGAAGGGCCGGTGAGGGGCATGGACTTCCAGCCGACCGAGGACCAGAAGGACCTGCGGGCGGGCGTACGGGACCTGCTGGCGGGCCGGTACGGACGCGAGGCGCTGCGGGCGTCGGTGGACACGGGCGCGAGCGTGGACCGCGCCCTGTGGCGCGAGCTGGGCGAGGCGGGCTTCTTCGCGCTGCGCCTGCCGGAATCCGAGGGCGGTGTGGGCCTGGGACTGCCGGAGGCGGTGCTGGTCTTCGAGGAGGCCGGGCGGGCGCTGGTGCCGGGTCCGCTGGTGGCCACGCACCTGGCCGCCGGGGTGGTTCCTGGGGCGGCGGCGGGGACGGCGGTGGTGAGCGCCTTCGACCTGGGCGGACCGCTGGTGGCCCACCTCGGGGAGGCGGACGCGGTGCTGGGGGCGTCCGGGGTGCCGGCGGGCGAGCCGGTGCGTTCGGTGGACCCGCTGACTCCGCTGCACCGGGTGGCGGTGGCGGGCGACTCGTCGGCGTACCGGGAGGAGGGGGCGCTGCTGACGGCCGCGCTGCAGCTCGGGAGCGCGCTGCGGACGGTGGAGCTGGCGGTGCGGTACGCGGGCGAGCGCGAGCAGTTCGGGCAGCCGATCGGGGCGTTCCAGGCGGTCAAGCACCTGTGTGCGCGGATGCTGGTGCGGGCGGAGGTGGCCCGTACGGCGGTCTACGCGGCGGCGGTGACGGGGGACGCGGGGGAGGTGGCCGCGGCCAAGCTCCTCGCGGACGAGGCGGCGGTGCTGGGCGCCCGGGACTGCCTGCAGGTGCACGGTGGGATGGGCTTCACCTGGGAGGCGGACGTGCACCTGCACCTGAAGCGGGCCTGGGTGCGGGCCGAGCAGTGGCGGACGGCGGCGCAGGCGGAGGAGCTGCTGTCGCAGGAGCTGCTGGGCTCGGCGGGGCAAGGGGGCCGGGCGCGGTAAGGCGCGGGGCGGGGTAGGGCGCGGGAGGCGGCCGCGTCGGCGGGAGACCCTCGGCGGACGTCGCTCACGGTGATGTGGAGGCACGGGAAGGACGACGCGGGACGCATGTCCGATTACAGAGAGTTGATATCGGTTTGTGTCCTTCGCCCAACTCATTGCGGCCCGGATGCGGGGACCTGCTCCGGTACGCTCCCACGAATGCGAGCGGTTGAGCGGCGCGAGCGTCGCACAGTATGCACCACGCCCACACCTTCGCGCGTGAATATGCCCGAAGCGCTTGTTGTGGTGACTGTATGTCAACCATGCTGCTACGGAAGGGGATCACAGCGGGTGATCCCGTCCTGTCGCGAGGCGAAGTGTCCGCCGGTTCGGATGGTGTGAGCGGTGCAGGTGCTTCAGGTTCAGCTTGAGGTCGGTGCGGATCCCGCCGAGGTCGGCCGGGCCCGCCGGTGGGCGCGTTCCCGGCTGGCGGGGTCGGGCATAGGGGACGACGAGCCGCTCGCCGAGACGCTGATCCTGCTGATCTCCGAGCTGGTCACGAACGCGGTCGTGCACACGGGCTGTCCGGCCGTGCTGCGGATGCTGTTCGGAGGGCCGGGAGTGCGGGTCGAGGTGGCCGACGCGAGCGACCGGGCGCCGAACCGCCGGCAGGCGTGCGGGGAGGACACCGGCGGGCGCGGCCTGGAGCTGGTCGACGGGCTGGCGGACCGCTGGGGCTGGCAGCGCGAGGGTGCGGGCAAACAGATCTGGTGCGAGATCGACCGCGCGCAGAAATCGACCTCTGACTGCGCGTCCGAGCGGCCCTCGGACGGCCCGTCGGAATTTCATACCCCGCCGCGGGAACCGCGCGTGTACCTCTAACGAGGTGTTGACGGTTCGTCACATCTTGATCACCCTGGTGTGGAGCGATTCGACGCGAGGGGACGCCAAGGGCAGGCCTTGACGAGTGCGGGTCGTGGGGTGGCGGCTGCCGTGCCGCGCTCGGGGCGTGCATGCGCGTCGCCGCCACCCGCAGAACCCGCCGGGCCTCCTCCTGGGGGAGGAGGCTGGACCGGGCCGCGGGTCCCGGGTGCCGGGGGAGGGCGGGACCCGCGACCTCGTGCCCGTGGCCGATGTGCCGTGCCGGGGCCGGTTCCTAGCCTCGGGGCATGCGATCACACGAAGCGGCCGAGGCGCCGCCCACCGCCGACCGACCCCTCGGCCCCGCCGCCCGTCGCGCGTCTTCCGTGGGCCTCGTCCTCGCCGCCTGCCTCGCCGCCACCCCCACCCTGGCCGTCGCCGACGAGGCCGCGTCCGCCGGGGCGGCCGGGGCCGCGCCCCCGTCCGCGTCCGCGTCCGCCGCGAACCGTTCCGGGGCCGGCCTCGACCCGTACTACCGGCAGCGGCCGGCCTGGGGCAGCTGCGTCACTGGCCCCGGCGACACCACGGGCCCTGATCTGGACAGGGCAGGTGTGCAGTGCGCGGACGTGACCGTGCCGCTGGACTACGCCGCCCCCCGGGGACGCACGATCACCGTGGCGATATCCCGGCTCAAGGCCACCGACACCCGTCACCGCATCGGCGCGATCCTGCTGAACACGGGCGGCCCCGGCGGCCCCGCCCGGGCCTACCCGCCGACGGCCCGCGCGGCGATGAAGGAAGTCGGGGCCCGCTACGACATCGTCGGCTTCGACCCGCGCTTCGTCGGGCGCAGCACCCCGCTGGACTGCGGCTGGCCCCTCGGTATGACCTGGCTGTCGGCCGGCGCCGACCGGGCGGGCTTCGACCGGCAGGTCGCCCTGCAGAAGAGCCTGGCCGACAAGTGCCGGGCCACCGGCGCCTCCGTGCTCCCGCACATCAGCACCCGCAACACCGCCCGCGACATGGACGTCATCCGCGGCGCGCTCGGCGAGCGGAAGATCTCCTACCTGGGCTACTCCTACGGCACCTACCTGGGCACGGTCTACACCCAGATGTTCCCCGGCCGCCACGACCGGATGGTGCTCGACGGGGCGATCGACCCGGGCGACTACCGGCCGCGACTGCTGGAGGGCACGGAGCGCGAGAACGAGAAGGCGCTGTCCGACTGGGCGGGCTGGGCGGCGGAGCGCCACGGCACCTACGGCCTCGGCCGCACCCGCGCCGAGGTGCTAGCCTCCGTCGACCGCGTCGTCGCGGCATCCGCGCGCGGCCCGCTGACCATCGGTTCGGGCGCCGACGCCTTCCGGATCGACGACAGTCAGGTGCCGCTCCTGCTGTTCTCGGGCATCGCGGACGACACCGAGCCCGCGCGGGCGTCCTTCGGCGGGCTGCTGTCCGTACTGGTCGAGGCCGCCGGCGGGGCGCCGACCACGCTGCCCGCGGGGTTCGCCGGGGAGCTCCGGTACGCGCTGCGCGGGGAGGGCGAGCCCACGGGAGTGCAGTCCGCGATCATCTGCGGGGACGTGGCCGCCGGGCGCGATCCCGAGCAGTACTGGCGGGACATCGAGCGCAGCCGCGCCGCGCATCCCCTGTTCGGCCCGCTGACCCGCAACATCAACCCGTGCGCCTTCTGGGACCGGCCGCGGGAGGAGCCCACCCGGGTACGGCGTGATGCCCCCGCGCTGATCGTGGCCGCCACCGGCGATCCGCGCACCACGTACAAGGGCAGCGTCGAGCTGCGCCGACAGCTGCCGAGTTCCAGGCTGATCACTCTGGAGGGTGCGAACCGGCATGCCCTCTACGGGAGTTACGCCAACAGCTGCGTGGACGACCAGGTCAACAGGTACCTGGCCACCGGCAAACTGCCCGCGAAGGACCGGACCTGCGTCAAGGAGGCCGACTGAGGCAGGCGTGGGTCACAGCGCCGCGAGGAGGTCGTCGAGCGGGGCTGGTACCTCTTCGGGAGCGAGGGCCTCGACGAGGAGGCGGCCGTAGCGGATCTTGCGGCCCTTCTTCGTGCCGAGGAAGCGCCGCAACTGCCGCTGCCGGGGACGGCCGTGCTGGGCGGGCTGACGTACGAAGGTCTGCCAGGAGCGCAGGTCGCCCTCGGACCGGAGGACCTCCTCGATCCGCGCGGTGCCCAGTGCCCGGATGAGTTCGTCCTCCAGGTCCGCCACGCACACGAAGAAGCCCTGCCTCGGGGCCCCGGCCCGGTCCAGCGCACGGTCGTAGAAGGGCTGCTCGCGTTCGTCGCTCAGTCCTGTCAGGCGCAGTCCGAGGCCGGGCGGCCCGAGGAGGCCGGTGTAGCGGGCCACGCTCATGGCCCCGCCCATGGGTACGACGCACACCCCCTCGGCGGCGAGGTCGCGGCCGCGCCGTGCGGCCAGGGCTTCGACGGCCGCGTGGTCGCTGGGCCCTTCCAGCAGTACCGCCGTCCGCACGTCCAGGCGTGCGGCCAGCTCGCTCGCGGCCTCGCCGGGACCGCCGCTCGCCCAGTGGTCGACCGCTTCCCGGAATGCCCGCATGTCCGCCATGGGCCGAGTCTGCGCCTTCACCGGCGCCGGGGCACGGAATTTTCGGCGCCGGCCGGCGGTCGGCGGTCGGCCGCTGTCGCCCGCCGTCCCGGGCGCCGTGCCGGGACAGCGGGCGGTCACGTTCCGGGGCGTCTCAGCCGTCGGTGCAGATCACGTCGTACGGGCGCCCGATGGCCATCGTCAGTTCGATCGGGTCGGTGGTGCCGGAGGGGCACTCGGCCTTCGTCTTGACGAGGCCGAGGACCTTCTGGGCGCCCGAGCCGCCGCAGGCGACCTCCTTGGCCTGGGAGGTCACGCAGTCACCCTTCACCAGCTGGCCGCCGCCGGCGCCGGCGTCGCCGGGGTGGTCGCCGGAGAGGTTGCGGCCGCAGACCGTGTTGGTGGGGATGCCGCTCGACTTGCCGCCGTAGGAGATGCTCACGTCGATCATCAGGTCCGTGCCCGGCGGGCACTGGATCGCGCCCGGGAGGATGCTGGCTTCCTTGATGTCGATGGCCTTGAAGGTGGCGCCGGAGTCGGAGCAGCCGTGCCGCTTGTACCCGTCGGGGGCCTTGGCCGGGTCGGGGCCGCCGCAGTCGCCGACCTTCCACGCGCTGGAGGTGTCGGAGGAGGACTCGGGGGACCCGGGGTCCTTGGCGGTGGGCTTGGCGGAGGGGGAGGCCGAGGGGGACGCCGACGGCTTGCCGTCGTCCTTGCGGAGCGACTGCATGACGAAGTAGCCACCGATGATGACCACGGCGAGCACGATGACGGCGACGATGTTGCCGCCTGAACGGCGCCTGGGGGCAGGTGGCGGCGTTACCTGGTACGGGTTGGCCATGCGGGCTTCTCCTGCGGGGAACGTGGCGGGGACGGGGTGTGACGCACGCGAACGGTGACGCGGCATGTACACCTCATGGTTCCACGTGGTCGTACGCCCCGGGGGCCGTGCGGCCAAAGCCCCCGGGGCGAAACGCCGTCGGGTCAGAGGACGGCCACCGGGGCCACGGGAGTTCCGGTGCCGCCGACGAAGGGTTCCGGCATGGCGGAGAGGAGGAACGCGTAGCGGTTCTCTTCTGCACAGGCTGTGGACAACTTTTCGAGGTTCCAGTTCTGGCCCTGGTGCATGCCCATCTCGACCAGGTGGAGGGCGTGGACCGGAAGCCACAGGTTCTCGATCTCCGGCGGGAAGATCTCGAAGGTCAGCGTGTCGTTCGCGACGGCCGCCACGTCCCGCGCGTGGAACCACTCGGGCGTACGGACGGACAGCCCGGGCGAGGGGAAGCCGTAGCCGTGCTTGTCGCCCGCCAGGTAGACCTGGATCTGGCCGGTGCGCACCAGGACGATGTCGCCGGGGCGGACGGTGACCCCGCCGAACTCCTCGGCCTCGGCCAGGTCCCCGGGGGTCACCGCGTGGTCGCCCGGCAGCCGGTCCAGCCCCTTCGCGCGCGCGACGTCGAGGAGCACCCCGCGCGAGACGATGTGGCCGGCCTTGTCTATGCCGCTGAACTCGGCGCGGCCGTGGGCCGTGATGGTGCCGGCCGGGCGGCCGTTGTAGATCTTCCCCGAGTGCGAGACATGGGTGAGGGCGTCCCAGTGGGTGCCCGCCTGGAGGCCCATGCTCACCGCGTCGTCGTTGCAGGCCACCGTGCCGGGACCGAAGAGCTCCTGGTTGATCTGCACCATCGTGTGCAGCGGGTTGATCCGGCCGGGGATCATGCCGACCTGTACCCCGTCCTCCTTGAGCGGGAGGGCGAGCGGGATCCGGCGGCCGGTGCGGATCTGTGCCGCGGCGCCCCGGACCACCTCGTCGGTGATCAGGTTCAGGGTGCCGATCTCGTCGTCGGCGCCCCAGCGTCCCCAGTTGTTGACGCGCTTGGCGATGTCGTGGAACTCGGCGGGCAGGGTCATGGGCGTCGACAGCTCCTTGCGTGGATGCGGCGGTTACGACGACAACGAGGGCTTGTGCAGGTGTATCCGACTACCCATAGAATCTAACGGTCCGTCAGAAATCGCGGGAAGGGGCCGGACGTGGGGAACTTCTTGGCAGGCAAGGTCGTCGCCGTCACCGGCGCCGGCCGGGGCATCGGACGGGCCGTGGCACTCGCCGCGGCCGCCGAGGGCGCCAAGGTCGTCGTCAACGACTACGGGGTCGGGATCGAGGGCGCGGAGCCCACCAGCGAGATCGCCGAGGCCGTGGTGAAGGAGATCACCGCCCTCGGCGGGGAGGCCGTCGCCGTCGCCGACGACATCTCCTCCATGGCGGGCGGCCAGCGCCTCGTCGACACGGCGCTCGCACGGTACGGCCGCATCGACGGCGTCGTGTGCGTGGCCGGCATCCTGCGCGAGCGGATGCTGTTCAACATGTCCGAGGAGGAGTGGGACCCGGTCATCGCCACCCACTTGAAGGGCACCTTCACCGTCTTCCGCGCCGCCTCCGCCGTCATGCGCAGGCAGGGCACGGGCACCCTGATCGGCTTCACCAGCGGCAACCACCAGGGCTCCGTCGCCCAGGCCAACTACAGCGCCGCCAAGGGCGGGATCATCTCGCTCGTCCGCTCCGCCGCGCTGGGCCTGGCCAAGTACGGGGTCACGGCCAACGCCGTCGCACCCGTCGCCCGCACCCGGATGTCCGCCAACGTGCCGATGGAGCTCAAGGAGATCGGCGAGCCCGAGGACGTGGCGGCGCTGGTCACCTACCTGCTCAGCGACCGGGCCAGGGCCGAGGACATCACCGGGCAGGTGTACACGATCGCCGGTCCGAAGATCGCCGTCTGGGCGCAGCCGCGCGAGCTGCGCGCCGGATACGCCGAAGGGTCCTGGACGCCGGAGAAGATCGCCGACTTCCTGCCCGGCACGGTGGGCACCGACCCGATGCCGATGCTCGCGCAGCTGGAGGCCATGGCCAAGGCGGCGGCCGCCAAGGACCGCCCCAACGCGTAGGAGCCGGACCGGGCGGGACCGGACCGGGCGGGACCGGACAAGACAGGGCGGGACAGGACCAGGGGGAGCGGCGTGGACTTCAGCTTCGGGGCCGAGGACGAGGAGCTGCGCGGGCGCGCCCGGGCGTGGCTGTCGGAGCACCTCGTGGGCCCGTACGCACAGGCCGTCGGCCTCGGCGGACCGGGCAGCGAGCACGAGGGGGCCGGGGTCCGGCGGGCGTGGGAACGCGAGCTCGGCCGGGGCGGCTGGATCGGGCAGGGCTGGGAGGCCGACGGGTGGGGAAACCGGCGGCTCTCCCTGACCGGCCAGGTGGTGTGGGCCGAGGAGTACGCGGCCCTGCGCGCGCCCGGCCGGGTCGGCCACATCGGCGAGAACCTCCTCGCCCCGACCCTCATCGCCCATGGGTCGCCCGAGCAGCAGGGCCGCTTCCTGCCCGGCATCGCGCGGGGCGAGGAGCTGTGGTGCCAGGGCTACAGCGAGCCGGACGCCGGGTCCGACCTCGCGGGGATCCGTACGGCCGCGGTACGGGACGCGGCCGACGGGCTGTACCGGGTGACCGGCCAGAAGATCTGGACCTCGCTCGCCCACGACGCCGACTGGTGCTTCGTCCTGGCCCGCACCGAGCCCGGCTCGCGCCGTCACCGGGGGCTGTCGTTCCTGCTCGTACGCATGGACCAGCCCGGCCGCGTCGAGGTCCGGCCGATCCGGCAGATGTCGGGCACGAGCGAGTTCAACGAGGTGTTCTTCGACGGGGCGGTCGCGGCGGAGGTCGTCGGCGCCGAGGGCGACGGCTGGACCGTGGCCATGGGCCTGCTCGCCCTGGAGCGCGGGGTCTCGACCCTGGTCCAGCAGATCGGGTTCGCGGCGGAACTGGAGCGCGTTCTGGCGGCGTACGCGGCGCGGGCCGCCTCGGGCGCCGGGGACCCCGTCCTGCGGGACCGGCTGGTCCGGCAGTGGGCCGAGCTGCGCACGATGCGGTGGAACGCGCTGCGCACCCTCGGCGCCGACGGGGATCCGGGCGCCCCCAGCGTGGCCAAGCTGCTGTGGGGCGGCTGGCACCGGCGGCTCGGGGAGCTGGCGGTGGAGGTCCGCGGCGCGGCGGCCACGGCCGGGCCGGGCCCCTGGGCGCCCGGGCTCCCGTACGAACTCGGACTCGACGAGGAGCAGCGCCTGTTCCTGTTCACCCGTGCCGACACCATCTACGGCGGCTCGGACGAGATCCAGCGGAACATCATCGCCGAGCGCGTGCTCGGCCTGCCTAAGGAGTCCAGGTGAGAGGCGTCGTGTTCGACGGCAAGCAGGCTCAGGTGGTCGACGACCTGGAGATCCGGGACCCGGGGCCGGGGGAGGTGCTGGTCGCGATCGGCGCGGCCGGGCTGTGCCACAGCGACCTGTCGGTCATCGACGGGACGATCCCGTTCCCGCCGCCGGTCGTGCTCGGGCACGAGGGCGCGGGGGTCGTGGAGGCGGTGGGCCCGGGGGTTGCCCACGTGGTGCCGGGCGATCACGTGGCGCTGTCCACCCTGGCCAACTGCGGGGCGTGCGCTGACTGCGACCGGGGCCGGCCGACGATGTGCCGCAAGGCGATCGGGATGCCCGGGCAGCCGTTCTCGCGGGGCGGGAAGCCGCTGTTCCAGTTCGCCTCCAACTCCGCCTTCGCGCAGCGCACGATCGTCAAGGCCGTACAGGCCGTGAAGATCCCGGCCGACATTCCGCTGACCTCGGCTGCGCTCATCGGCTGCGGGGTCCTCACGGGGGTGGGGGCGGTACTGAACCGGGCGCGCGTGGACCGCGGTGAGACGGTGGTCGTCATAGGCACCGGCGGCATCGGGCTGAACGTGCTGCAGGGGGCCCGGATCGCGGGCGCCACGACGATCGTGGCGGTGGACGCGAACCCGGCGAAGGAGGCGGTGGCCCGGCAGTTCGGCGCCACGCACTTCATCGACGCGTCCGCCGCCGCCGACTCGTCGGCGGCGGTCCGCGAGATCCTGCCGACCGGCGCCGACCACGCCTTCGAGTGCGTGGGCAACGTCAAGCTGATCCGCCAGGCGATCGACCTCCTCGACCGGCACGGGCAGGCGGTCCTGCTCGGCGTGCCCGGCTTCCGGGAGGAGGCGTCGTTCCTCGTGTCGTCCATGTACCTGGACAAGACGATCATGGGCTGCCGGTACGGGTCCTCGCGCCCGCAGCGCGACATCGCGCTCTACGCCGAGCTCTACCGGCAGGGCCGGCTGCTGCTGGACGAACTGGTCACGGAGGTCTACCCGGTCGAGGACTTCGCCAAGGCCGTGGACGACGCCCACCACGGGCGGGTGGCCAGGGGAGTGCTCACCTTCTGACCGGCCCTGCCGCTCCCCGGAAACGGCTCGGCTCCCCCACCGACGGGATCGCACCCGCCGGCGGAGGAGCCGTGAACCGTGTCACCGTCAGTCGAGGACGTCCGGGATCGGGTCGGTGTTGCCGCGCTGCAGTGCCGCCCCGGAGCCGGCGCTCGAACCGAGCGCCCAGTCCATGAGCTTCATCGAGTCCGCGTAGCGCTCCTCGTCGTTCAGCAGGACGCCGATGACGGTCTTGCCGTTACGGGTCGCCGAGTACACGAGGCACTTGCCCGCGGCGGTGCCGGTGCCGGTCTTGACACCGATCGCGCCCGGGTAGGCGTAGCCGGTGGGACGCTCCCTGATCAGCAGGTTGCTGTTGCCCCACGTGGCGTCGGTCGAGGTGCCGCCCGTGCTGTAGGTCTTCGCCGCCACGATCTTCGGGAAGGTGACGCCCGACATCGCGTACTTGGTCAGCTTCGCCAGGTCGCGCGGGGTCGTGAGGTTCTTGCCGGTCGGCGAGATGCCGTCGAAGGAGTCGTACACGGTCTTGGTCATGCCCAGCGACTTGGCCTTGGCGTTCATCTGCGCGATGAAGTCCGCCTTGCGGGCCTGTGTGGTCGCGCCCTTGCCGAAGGTGTCGGCGAGCGCGTAGGCCGCGTCGCAGCCGGACGGGAGCATCAGCCCGTACAGCAGCTGGCGGACCGTCGGGGTGGCGCCCACCTTCAGGTGGGCCGAGCTCGCGCCCTCGCGGACGACGTAGTCCACGTACTCCTGCTTGATGGTGACCTTCTGGTCGTAGTTCAGGTTGGGCGTACGCATCACGACCTGGGCGGTCATGATCTTCGTGGTGCTCGCCCCCTGCCGCTGGGTGTCGGCGGCCTTGCTGGCGAGCGTGGCCCCGCTGGTGCCGTCGATCAGGATCGATCCGGCGGCCGTGACGGGAGGTGCGGCGACCGGAGCCGCCGACGAGGCCGGCGAAGCGGCCACCAGGAAGGCCCCGGTGGCGACCGTGACGGCGATCGCGCCGCGCGTACGGCGCATCAGGTTCAGTATCAAATCAAATCCCCGCGTATCCGAAGAATTCCGAAGGGGCTGGAGCGCCGAGAGAACACCGAGGGTGTCCAGCCCGTGGGGGAGCTTACGCATCCGGCGGACGCAGGGACATCGAGCTGCGGGGGCGGAACGGTCCGGGGCCGGTCCGGCGGCAGGGCCGTCAGCCGGCCCGTCAGTCGGCGAGACGCCCGAAGCGGCCCTTGTGGAAGAGGAGCGGCTCGCCCTCGCCGGCCGCGCCCATGGCCACCACCCGGCCCACGACGATGAGGTGGTCCCCGCCGGTGTGGACAGCCTGGATCCGGCAGTCGATCCAGGCGGGCACCGCGTCGAGCTGCGGTGATCCCGTGACGGGGGCGGGCGTGTGGGTCACCCCGGCGAACTTGTCGGCGCCGCTGACGGCGAAGGACCGGCACAACTCACCCTGTGCGGCGCCGAGGATGTTGACGCAGAACACCCCGGCGCGGGCGATCCGCGGCCAGGTGGTCGACGTACGGGCCACCATGAAGGTGACCAGGGGCGGGTCGAGGGACAGCGAGGCGAAGGACTGGCAGGCGAAGCCGGCCGGGCCCTCCTCGTCCTCGCCGGGCGGTGCGGTGATGACGGTGACCCCGCTGGCGAAGTTCCCGAGCACGGCCCGGAACTCGGCGGGGGACACCGGCGCGCGCTCGTCCTCGCCGACGGCCCGCAGGTCGGGACGCGGCAGGGCGTCGACGGACTCGGGTTCCCGCTCCGCCGAGGCGGAGGTGGGGGAGCCCACTGACCTGAGGTATCGGACGACGGTGGCCGCCATCCCTGCATGTCCCATCACAGCAACGATTGAAGCTGACGGTTCGTCAGATAGGAAGGGGCGGGAGGGTGAGCGCGCTATTTGAACATGTTCAGGAAAGGTGTAGAGTCCCGGTCCGAGAGACTTGAACGCGTTCAGACGAGGGCGGGTGGGCAGGATGACGCAGGTGACACGGATGCCGCGGGCGGCGGCGGACCGCGGATGGTGGGCATCGGCACCCGGCGCGGAAGCGGTCTTCGCCGGGCAGCTGTTGACAGGGCTGGCCCTGTTCGTCGTCCTGCAGGGGCCGGACGACGGCTTCGAACTCACCACCCGGGGACACGACCTGCTGACCTTCCTCGTCGCAGGGGCCGTGGTCGTCCCCGCCCTGCTGCTGGTCATCGGCATGCTGCACGCCTTCGTCTTCACCCGCCCCGCCCCGCCCTCACCCTGGCCCGCCGGACGGGCGAAGTCGCCGCCGTACCGGCCTGGCTCCTCGGCACGTCGGCGGCCTGCGCCTTCTTCCTGTGGCGTGTGGGGTTCCCGTTCCTCCCCTCCCTGGCCTGGATCGCGGGCAGCGGCGTACTCCCCCTGCTGGTGGCGGGTCTGGCGCTGCGCACCACCCGGTCGTGCGGCTACGTCGCGACGGCGGCGTACGTCACCTCCGGCGTGCTCGCGCTGGCCACCCTGGTCAGCGGGCCGTACGCGACCGATGGGGTCACGACGAACGGCTACGAGCTGTCCGGGTCGCGGCAGCCGCAGTACGCCGGCACGTGGCACGGTGAGGGCGGCGGGACGGTCCGGCTCCGGGAGGGCGGCGAGCTCGTCGTCGAGGACCTCCCGGTCAATCCGGGCGACGGCTCCGTGGCGCGCTGCACAGCCTCGGGCACCTGGCGGGAACGGCCGGCCGACGCGCGGTTCGACCAGCGGGCCGGGGTGGAACTGATCGTCGGCGATTGCCCCGGCTGGCAGTCGCAGTGGCAGGAGGCCGGGCCCGCGGCCCGCCCCGAGCTCCACCCGGTCGGCAACCCGGGCGCCGGCTCCATGCGCCCCCTGTGGCGCTCCGGCCCGCCGGACGTCCTCGCCTAGGGCGCCGCGCCGAGCGTCCCGTACCCCCACACGGGTGAAACCCCCCGCCTCCGTGGGTCCGTACGCCCGGGCGCGGGTGGAGGCTCGGCATCGTGGCAGCGACCTCGTACCGCCGCCGTAGTCCCGGGAGGACCCCATGCTCGGCACCGACTTCACCACCGGATCACCCAACTGGCTCGACCTCGGCAGTCCCGACACCGAGGCGGCCGCCGCGTTCTACAGCGCCGTTCTCGGCTGGGAGTTCGTCTCCGCCGGGCCCGAGGCGGGCGGGTACGGGTTCTTCCAGGTCGGCGGCAAGACCGTCGCCGCGCTCGGGCCGCTCACCGAGGAAGGGGCCACGTCCGCCTGGATGCAGCACTTCATGACCCCCGACATCCAGGCCACCGCGACGGCCGTCACCGCCGGCGGCGGCGCGGTCCGGATGGAGCCCATGGACGTCATGGGAGAGGGCTGGCTGGCCCAGTTCACCGACCCGCAGGGCGCCGAGTTCGCCTGCTGGCAGCCCGGGAAGACCGCCGGACTCCAGCTGACCTCCGCCGACAACACGCTGGTGTGGACCGAGCTCCACGTGGCGGACCCCGTCGCCGCCATCGACTTCTACACGGGAGTGTTCGGCTGGCGCAGCGCCGAGATGCCCGCGCCCGGAATGACGTACCGGGTGCTGAGCACCGCCGACGGAGACCAGCAGGACGCCTCCTTCGGCGGGGTCGCCCCCTTCCTGGGGGAGGGCGCGGCCGAGGAGGCGCGCTGGGTGCCGTACTTCTCCTCGGCGGACGTCGACGCCACCGTCGCGGCGGCCAAGGCGAACGGCGGCTCGGTGCTCATGCCGGCCACCGACCTCCCCGAGGTCGGCCGGATCGCCTGGCTGGCCGACCCGGCCGGAGCGGTGTTCGCGCTGCTCAAGCCCGACCCGCGGATGTAGTGGGCCGCGGCGGTTCCGTCAGCGGCCGAGGTACTTGGGCGTGCGGCGCTCCACGAAGCTCGCCACGCCCTCGTTCGCGTCGGCGGTGGTCATGTTGATCTCCTGGGCGGTGGCCTCGGCGGCGAGTGCGGCCGCCCGGTCACCGTCCAGGGAGGCATTGACCAGCTGCTTGGTCATGGCCAGGGCCCGGGTGGGCCCCTGGGCGAGCCGCTCGGCCCATTCGCGGGCCGTCGCCTCCAACTCCGCAGCCGGAACCACCCGGTTGACCAGACCCAGGCGCTCGGCCTCGGCGGCCGGGACGGCATCGCCGAAGAACATCAGCTCCTTGGCCTTCTGCGGGCCGACGAGCCGGGGCAGCAGATACGCGCCCCCGCCGTCGGGGACCAGGCCGCGGCGGACGAACACCTCGATGAAACGGGCCGGTTCTGCGGCGATCACGAGGTCGCAGGCGAGGGCCAGGTGGGCGCCGATACCGGCGGCCGTGCCGTTGACGGCGGCGAGGACGGGCTTCTCGCAGTCGAGCACCGCGGTGATCAGGCGCTGCGCGCCGAGGCGGATCATACGGGCGACGTCACCGGCGACCCTCTCGCCCGCGGGGGCGCCGCCGCCGCGCAGGTCGGCGCCCGCGCAGAAGCCCTTGCCGGTGGCGGTGACGACGACGGCCCGCACGCCGGGGTCGGCGGAGGCCTCGGAGAGCAGCGCGATGATGCGCTCGCGCTGGTCCCAGGTGACGGCGTTCATCGCCTCGGGGCGGTTGAGGGTGATCCAGGCGACGCCGTTCTCGATGCGGTGCAGGACTTCGTCCTCGGCGATGCGGCTCATGGGTGACTCCCGTTCGGGGGTAGGTGCGGCGCCGTTGCGGAGGCTCCGCCCCCGAGCCCCCGCGCCTCAATCGCCGGCGGGGCTGGATGTGGCCGGCGTCAGCCTGCAAGTGCCCGCAGGGCCGGGCATTTCAGCCCCTCCGGCGTCTGAGGAGCGGGGTGCGGGGCGCAGCCCCGGCCGGGGCTCCGGTGGCTCAGCGGCAGATGGCGAGGGCGTCCAGGGCCACCGCCCCCTGGCCGCGGGGGAGGACCATCAGGGGGTTGATGTCCAGCTCGGACAGCTCGTCGCCCAGTTCGAGAGCCATCCGCTGGATCCGCAGCACGACCTCCACCAGGGCGTCCACATCGGCCGGCGGAGCCCCCCGTACGCCCTCCAGCAGCGCATGCCCGCGCAGCTCCCGCAGCATCGCCCGCGCCTGGTCCTCGCCGAACGGCGGCACGCGGACCGCCGCGTCGTGCAGGACCTCCACCAGGACCCCGCCCAGCCCGACGGTGACGGTGGGGCCGAAGAGGTCGTCCTGGGTCACGCCGACGACCATCTCCACGCCCCGCTCCACCATCTGGCAGACCAGGATCCCGTCGAGCGGCACGTTCTCGTAGCGCGCGATGTCGGTCAGCTCCCGGTACGCGTCACGGATCTGGCTCGCCGAGGTGAGGCCGATCTTCACGAGGCCGAGCTCCGTCTTGTGGCCCAGCTGCGGGCCCGAGGCCTTCATCACCACCGGGTAGCCGACCAGCCCGGCCGCGCGGACCGCCGCCGCCGCGCTGGTCACCAGCTGCTCGCGGGGGACCCGTATCCCGTAGGCGCGCAGCAGCTGCTTCGCCGCGTGCTCGCTGAGCTGCTGGGACGGCCGCATGAGGGCCTGCGCCTTGCGGTACGAGGGCGAGGGCGTGCGCGGTGCGTCCTGGAAGGGGGAGCGGTATCCGGCGGTGAAGCGGTGGTGGCCGAGGTAGGCGCGTACGGCGGTGATGCAGTTGCCGAAGGTACGGAAGGTGGCCACGCGGGAGGAGCCGAGGAGAGTGGTGCGGTAGGCGTCCTCGGTGCCGACGGGGGAGCCCCAGATCACGCAGATCAGCTTGTCGCTCTGCTCGGCGGCGTCCACCAGGTCCTGGGCGAGTTTGTCGCTCATGGGCGGGAAGGGGCCGGTGATCGGGCAGATCAGGACGCCCACCTCGGGGTCGGCGAGGATCGCGTCGATGATCTTGCGGCCGCGCCAGTCGCCGACCGGGTGGCCGCCGTTGTCGACCGGGTTGGCGACGTTCAGGTACCCGGGGATCCACTGGTGGAGTTCGTCCTGCCTGGCCTGCGAGAGGGTGGGCAGGGTCAGGCCCGCCTCCGTGGCCAGGTCGGAGAAGTGCGCCCCGGTGCCGCCGGAGATGGAGTAGACGACGACCCCGTCCGCCTTGGGCTTGCGGGCCCGGGCGAGCAGGGCGGCGGTGTCCTGGAGCTCGTCGAGACCGTCGACGCGGATGACGCCGAACTGGCGCATGGCGGCGTCCACGACGGTGTCGGCGCCGGTCAGCTTCCCGGTGTGGGAGGCGGCCATGCGGGCGCCGGTCTCGGTGCGGCCGACCTTGACGGCGACGACGGGGACGCCGTTGCGTGCGGCCCGGTCGGCGGCGAGCAGGAAGGACCGGCCGTCCTTGAGGCCCTCCACGTAGCAGGCGATGGCCCCGACCTCGGGCTGCTCGGCGAAGTAGGAGATGAAGTCGGAGGTCTCCAGGTCCGCCTCGTTGCCGGTGGGCGCCCAGTGGGAGAGCCGGATGCCCAGCTCCTGGAGGGTGTAGACGGGCCGGCCCTGGTGGCCGGACTGGGTGATGAGGGCGATCGCCGGGCCGTCGAGGTCCTCGCGGAACCTCTCGAAGGCGTTGAGGTTGGTGTTGGGGCCCAGCAGGCGCAGGCCGGAGCCGCGGACGGCGGCGCCGAGCCGCTCCTGGGCGGCGGCCCCCGCGTCGCCGGTCTCGGCGAAGCCGGAGGCGAAGGCGACCGCGAACTTGACCTTCGTCTCGGCCAGTTCCTCGATGACGGGGAGCGGGTCGGCGACGAGGAGGACGGCGAGGTCCACCTGTTCGGGCAGGTCGGCCACGGAGGCGTGGCAGGTCAGCCCGAAGACGGTGGGGCGGGTGGGGTGCACGGGGTGGATCCGGGCGCCGACGCGCTCCGCCCAGGCGATGAGCTGGCGGGTGATGCCGGTGTTGGGTCGGCCCTCCGTGTCGGAGGCGCCGATGACGGCCACGGACTCGGGCCGGAAGAACCGGTCCAGGTCGGGCACGTCGGCGTGCAGCGGTCGTCCGCTGACGTCCAGGGGGACCGCGTCGTCGGCGGAGGGGGCCGCCGACGAGTGGACGGCGGTCCTGGGAGACTCCCCGCAGGCCTCGACACGTGCGCGGAAGTCGGTGGTGAGGGTGCCGTGAGTAGATCCAAGCATCGTTGCCCGCCCGCTCCTGCTCGATGAACCTCGATGGAACTCAATAACTGACGTGTAGTCAGATTACTGAACTGACGTGCCGTCAGGAACAGGGCTGCGCAGGAAAGGTGTGGAGGTGGTGTGGTGAAGTGAACGGTGACAGATCCCGCCCGGACCGGTCCAGGGCGCGAATCGGCCGATGAGGCGAGCGGGCGGGCCGGGCCCGCCCGGCGGCTCACAGGGGCGCCACCTCCACCCGGCCGGTGAACCGGCCGCCGACCTGATCGGCGAGCCACCGGACACGGGCGGCGTGCTCGGGCCGGGCGGCGTTCGGCACGTGCACGTGGACGGTGTGGTCCTCGTGAAGCTCGTCCTGGTAGAGGTCGCGGGAGTTGACCGAGAGCGTGAGGTACGCGTACTTCTGCGAGACGCGCTCCAGTCCGGCCTCGGGCACCTCGGGCCAGGCGTCCAGATCGAACCGTACGGCCGCGGGGTCGGGTCCCAGCGCGGCGATGAACGGCTCGGCGAGATCGAGCGGGTGGCACCAGTCGAACACACGGATCGGCAGGCACCGCGCCGGGTCGTCGCCGGCGTCCGACGAGCCGTGCTTCTCTCCGGCCACGGCCCACCACTTGAGGGCGGGCAGTAGCACGAGCACGCGGGCCAGGACCTCCGGCGACCGGATCACCGCCTCGAAGTCGACCTCGCCGTTCCTGGTGTCTGCGATGTCCAGCAGGGTGTGCATCGCGCGGGTCGCCTCCGCCAGGTCGGGCGTCGTCAGGACGGCTGCGGCATCGGAATTGCTCATCGCGGAGCCCCCTCGGTGGTGCGCAGGCGGCGGGCGACCGCCTTGGCGATCTTCTCCGCGTCCAGGGCCATCTCCCGGAACATGCCGCTGATGGGGTTGCCGAATCCAGTGAAGTACAGGCCGGGGGCCTGCTCGGGGGTGCGGGCGCCGTGCGCAAGCGGGCGGCCGCGCTCGTCGAGCACCCCGAGGTGGCCGACCAGCCCCTCCAGCGCCCGGCGGTAGCCGGTCGCCGCGACCACCGCGTCCGGCGTGATCCGCGAGCCGTCCGCGAGCACCACCTCGGCGCCGTCGAAGGCCTCGACGGCGGCCACCGGTTCCACCTTGCCGCTGCGGACCGCGTCGATCAGACCGACGTCCTGAACCGGTATCGACCCCTGCTTGACCCTGCTGTACAGGCCGGTGGCCGGGCGCGGAAGCCCGTACGCCGACAGGTCCGGGACGGACGCCCTGGCGACGAGCCGACCCACCCGGTCCACCAGCCGCACGGGCAGCCGGCGTACGAGGATCCCGCTGCGCTGGGCCGGCCAGCCGACGGTGGAGCGGCGCATGATGTGCGGCGCGGTGCGCACGGCGAGCCGCACCCGCGCCGCGCCGCCCTCGACAAGGTCGACGGCTATCTCGGCACCGGTGTTGCCGACGCCGACGACGAGGACGTCCTGGCCGGCGTACGGCTGGGGGTTGCGGTAGTCGGAGGCGTGCAGCAGTCGGCCCGCGTACGCGTCCCGGCCCGGCCAGTCGGGGAGCGCGGGCGTGTGGTTGTACCCGGTGGCGACGACCACGGCCGCGGCCGCCAGCTCCCGGCCGCCGCTGGCGTGCAGGACCCAGCCGTCCGAGCCCTCGCCCTCGGGGCCGGGCCCGGCGGGCTCGATCCGGGTCACCTCCACACCGGTGACCAGCTCCAGCTCGTGGAACTCGGCGTACTTCTCCAGGTAGTGCACGACGTTGTCGCGGGAGACCCAGCGCCCGAAGCGGCGCGGCATGGCCAGGCCCGGGAGGGCGGAGAGCCGGCGTGTGGTGTGCAGGCGCAGCCGGTCGTAGTGCTGCCGCCAGGATGCGCCGACCGCGTCGGACTTCTCGACGACCACCGCGCGGACCCCGCGGGCGCGCAGCGCGGCGGCCGCGGCGAGGCCGCCGGGGCCGGCCCCGATGACGTAGACGGGGCGGGGCTGGGTGGTCATGTCGGGTGCTGTGGGGTCTCCGGGCATGAGGTGTGATCGTATCGCCACGCTGGGTTGATGGGTCTCGGTCGGGCGGGGAATCGATTGCGGATCGATCACGGGCGCCCGGAACGCCCGCACCCCCGTGAGTCCGCGGCCGGCCGGGGCCTTGCGCGATCGCCCCGGATCCGCTCAACTGACGTTCCGTCAGATAGAGCGTGCGCGTCGATCGCGAGAGGGGTGGGGGCTGCCGATGCAGACCATCTGGCTCAGTGGGGCCGAATGGCTCGCCGTGCTCCGGATAGGCCTCGGCCTGTGGTGGCTGGAGAGCTGGCGGCACAAGGACAAGAAGGGCTGGTTCGAGCGCGGCACCGGCATCGCCTGGGCCGCCGACGTCGCCGGCAAACACCGCTGGACCTTCGTCAAGGGCGGCTTCGAACTGGTCGTCGCACCGCGGCCGAAGACGATGGCGTACATCGTCGTCTACGCGGAACTCGCCCTCGGGCTCGGCCTCGTACTCGGCTTCCTGACCCCGGTCGCACTGATCGGCGGACTCCTGCTGAACCTGCTCTACCTGGTGCTGATGATCCACGACTGGGCCGAGCAGGGCCAGAACGCGATGATGGCGCTCATCTCCCTCGTCGCGCTCCTCGCCATGTCCTGGCAGACCTGGTCCCTCGACGCGGCGATCGGACTGTTCCCGTGACCGGCACCGTGCGGTACGACCTCCCCGAGGCGGACGAGTTCACCCGGCCCTACTGGGACGCGGCGGCCGAGGGCCGGCTGCTCCTGCGGCGCTGCGCCGACTGCGGGCGGGCGCACCACTACCCGCGCGAGTTCTGCCCCTTCTGCTGGGCGGGCGAGGACCGCGTGACGTGGGAGACGGCGAGCGGCCGGGCGACCCTCTACACGTGGTCGGTCGTCCACCGCAACGACCTCCCGCCGTTCGGTACGCGCGTCCCGTACACGGCGGCGGTCGTCGACCTCGCCGAAGGCCCGCGGATGATGACCGAGGTGGTGGACTGCGATGCGGCGGAGCTGCGCGTCGGCATGCCGCTGACGGTCACCTTCCGCGAGGCCGCGGACGGGGTGTGGGTGGCGGTCTTCCAGCCCGCGCCGCCACCGCACTGAGGGACCTTCGGGCCGGGGATCAGGGCCAGAGCAGCTCGCGCTCCCAGGAACCGCCTTCCGTACGGGAGTACCGCAGGCGGATGTGCCGGCGCGCGGCATCACCCTGGAAGAACTCCGCCTCGGCGGGATCCAGCACGTACCGCGTCCAGGTCGGAGCCGGCGCGTCCGGCTCGGCTCCGGCCCGCTCCCAGGCGGCCGCCGAGACCCGCGCCAGCTCCTCGGCGGAGCCGAGCACCTCGCTCTGCCGGCCCGTGAGCGCGGCGGCGAGCGCACCCCGCGAGCGGACCGCCAGGTCCGCCCGGCTCTCCTCAGGCCCGCAGGCGGTGACCCGCCCCCGGACGCGGACCTGGCGGCCCACGGTCGGCCAGTAGAACCCGAGCGCCCCATCCGGGTGCCCGGCCAGCTGTACGCCCTTGGCGCTGGTGGCGTGCGAGGCGAAGTGCCAGCCGCGCGCGTCGACGTCGTGCAGCATCAACGTCCGCACATCGGGCCGCCCCTCCCCGTCCACCGTCGCCAGAGTCATGGTGTGCGGCTCCAACTGCCCCGCCCGGGCGGCATGCACGAACCACTCCCGGAACAGCGCCAAGGGCTCCCGGGGCGCGGCGGAGGCGTCGAACCCGGGGAGCGGAGAGTCCCACACGCGCAGGGAATGCAGGGTGGCGCGGAATTCGTCGCTGCTGATCTCGCTGGTCTCGCTGGTCATGAGGCATATGGAACAGCAGGGCGGGGATGGGGGCCAGGGGGCGGGGGTGGGGGCTTCGGGGGCGGGAGCGGCTCGGCCGGGGCCGGGGAGGTGGGGCGGGGGCCTCGGGGGTGGGGCCGGGCGGGCGGAATCAGACGAAGCACGGCGGGGGCTTGGGTGGGCGGGAGCTGCTGGGGCGGGGTCAGGGATGGGTATGGGGGTTTCCCGTCAGTCCCATCGTCCCTCCGTGTCGGGCCG
>NZ_JBIAVW010000039.1:0-45862 GCF_042894785.1 Streptomyces sp. NPDC001502
TTCCTCCGGGCTTTCGTTCTGTTCTTGCGTTTCCGACTCTATCAGACTCTTTCGTGTCCGACTTCCTCGGTGCTTTCCAGGTTTTCGCTTTCGCGTTTTCCCTTTCCGGCGGTTCCGACTCTATCAGCGGTTTTCCTTCTCCCTGACCACTCTCCGCATTACCGAAAAGGCATACGAAAAGAAGGGGATCAAGATCGATACTGAAGAGGAGGAGTCCCGTCCATCGGCCGTTCGCGAGAAGTTCACACGAGGCGTCCTGGCGGGAGTCACGACAGTACAGCTCTGGGGGTGCCCAAGCAAATCGATTCAGGCGTATGGTCTAGTCCACCGGTCTAGTCCACTAGTCTCCGTGCCAACGGAGACGCCCGGATCAGGACCTACATCGGGCGAACCCGAACATCTAGTGCCATATCCTTCTGAAGAGTACGCCGTTCGCGACAGGTAGTGACGGCGACACGAAGAGCCCCACCCCTGGGAGGCCCCCATGACCAGCGTGACGTCCCCACTTGCCGGGCGCGCCATCGGACTCGCGGCAGTGCCCGATCCGGTGTTCTCCGGCGCGATGGTGGGACCGGGCACCGCTATTGATCCCGTGCGTGAGCCGTCGGAGGCGGTGTCCCCCGTCGACGGTGTGGTCGTCTCCCTGCACCCGCACGCGTACGTAGTCGTCGACAGCGAGGGGCACGGCGTACTCACGCACCTCGGGATCGACACGGTCCAGCTCAACGGCGAGGGCTTCGAGCTCCTCGTGAACAAGGGCGACACCGTGACCCGCGGCCAGGCCGTCATCCGCTGGAACCCCGCTGCCGTCGAGGAAGCCGGCAAATCGCCGATCTGCCCCGTCGTGGCGCTGGAAGCGACGGCCGAATCCCTCTCCGGCGTCGTCGAATCCGGCGACGTGAAGGCTGACGACGCTCTCTTCAGCTGGCAGTGACGCGTCCGCCTCTACGGGCGAGTCGTACATCCACCGCGGCGGCTCGGCCCGCCGCTCAATCGGAGACGGGTGAAATGGAGACAACGCTGCGAGGCGTCGGCGTGAGCCACGGGGTGGCGATCGGCGAGGTGCGGCACATGGGCACGGCGGTTCTGGAGCCGCCGGCCAGGCAGATCACCGCGGATGAGGCGGCGCGCGAACAGGGGCGCGCCCGTCAGGCCGTGAGTGCCGTGGCGGCCGATCTGATCGCCCGTGGCCAGCTGGCCGGTGGCGAGGCCCAGCACGTGCTTGAGGCCCAGGCGATGATCGCCGAGGACCCCGAGCTGATGGCGGACGTCGACCGGCGGATCGCCGTCGGCAGCACCGCGGAGCGCGGTGTGTACGACGCGTTCGCCGCGTACCGCGACCTGCTCGCCGGGGCCGGCGAGTACATGGCCGGCCGGGTGGCCGACCTGGACGACGTACGCAACCGCATCGTGGCGCGGCTGCTGGGTGTGCCGATGCCGGGCGTGCCCGACAGCGACGAGCCGTACGTGCTGATCGCGCGGGACCTGGCTCCTGCCGACACGGCGCTGCTCGACCCGGCGCTCGTCCTCGGTTTCGTGACCGAGGAGGGCGGGCCGACCAGCCACAGCGCGATCCTCGCGCGGGCGCTGGGCGTGCCTGCGATCGTGGCGCTGCCGGGTGCCGGTGAGATCGCCGAGGGCACCATGATCGCGGTGGACGGCAGCACGGGTGACCTGTTCGTGGACCCGTCGCCGCAGAAGCGGGCCGAGCTGGAGGCCGCGGCCGCCGAGCGGAGGGCGGCTCTGGCCGCGTCGTCCGGTCCGGGTGCGACCTCCGACGGTCACAAGGTGCCGCTGCTGGCCAACGTGGGCGGTCCCGCGGACGTGCCGGCTGCCGTCGAAGCTGGGGCGGAGGGTGTGGGCCTGTTCCGCACCGAGTTCCTGTTCCTGGACGACAGCAAGAAGGCGCCGTCCGAGGAGAAGCAGATCGAGTCCTACCGCAAGGTGCTCGAAGCCTTCCCCGAGGGACGTGTCGTCGTGCGGGTGCTCGATGCCGGCGCCGACAAGCCGCTGGACTTCCTGACGCCGGGCGACGAGCCCAACCCGGCGCTGGGTGTGCGCGGGCTGCGCTCGCTGCTGGACCACCCGGACGTGTTGCGTACGCAGCTCACCGCGCTGGCCAAGGCGGCCGAGGGGCTGCCGGTCTACCTTGAGGTCATGGCCCCGATGGTGGCCGACCGGATCGATGCCAAGGCCTTCGCGGACGCCTGCCGGGAGGCCGGTCTGAAGGCGAAGTTCGGCGCGATGGTGGAGATCCCTTCCGCCGCGCTGCGGGCACGCTCCATCCTCCAGGAAGTCGAGTTCCTGTCGCTGGGCACGAACGACCTGGCCCAGTACGCCTTCGCCGCCGACCGGCAGGTCGGCGCGGTCTCGCGGCTCCAGGACCCGTGGCAGCCGGCGCTGCTCGACCTGATCGCCATGTCGGCGGATGCCGCCAGGGCGGAGGGCAAGAGCTGCGGTGTCTGTGGCGAGGCCGCTTCCGATCCGCTGCTGGCCTGTGTGCTGACCGGTCTGGGTGTCACCTCTCTCTCGATGGGTGCCGCTTCGATTCCTTATGTGCGGGCGACGCTCGCCAAGTACACGCTGGCCCAGTGCGAGCGTGCCGCGGCGGCGGCTCGTGCGGCGGACAGCGCCGAGGAGGCCCGGGTGGCCGCGCAGGCGGTGCTGTCCGGCGAGTAGCCGGAGGGTGTGGTGCGGTTTCGAGGGGCCTTCGCCGGTGGCGAGGGCCCCTCGGTCCGTCCCGGACCGGTCAGTGGTGCGGCCCGGGTGCGTCGACCTCGTATCCCGGGCAGTATTCGACGCCCGATTCGGGGGCGACGGGTTCTCCGGTGTCGGCGTCGGTGCAGTAGGCGTTGAAGACGGCCGCGGCCGACAGGGCGGTGAGCCGGCCGCGGTCCAGGCGCCAGCCGTGGACCCGGTCCCGGCGGCTCTCTCCGGTGGTGCGGACCACCAGTCCCCCGGTGCCGCCGAGGGCGAGTCCCGCGGCGAGGACCGTCACGAAGTCGAGGCCTTCCCGGCCGTCGAGGCGAGGCGGGGTGTCCGGGTCGCCGGTGGTGTCGGCGTGCAGGACGGCGACGAGTTGCTGTGCCTCGGTCGGGATGCTGCAGACGAAGTGGTGGTGGCCGGGTCCGGCGCCGGCCACGAGGCGTTTGAGTGCGTCGGAGGCGCGGTCGAAGGAGGCGTGGCCGATGTCCTCGCCGCAGTCCGCGCAGTGGCCGACCTCGGCGAGGAGGCCGGTGGCGTACTCCCACGTGGCCTGGCGGACGGCTTCGTCGACGAGGAGCGGGACGAGCTCGTCGATGGGCTGGCCGCCGTAGGGCAGGAGGGCGCCGCTGCCGGCCAGCTCGGCGGTGAAGCGGGCGCGGGTTTCGGCGGTGTCCGGGTCGAGGCCGGTCTCCCCGCAGAACTCGGCGTACTCCTCGGGGTCGAAGAGGGCGACGGTGGTGTGGATGCCCTGGGCCGCGCGGGACCTGAGCAGGCCGTCCACGTGGTGGAGGTAGTCCTGGTGGTCGTCGAAGGTGAAGCTGCGGTAGCCGCGCATGGCCGCGAAGTCCCCGGCGTCGGCCAGTAGGCCGATGGTGCCGGGGACCTCGCGGCGCAGCAGGCGGCGCCGGTCGGCGGTGCGGGTCCGGTGGGTGCCCGTGGGCGTACCGGTGTCGTTCTTGCGTGGCATGGCTCCCCCTGAGTGTCGCAATCACTTGCTCACTCAGAGTAATCATCGCCACTGACAGTGGCCTCAGCCGCGGGTGCGGGCCAGCTCCTCGTAGAAGTGGAGGAGGTCGAGGTTGTCCACGGAGCCCGGGTTGACCGCCTTGGCCAGGGGGGCGCCCTGCAGGAGGCGCTTGACCGGGACCTCGATGCGCTTGCCGGTGAGGGTGTGCGGGATGCCGGGGACCTCGATGATCTCGTCGGGGACGTGGCGCGGGGAGAGTTCCTCGCGGATCGTCGCCTTGATCCGGGCGCGCAGGTCGTCGTCGAGGGTCGCGCCGGGGACGAGGTGGACGAAGAGCGGCATCCAGTAGCCGCCGTTCGGCTCCTCCAGGCCGATGACCAGGGATTCCTTGATCTCGGGGAGGCGTTCGACGGCCTCGTAGATGTCGGCGGAGCCCATCCGGACGCCCTGGCGGTTGAGCGTGGAGTCGGAACGGCCGTGGATGATCACGGAGCCGTGGTCGGTGAGGGTGATCCAGTCACCGTGGCGCCAGACGCCGGGGAACATCTCGAAGTAGCTGTCGCGGTAGCGGCTGCCGTCGGGGTCGTTCCAGAAGTGGATCGGCATGGACGGCATGGGGTTGGTGACGACGAGCTCGCCGACCTCGCCGGTGACCGGCTTGCCGGAGGGGTCCCAGGCCTGGAGGTCCGTGCCGAGGCAGGCGGCCTGGAGTTCGCCGATGTGCACCGGGAGGGTGGGAACGGCGCCCGCGAAGCAGCTGCACACGTCGGTGCCGCCGCTGACGGAGGCGATCCAGAGGTCTTCGGCGACCTCGTCGTGGAGCCAGCGGAAGCCGTCGGGCGGGAGCGGGGAGCCGGTGGTGGCCACGCACTTCACGGCGGAGAGGTCGAAGTCGCGGGCCGGGTGGACCTCGGCCTTGCGGCAGGCCATGACGTAGGCGGCGGAGGTGCCGTACAGGGTGGCGCCGGTGCGCTCGGCGATGCGCCACTGGGCGCCCGTGTCGGGGTAGCCGGGGCTGCCGTCGTAGAGGACGACGGTCGTACCGGTGAGCAGGCCGGAGATGAGGAAGTTCCACATCATCCAGCCGGTGGAGGTGTACCAGAAGAACCGGTCCTCGGGGCCGAGGTCGCAGTGCAGGCCGAGCTGCTTGAGGTGTTCGAGGAGGATGCCGCCCTGGGACTGGACGATGGCCTTGGGGAGGCCGGTCGTGCCGGAGGAGTACAGCACCCAGAGGGGGTGGTCGAAGGGGACCGGCTCGAAGACGGGCTCGGTGTCGCCCGAGGTCAGGGCGGACCAGTCGAGGGCGCCGGCGGGGGCGGGCGTGCCGAGGAGCGGGATGTGGACGACGGCGCGCAGGGAGGGGAGGTCGGCGCGGAGCTCGGCGACGGTGTCGCGGCGGTCGTGCTCCTTGCCGCCGTAGCGGTAGCCGTCGACGGTGAACAGGACGACGGGCTCGACCTGCTGGAAGCGGTCGAGGACGCTGCGGGCTCCGAAGTCGGGGGCGCAGGAGGTCCAGACCCCGCCGACGGCGGCGGTGGCGAGGAGGGCTACGGCGGCCTCGGGGATGTTGGGGAGGTAGCCGCTGATCCGGTCGCCGGGGCGGACGCCGAGGGCGCGCAGTTCGGCGGCGAGCGAGCCGACCTGGCGGCGGAGCTCGGCCCAGGTGACGGGGACGGGCTCGTGGGTCTCGTCCACGTACAGCAGGGCGGCGTCACCGGCGCGGGCCGGGTCCTCGGCGGCGCGCAGGGCGTGCTCGGCGTAGTTGAGGGTGGCTCCGGTGAACCACTGCGCGCCGGGCATGGACCGGTCGGCGAGGACGGACGCGTACGGGGTGGTGAAGCGGACGTCGAACCACTCGGCGACGGCCTGCCAGAAGGTGTCGAGCTCGTCGACGGACCAGCGGTGCAGGGCGGGGTAGCCGCCGTCGGCGGGGGCTCCGTGGCGCTCGGCGGCCCAGGCCTGGAAGGCGGTGATCCGGGCCGCGGCGATCCGGTCGGGGCCCGGTGCCCAGAGGGGTTCCGGCTGCGTGGCTGAGGTCATGGGTCGGCTCCCGGTCAAGTCTGCGGCTCGCGCTTCGTGTGCGTACGGTGCCGTCGCGCGGGGGTGTGGGCGCGGCGGCTCACAGGGGACCATGCCATGTGATCGTCCCCTGCACCAGGGCTGTCCTGGCGGGTCGGGTGATCGGCACGGGGGTGCCGCTGCCGGGTGAACGGCAGTTGAACGCCGTCCCTTCGGCCAGGGGCCGGTGGCAGGGTGAGCGGCATGAACGGTCGTGATCTGGTACGTGCGGTGAAAGACATCGGTACGGAGCGCGGTCGGCGCGCCTGGCGCTCGGCCTGGCGCCACCGGCGCTCGGACGCGGTGGGGCTTCCGCGCCGGGGCGCGGAGCGGGCGCGCGTGCCGGGGCTGCTGACCGGTACGGAGGCCCGGCCGGGCGGGGGCGTGCTGCGGTTCGCGCGCTCCGAGCTGCTGGTGCGGGTGGCGGTGGGCGGCGCGGTGTTCTGGAGCTGGGACGGGGCCGGGCCGACGCCCTCGTACGCGGTGGTGGGCGACGGCCCCGAGCCGGATCCGCGGGCCGTGCTGGAGCCGGACACCGGGGGCGGCTGGCGGGTGGTGTCGGAGCGGGTGACGGTGGCGGTGTCGCGGCACGGGGCGCTGGAGGTGCGTACGCCGGGCGGGGCGGTGCTGCGGCGGGAGGCGCCGCCGCGGTGGTGGGAGCCGGTGGATCCGCGGATGGGCGCGGCGCGGTGGCTGCAGCGGAGCGAGGTGCCGGCGGACGCGCGGTTCTTCGGGCTGGGCGGGCGGGCCGCGGGGCCGCGGCTGCGCGACGGGGCGTACCGGCTGTGGAACACGGATCCGAAGGGGGGCTTCGGGCCGGGGGTCGATCCGCTGTACCTGACGATGCCGGTACAGCTGGTGGTGGCGGACGCGGGGACGCACCTGGTGTTCCACGACAACTCGTGGGACGGGCGGGTGGTGCTGCGCGAGGGTGAGGAGGGTGCCGGTTCGGGGGCGGACCGGCCGGGGGCGAGCGAGCTGCGGATGGAGGGCGGGCCGCTGCGGTGCTGGGTGCTGGTGGGGACGCCGGCGCGGGTGCTGCAGGGGTGGTCGGGGCTGACGGGCGCGGCGGCGGTGCCGCCGGAGTGGGCGCTGGGGTACCAGCACGCGCGGTGGGGCTTCGGGAGCGCGGACGAGGTGCGGCGGGTGGTGGCCGGGTACGCGGCGCGCGGGCTCGCGCTGTCGGCCGTGCACCTGGACATCGATCACTACGACGGGCACCGGGTGTTCACGGTGGACGAGGGGCGGTTCCCCGATCTGCCGGCGCTGGCCCGGGAGTTGGGGGATCTGGGGGTGCGGCTCGTGTCGATCGTGGATCCGGCGGTGAAGGCGGGCGACGGGGTGCACGCGTCGGGGCTGACGGTGGGGCCGGGCGGGGCCTTCGTGCGGGACGCGCGGGGCGGGGAGGTGCGCGGTGAGGTGTGGCCGGGCGAGTGCGCGTACCCGGATTTCACGGATCCGGCGGTGCGGGAGTGGTGGGGCGGGCTGTACGAGGAGCGGCTCGCGCAGGGCTTCGCCGGTTTCTGGCACGACATGAACGAGCCGGTGTCCTTCGCGCCGTTCGGGGACACGACGCTGCCGAGGTCGGCGCGGCACGCGCTGGACGGCGCGGGCGGTGACCACCGTGAGGGGCACAACGTGTACGCGCTGGCGATGGCGCGGGCGGGGTGGGAGGGGCTGGTGCGGCTGCGGCCCGCCGAGCGGCCGTTCCTGTTCTCGCGGTCGGGGTGGGCGGGGATGCAGCGGTACGGGGGCACGTGGTCGGGAGACGTGGAGTCCAGCTGGGAGGGGCTGCGGGCCTCGCTGGCGCTGGTGCTGGGGCTCGGGCTGTGCGGGGTGCCGTACTCGGGCCCGGACGTCGGCGGGTTCGGGGGGTCCCCGTCGCCGGAGTTGTACGTGCGGTGGCTGCAACTGGGGGCCTACCTGCCGCTGTTCCGGACCCATTCGGCGATCTGGGCGGGGCGGCGGGAGCCGTGGGAGTTCGGGCCGGAGGTGGCGGAGCAGGCCGGGGCGGTGATGGCGGAGCGGGAGCGGCTGCGGCCGTACTTCGTGACGCTGGCCCATCTGGCACGGCGGACGGGTGCCCCGTACGTGCGGCCGGTGTGGTGGGGGACGCCGGAGGAGCGGCGGTTGCGGGACTGCGAGGACGCGTTCCTGCTGGGTGACGCGCTGCTGGTGGCGCCGGTGCTGGAGTGCGGGGCGGACCGGCGGGCGGTACGGCTGCCGCGGGGGCGCTGGTACGACACGGCGACGGGGGCGGCGTACGAGGGCCCGGGCCAGATCCTGCTGGAGGCGCCGCAGGGCCGGATCCCGGTGCTGGCGCGGGCGGGGGCCGTGGTGCCGGTGCGGGCCGCCTCCGGGGACGGGGTGGAGCTGGAGGTCTGGGCTCCGGCGCGGGGGCGCACGGGGGGCGGGGTGGTGATCCGGGACCCGGGGCCGGGCTTCGCGGCGGGCGCGGTGGAGCGGTACACGGTGCGCTGGCTGGGGGACGCGGTGGTGGTGGAGGACGAGGCGGGGAACCCGGTGGAGGGGGTCACCGTACGGGGCCTGTAGGCGCACGGGCCGGTGGCCGTGGGGCCCGTGACCGTGGGGCCCGTGGCCGTAGGGGACCGTGGCCGGCCGTAGGGGCCCGTGGTGCCGCTGTCGCCTCCCCCTCCCGGCGGATGCGCAACCATTTGTTGCGCATCCGCCGGGAGGGGGTTAGCTTTATATGCAACCGAAGGTTGCGAAAGATGGAGACGGCCATGGAGTACGGGAGCATCGAACGCGAGCTGCACGTCGACGCCTCGCCCGAGGTGGTGTTCGAGGTGCTGAGCAGCCCCGAGCACATCCGGGAGTGGTGGAGCGCCGAGACCACCGCGTTCGAGCCGGCCGCGGGCGCGACGGGCCGTCTCACGTGGACGGATCAGGACACCGGCGGGCACCAGTCCGCGCCCTTCACGGTCGTCGAGGCCGACCCGCCGCGGATGTTCTCGTTCCGGTGGACCTACGACGAGACGGAGACGGAGACGGCGGGTCCGGGCAACTCGCTGCTGGTGACCTTCGAGCTCGTCCCCGCGGGAACGGGGACCACGGTCCGTTTCCGCGAGAGCGGCTACCGCGAGCGGGGCTGGGAGGCCGCCGTGCTCGAAGCCCACTACAACGACCACCGGCAGGGCTGGGACTTCTACCTGCCGCGCCTGGTCGCGACCGCCGACCGGCTGGCGGCCGCGCGATGAGCACCGCCGTCGACGACGACCTGTGGTCCGCGATAGGCGACCCGACCCGGCGCCGGATGATCGATCTCCTGCTGGCCGACGGCCAGGGGACGGCGACGACCCTCAGCGCGCACCTGCCGGTGACCAGGCAGGCCGTGACCAAACACCTGGCCGTGCTCGACCGGGTCGGGCTGGTGCGGTCCGCGCCGGCGGGACGGGAGAAGCGCTATCAGGTGGACGAGGCCCAGCTGGCCCGGGCCGTGGCGCAGCTGAACTCGGTCGGCGAGATGTGGGACGCCCGCCTGCGGCGCGTCAAGAGCCTCGCCGAAGCGATCCAACGAGCCAAGGACGCGCAGAAGTGACACGGAGAAGTGAGGAGAGCGAGATGGTGGACATCCTGCACCGGGTAGGCATCACCGCGACCCCGGAGAAGGTGTACGAAGCGCTCACCACGGTCGAGGGCCTGGCCGCGTGGTGGACGACCGACACGAGCGGGAACGGCGACGGCGTCCTGGAGTTCCGGTTCGGCGACGTCGGCGGCTTCGACATGAAGGTGCTCGACCTGCGGCCGAACGCACGGGTGCTGTGGGAGGTCGTCGACGGTCCGGCCGAGTGGGTCGGGACCACGGTGAGCTTCGACCTGACCCAGGACGGCGAATGGACGATCCTGATGTTCGCGCACGCGGGCTGGCGCGAACCGGTCGAGTTCATGAACCACTGCAGCACCAAGTGGGCGATCTTCCTGATGAGCCTGAAGTCTCTGGTGGAGACGGGCTACGGCGCGCCGCATCCGCGCGACGTGCAGATCAGCAACTGGCACTGACGCCACCGCTGCTGAGCCCGAGGCTGCGAGCAGCCTCGGGCTCAGGGCGTCGCGCTCAGGGCGTCGGGCTCAGGCGTACTTGCCCGCGAACCAGGACGCCGCCGCCTGGGTGTGCAGGGGGAAGGCCAGCTCCGACGGGGTGCGCAGGACGTGCCAGCCGGTGGTCTCGTCCGTCGGCTTCGAGGCGGGGAGGTCCGCGGCCGGGCGGACCGGGAGGAGGCCGAAGAGGAGGAGGTGGCCCGCCGGGGAGCTCAGGGCGTCGGCCAGGACGACCTCCGAGGCCGGGGCCGTGATACCGGTCTCCTCGAAGAGCTCGCGGACGACCGCGTCGCGCCAGTCCTCGCCGAAGTCGATGAAGCCGCCGGGGAGGGCGACGCCGCCGAGGGCCGGTTCGATGGTGCGGGTGATGACCACGAGGCCGGTGCCGTCCGCATCCTCGACGGGGAGGAGGGTGACGGCCACCGGGAGCGGATTGCGGTAGGCGGTCGCCCCGCAGGCCGCGCAGGTGCGGGGCCAGGCAGGGGTGGAGTACGGGGCTCCGCAGGTGGAGCAGTGCGAGTCCTTCAGCTGTGCCGGCATCCGGCGATCGTATGCCAAGGGGCCTGGGGATGAGGGCCGTTGCGGCGCCGCCCCGGGGCTTGCCGGAGACTGTCGCCCGTGTGCGGCCGTGAGTACCGTGCCCGCATGACTTTCACCTCGTACGAGGAATTCTGGCCGTACTACGTCGCGATGCATTCGCGCGCCGCCACCCGCTGGATCCATCTCACCGGCACCCTCACCGGTCTGGCGGTGACCGCCTACGGGCTGGCGCGCGGCCGCAGGCGTTACCTCGCCGCCCTGCCCCTGATCGGGTACGGGACGGCCTGGCCCGCGCACTTCCTGATCGAGGGGAACAATCCGGCCACCTTCGGCCATCCCGGATGGTCGCTGCGCGGGGATGCGCAGATGATCCGGATGATGCTGGCCGGGCGCGACGCGGAGCTGGCCGAGATCGCGCAGAAGTGGCTTGCCGAGAATCCGTGTCAGGGCCGTTCACCCGTGGCAGACTCCTGACGATCCGTCAGATTGCTGACCAGGGAGGGGCATCGTGGCACGCACACGCACACCCGTCGTGAGCGGGTGGTTCACCGAGGACGCACCGGACGGCGGCGGCTTCCGGCTGCTCGGCACCCGCTGCTCGGCCTGTACCGCGGTGTTCTTCCCCCGCGAGGACGCCTACTGCCGCAATCCGCACTGCCCCGGCGGCGGCGAACTCGCCGAGGTCCCCCTCTCCCCCCGCGGCCGGGTCTGGTCCTACACCGACGGGCGCTACCGGCCGCCCGCGCCGTACGTGTCCGACCCGGCCGCGCCCTGGGAGCCGTACACGCTGGTCGCGGTGGAGCTGGAGGCCGAGGGGATGGTGGTGCTGGGGCAGGCCGCGCCGGGGGTGGGGGTCGCCGATCTGGCCGTCGGTATGGCGGTCGAGGTGGTCGGGGGCGTGCTGAACGAGGACGCCGGGACCACCGGGGCGTCCGGGACCGACGGATCCGACGGGACCGTCTGGACCACCTGGCAGTTCCGGCCGGTGGGGGACGCCGAGTGAGCGCCGACATCGCCGTCCTCGGGGCCGGTATGCACCCCTGGGGCAAATGGGGCCGCAGTTTCGTCGAATACGGGCGGTCCGCCGCACGGGCGGCGCTGGCCGACGCCGGACTGGACTGGAAGCAGGTGCAGTCGGTCGTCGGCGCCGACACCGTGCGTTCCGGCTACCCGGGCTACGTGGCGGGCGCCACCTTCGCCCAGGCGCTCGGCTGGCAGGGCGCGCGGGTCACCAGCGTGTACGCGGCCTGCGCGTCCGGCGCCCAGGCCATCGGAGCCGCCCGCGCGCAGATCCTGGCCGGCCTGGCCGACGTCGTGCTCGTGGTCGGCGCGGACGCCGCGCCCAAGGGGTTCTTCGCACCGGCGGGCGGCGACCGGCCCGACGATCCGGACTGGCTGCGGTTCCGCGTGCTCGGGGCCACCAACCCGGCCTATTTCGCGCTCTACGCCCGGCGCCGGATGGCCCTCCACGGAGACACCCTGGAGGACTTCGCCCAGGTCAAGGTGAAGAACGCGGCGGCCGGTCTGCTCAATCCGTACGCCCGCTACCGCAAGCGGGTCACCCCGGAGGAGGTCGCGGCCTCGGCGGTGGTCGCCGATCCGCTCCGGCTGCTCGACATCTGCGCCACCTCCGACGGGGGCGCGGCCCTGGTGCTCACCGGCATGGACTTCGCCCGAGCCCATGGGGTGGCCGATCCGGTGCGGATCCGGGCCGTCTCGACGGTGACGCCCACCTATCCGCGGACGGTGCTGGACCTGCCGGACATCGCCACCGACTCGGCGGTGGCGGTGGCCCCCGCGGCCGGGTCCTTCAGGTCCTCGATCGCGCGCGCCGCCTACGAGGAGGCGGGGCTCGGTCCGGACGACCTCTCGCTCGCCGAGGTGTACGACCTGTCCACCGCCCTGGAGCTGGAGTGGTACGAGGACATCGGGCTGTGCGGGGAGGGGGAGGGGGCGAAGCTCGTACGGGAGGGGGCGACGGCGCTGGGTGGCCGGATCCCGGTCAACACCAGTGGCGGGCTGGCCTCCTTCGGGGAGGCGGTGCCGGCGCAGGCGATCGCGCAGGTGTGTGAGCTGACCTGGCAGTTGCGCGGTACGGCCGGGGAGCGGCAGGTGCCCGGTGCGCGGGCCGGGATCACCGCGAACCAGGGGCTGTTCGGGCACGGGTCGGCCGTCGTGGCAGTGCGCTGAACTGCCGGTGTTGTCCGAACGCTTGACGGCCCCCGGCGGCAGGTTCACACTCGCTCCACAGTCCCGCGCCGCGACCGGGACCTTGGTCCCCCCGTGAGAGCTGCGGCCCGTACCCCAGTCGGCGGGGGTACGGGCCGCCTCCGTGTCAGGCTCCCGCCGAGAGGCTCCGGCGCCGTTCGCGGGCCAGGGACATCGCGTGTTCCACGACCCCCACCAGCACGTCCTTCACGGATTCCCGGTCCCGTGCGTCGCACAGCAGCACCGGTACCCCGGGGTCGAGGTCCAGTGCCGTCCGTACGGTCACCACGGGGTGCCGGTCGGCTCCGTCGAAGCAGTTGACCGCGACGACGAACGGGATCGCGCGCCGCTCGAAGTAGTCGATGGCGGCGAAGCAGTCGGCGAGGCGGCGGGTGTCCGCGAGGACGACGGCGCCGAGCGAACCCTGTGCGAGTTCGTCCCACAGGAACCAGAAGCGGTCCTGCCCGGGCGTGCCGAACAGGTACAGCACCAGGTCCTCGCGGAGCGTGATGCGCCCGAAGTCCATGGCCACGGTGGTGGTGCTCTTGCCCTCCACTCCCCCGGTGTCGTCGACACCGACGCCCGGCTCGGAGAGCCGTTCCTCGGTGCGCAGCGGTCTGATTTCGCTCACCGCGCTGACCAGGGTGGTCTTGCCCACCCCGAAGCCGCCCGCGACCAGGATCTTCAAGGTCAGCGGCTCGACCGGCGACACCGCGTGCATGGCACCGGTGCGGCTAAAGCGCCCGAAGGCCATCGATCACCTCACGCAGAATGGATTCATCGGGCAGTTCTGCCGGTGGTACCGGCCTGGTCACGTGGACCAGTTCCTCGTCGACCAGGTCGCCGATCAGGACGCGGACGACCCCGACGGCGAGGTCGAGATCGGCCGCGAGTTCGGCGACCGACTGTGGTCGGCCCCGGCACAGCCCGAGGATGTGGGCGTGTTCCGGGGAGAGGGTCATGTCCCAGACCGGATCGTCGGCCGCCGGTTCGGCGACGACGAGTGCGATCAGGTCGAGTCGGTGCTGGCCCGCGTGGCTGGTCCGGCCGCGGGTCATGGCGTACGGGCGGACGACGGGCCCCGCGTCGGCGTCGAACCAGTGCGCGTGGTCGGGGTCCAGGTGGTCGGGGTCGGAGTAGGACGGGTCGACGGTGAAGCCGGCCGGAATTCCGGTGGGGTGGTCCTGGCCTGAATCGCTCATGCCTTACGACTCACCCTCCGGCTGGCAGCCCGGTGCGCGGGGCGGTCGCCAGGTGGTCGCCGACGCGCTTGACCATGAGCGTCATCTCGTACGCCACCTGGCCGACGTCGGAGTCGGCGTCGGCCAGGACGGCCAGGCAGCTGCCGTCGCCCGCGGCCATGACGAAGAGGAAGGCCTCGTCCAGCTCGACCACGGTCTGGCGGACCCGGCCGGAGTCGAAGTGGCGGCCGACGCCCTTGGCCAGGCTGTGGAAGCCGGAGGCGACCGCCGCCAGGTGCTCGCTGTCCTCGCGGGTCAGGTCCTTGGAACTGCCGGTGGGCAGGCCGTCGCCGGAGAGGACCACCGCCTTGCGGATGGAGCCGACCCGGTCGACGAGCTCGTCGAGGAGCCAGTTGAGCGGGCCGGAGCCGCGGCCCCTGGTGTCGTTGCCGGTCTGCGGTGCGGTCATCGACCGTCCCCTTCGTTCTCGTTCGCGGGACCGTCGGCGGCGGATGTGCCGGCCTCGGTCTCGGACTTCTGCTGTGCGTGCTGGTTGCGGCCCGCCGTCCAGCCACGCTGGAGTGCGGACATGCGCGTACGTACGTCATCCGCGTCGCGGTCGGCCGCCTGGTCGGGGGCGGCTTCGGCAGGTGCGGCGGACGGGGACTTCTTGAGCTGGGGCGCCAGGCTGGCCTGGCGGACCCGGCGGGGCAGCCCGCTGATGCCGGGGCCGGGTGCGGCGGCCCCGGCATCGGATCCAGGATCGGATCCGGCCGTGGCGGCCGGGGAGGGCTGCGGGACCACGGACACCGGGCGGGGCTCCACCCGGCGGCCGTGCTCGGCGACCAGAGTCGGGGTCGGGCGGCGCCGCGGCAGCGGTACGGCGCCCTGGGAGCGGGAGCTGTCCGGATGCGGGGTCTCCACGCGCTGGGTGTCCAGCCGGACCGGGCCGGTGGGCGCGAGCGCCTCGCGGTCGCGGTCGCCCTTGCGGGAGCCGCCGCGGTCCGCGTGCCGGTCGGTGTGCGGCCGGTCCGCCGGGCGCAGGCCCAGGAGGGCGCTGCGCGGGATGCCGTTCGGCGGGGTCTCGTCGTCGAGCGTCGCCATGACCGGGCGGCCGGCGGCGCCGATGCGGCTCGTGATCGCCGTGGGGGCGCCGTCGAGCGCGGCGGCGTCGTCGAGGCCGTCCAGCCGGTCCAGGCCGCCGGCCGGGAGCGGGGCCTCCAGCTCGACCGGTCCGCGCAGTTCGGCGGCGGGCAGCTGGCGGCCGGAGGGCGCGCGCTCCATGGCGGCGGGTGCGGGCCGCTCGGAACCGGCGCGGCCGAGGTGGCCGGCCTTGTCGGACCGGAGGGGCTTGGCGGCGGCGCGGGCGCCGTCGAACCGCGCGCCCGCGCCGTTGGTCTCGGGAGCCTCGGTCAGCAGGGCCGCGGGCAGGAAGAGCACCGCGGTGGTGCCCCCGTACGGGCTGGGCTGGAGGACGACCTTGACGCTGTGGCGCTGTGCGAGGCGGCTGACGACGAACAGGCCGAGGCGGTCGGTGTCGGAGAGCTCGAACTCGGGGGTCTCGGCGAGCCGGAGGTTCGCGTCGAGCAGCGCTTCCGGGGTCATGCCGAGGCCGCGGTCGTGGATCTCCAGGGTGAAGCCGTTGGCGACGCGCTCGCCGTGCACCTGGACCGCGGTGTGCGGCGGCGAGAACACGGTGGCGTTCTCCAGGAGTTCGGCGACGAGGTGGGTGATGTCGGCGACCGCCGGGCCGACGATGCCCAGGCGGGTGAGCCGGCGTACCTCGATGCGCTCGTAGTCCTCGACCTCGGCGACGGCGGCGCGTACGACGTCCATCAGCTGGACGGGCTTGCGCCACTGGCGGGAGGGCGCGGCGCCGGAGAGGATCACGAGGCCCTCGGCGTGCCGGCGCATGCGGGTGGTCATGTGGTCGAGGCGGAAGAGGTCGGCCAGTTCCTCGGTGTCCTCGGTACGGCGTTCCATGGTGTCGAGGAGGGTCAGCTGCCGGTGCAGCAGCACCTGGTTGCGGCGGGCCAGGTTGACGAACACCTCGGAGACGCCGCGGCGCAGGTCGGCCTGCTTGACGGCGGCCTCGACGGCGGCGCGCTGGAGGGTGTTGAGGGCCTGGCCGACCTGGCCGACCTCGTCCTTCTCGTATTCGAGGTGGGGTGCCTCGGTCTCCACGTCCACGGGCTCGCCCGCGGCGAGGCGGCGCATCACGCTGGGCAGCCGGACGCCGGAGGCCTCGTGGGCCTCCTTGCGCAGCCGGGACAGGTCGCGGACGAGGTCGCGGCCGATGCGTACGGACAGCACCAGGGACACGATCAGGGCGAGGAAGCCGAGGATGCCGGCGGCGGCGGCCTGGACCATGACGTCCATGGCGACGGGCTCGATGCGTTCCTGGTAGCGGTTGCCGGCGTCGGTGTTCATGGCGGCCAGGTCTTCGAGGACCTTGGTGGAGGCCTCGTCCCACTGGGCGGCGGTGACGCTGCGCGGCTTGTTGACGGCGCCGCCGGCTATGAAGCGTTCCTCGGCGTCGCGCAGGGGCTGGGTCGCGGGGTCCTTCCAGTACTTCTCGAAGCGCTCCCGGTCGTCGGCGGGGAGGGTCACGAGATTGAACTCGTAGAGCAGGCCGCGGTTGGCCGCGAAGTCGGAGACGCGGCGGACGTCGGGAGCGGTGACGTTGCGCGCGGCGAGGGCCGAGGCGATGACGGCGTCCTCGCGGGAGAGCAGTTCGCGGGCGCGGCTGATGCCGATGAGGGCACGGCCTTCCTTGTCCACCTCCACGTTGTCCAGGCCGTGGAGGTTCATGAGGAAGTCGTAGCAGGGGTCGACCAGCCGGTTGTAGAGATCCAGGGCCTGCGTGGGGTCCACGGCGTTCTGGTCGACGGAGCGGCGCATGGTGCCGATGCCCTGGAAGGCGGCGACGATCGAGCGCAGGCGCTGGGCGCTCTGCGGGCTCAGCTCGTCGATGACCTTGGGGTCGCGGGCGCTGACGCTGATCTGCTCGACGGCCAGGTCGGTTTCGGCGCGGCGCTTGGTGAGTTCGGCCGTGGCGGTGGCGGCCCGGGGGTCGCCGAGGACGACCAGGGTCTGGCGCCGTTCCTTCTGGATGACGCGGGCGATGTCCTCGACGGGGTAGCCGACCTTGTCGATGATGTAGGCCACGTCGAAGAGCTGGACGGCCTCACGGCCGGTGATGACTGTCGCGAAGCCCCAGAGGGCGGTCAGGGAGACGAGCGGCACAAGGAGCAACGCCACGATCTTCCGGCGGATGGACTTCCCGCGAAAGCGCATGGCCTCCCCAGCCTCCCCCAGGTCAACCCCGTTGCCGGGGGTCGGTGTTCCGTCATTTAAACGGCGTGAGCCTACTACTGCTGCGGGGCAGCTTCGAAGGCGTGTCCGGACGTTTTCGGCCTGACCCCGGTAGGAAGATCACCAGTTGTCCGACACTTCCGGTCAACTGCGGCCCGATATGTGGCAGATGACACTCGGTGGGGCGTCGGTTCCCGCAACTCGATGGATGGCTGGAATTGTTCGTTCCGCGATCATTCCGGCCCGCGAGGGTATCCGCGATCCGGGAATCTCTCGGCACCGCCGAACGTCTGTCTGTTCGAGGGGGAACCTCGCAGCGGACGTGAGGGGTGGACGTGGTGGGCAGACGTGGCAAGTAGGCAGGGCGAGCAGGCATGACGGACCGCGCGGTGGGGAGTGAGCGGACCATGAGCAGTGACGAGGGCGGCGGCGCGAGTGCGGGCCTGGGTGCCGGTGGGGCCGGGCGGGGACTGTGGGTCGAGGAGCCGGCCCGGCGGCGCCGGATGCCGGATTCGGTACGGACCTCCGCGGTGCGGGCGGTGCTGATCGTGGCCGTGACCCTGACGCAGGCGGCGATCACGTTCTTCCTGACCCTGACCGGGTCCTGGCTGGCCCTTCCGATGGGGCTCGGCGCGATAGCGGGGACGATCGTGGCCACCTGGGGCGTGCTGGACGTGTGGATCACCCGGCAGACCTGGAACCAGCGGTACGGGGTCCTGTCGGAACCGAGCAGCACGGCACGCAGCCGCCGCCGGGAGGCCCGTCGGGCCTCCCGGGCGGCCCGGGAGGCCCGGAAGGCCGCCGCGGGCCGAATACCCCGCGAGGAGGGCCCTCTGGCGGCCTCCGGCCGGTATTCCGCGCGCTGACGCCCTCGTACCGGCGCCCCCGCGTGTCAGGAAACGCCGCTGCGGCGGAACATGCGGGTCGCCGTGATCTCGCCGTGGATGGTCTCCGTCTCCGCGGACTGCTGCGGCAGCCCCGGGCGCAGGTGCTCCTCGACGCTGATGTACTTCAGGCCCGCCCGCAGGTCCGCGTCGTTGCGCAGGCGGATCACCAGCGGGAACTCGGCGAGGGCCGTGGTGTCGAACAGGCCGGTCGTGTAGAGCAGCTGGACGCCCAGTGCGTCGGAGACGGCCCGCTGGAGCTCCAGCAGGTACGTGGCGTTGGCGCGGCCGATCGGATTGTCGAGGAACAGCGTGCCCGCGTGCCGGTGCTTGTCACGGCCGCGGTCGTTGCTGCGCAGCGCCGCCATCGTGCAGTACAGCGCGATCGCGGCGGTCAGCAGCTGCCCGCCGGAGAACACGTCGCCCATCTGCCCCACCGGCACCCGCTCGGCGCGCAGCACCGCGTCGGGCTTGAGGATCTCCACGGAGATGCCCTTGGGCTCCAGGGCCGCCTGGACGCCCCTCAGCAGCAGGGACATGCCGTCACGGCGGCCCTCGCCGAAGGAGGCGCTGCTGTTCTTCTTCACGGCAGCGCGGGTGGCCTCGTCGATGACCTCGCCGAGCCGCTCCGTGAGCGTGGCCTGGTCCGGCTCCTCGAAACGGATCCGCAGGAACTCCTGGCCCGACCATTCGCCGAGGCCCTCCGGGAGCTGCGAGAGCCGCTGCGCGGAGCGGAGCGTGGCCAGGGCCGATTCGACGAGGCCGCGCAGGCGGTCGACGATGCTGTCGCGGTTGCGCTCCAGCTGGGCCAGTTCGTCGGTGAGGACGCGCAGCCGGGGCGCGAAGGCCGCGGCCCAGGCCGCCGCGTGCTCGGGCAGTGCGGAGGCGGGCAGTTCGCGGATCTGCTGGCGCGCGGGGGTGCGTACCTGCTCGTAGCGGGTGGCGTTGGCGTGCCGGACCAGGATGTCGCTCGCCTCGCGCACCGCGGACTCGGCGGCCGAGAGGTCGGCCGAGCAGCCGCGCAGGGAGCGGCGGGCCTCGGTCGCGGACTGGCGGGCCTCCTCCAGAGTGCCCGCATGGGGCACCGGCTCCTGCTCGTCGTCCTGGTGGGTGTGGTCGCGCAGCAGGTCCCGGAGCATCGCCGCGGTCTCGTCGAAGCCGCCGGCGCCGTCCTCGGCGGTGCGGTGGGCGCGCAGCAGGTCCGCGTGGGCGGCCCGGGCGCTCTCCACGGCCGCGCTGTGGGCGGCGAGCTGGGCGGTGGCCGTACGCAGCAGGGCCTGGGCCTGTTCGACGTCCTCGGGGACGAGCTCCTCGGGGAGTTCGGTGTGCGCCTCGCCCTCGGTGGGAGCGTGCCGTTCGGCCTCGCCGCGCAGCCGGCCGAGCTGCTCGCTGGCGGTGGACGCACGGGTCTCCAGCATCTGCACGAGGGACTCGGCACGGGCGGCCGCGGCCTGCCGGGAGGGGCCGTCGGCACCGTCGGTGCCTTCGAGGAGCTGGGCGGCTCGGGTACGGACCTTGTTGGTGAGGCGGTCGAGCTCGGCCAGGGCGGCGCTCTCGTCGCTCTCGGCGCGGGCCTGTTCGGCGCGCAGGTCGGCGCCGACGCCGACCTTCTCGTAGAGCTGGGAGGCCGCCCGGTAGGCCTCGCGCAGGTCGGGCAGCGGCGCCCGGGGGCCGTCACCGTCGCTGTCGGTCACCTGGTCGGGGGCGCCGGCGATCTCGGCGCGTTCGGCGCGCAGGGCGCGGGCGGTGCGGCGTGCGTCGTCGGCGGCGCGCTGGGCGGCGCGGCGGTCCTCGTCGGCGGCGCGCGCCCGGTCCAGGCACACCTCGGCGCGGGCCTCGGACTCGGCGGCGTCGTCGGCGAGTTCGCGGAGCCTGGCCTGCCAGCCGGCGCGCTCGCGCAGCCGGAAGGCCAGCCCCGCGAGGGCGTCGGCGGCGCGGCGGGCGCGCTGGGCGGCGTCCTGGCGCTCCTCGCGGACGCGGGCCGCGTCGGCGGCGGCCTCGTCGGCCTCGGCGCGTACGGTACGGGCCTCCGCGAGCTCGGCGTCGGTCTCCTCGGCGAACATCCGGGCGGCGGCCGCCGCTTCCGCGAGTTCGGTGAGGCGGCCGGGCGGGCAGCCGGTGCGCCAGGAGGCGAGGCGGGCGGCGAGTTCGCGGTCACCGCCGAGGCGGGCGGCGAGGTCGCGGATCTCGGTGTCGCGGGCGGCGGCGCGGGCGCGCAGCGCCTGGCGCTCCTCGTCGGCGGCGTGCTCGTCGTGCATGGCCGGGTTCGGCGGTACGAGGAACACCCCGGTGTCGGTGTCGTCTCCGGCCGGCGGCAGCGGGGCCAGCAGGGCGGCGGCCGTGCCGACGGCGACGGTGGAACGGGGAAGCAGCGCGGCGCCGGAGAGGACCTCGCGGGCCCGGCCGTGGGTGTCGGGGTCGGTGATGACGACGCCGTCGACGAGTTCGGGGCGGGCGGCGAGGACGGCGGCGTGGTCGGCGGGGTCCACGGACTGGGCGAGGTAGCGCCAGCCGGGGAGGGCGGGGATGCCGTGCTCGCCGAGGTACTCCACGGTGGCGAGGACGTCCGGGCCGGGCGGCAGCAGGCCGCCGTCGCCGAGGGCGCCGAGGATGCGGGCGTCGTCGGCGGCCGCGGTGCGCAGTTCGAAGAGCTGGCGTTCGGCCGCGGCGACCCCGTCGGTGAGCAGGGTGCGCAGGTCGTCGGCGTTGCGGTCGAGGTCGGCGACGGTGAGCCCGCCGCCGGCGGCTTCGGGGCGGCCGGCGGGACCGGCCGGGGCGGGGCCGTGCCCGGCGGATCCGTGCGCGGCCCCGGCCGACGCGGCCGACGCGGCCTGCGCGCCGGAGCCCGCGAGGGCGCCGGGGGTACCGCTCTGCGTGCGCGGGTGGGGAAGGAAGGAGGCGGGGACCGACGGGAGCCCCAGCAGCTCGGCCAGGCGCGGGGCGGTGGCGAGGGAGGCCGCGGCCCGGTGCTCCGCGTCGTGGGCGGCCCCGGCCGCGTCGGCGGCGTCCGCCGCGCGGGCGGCGGTGAGCTCGGCGCGGGATTCCGCGGCGGCGGCCTCGCGGGCGGCCTCGGCGGTGGCGCGGGCGGCTTCCCGGGACTCGTCCCAGGCTGCCACGGCGGTCTTCTCGGCGTCGGCGGCGGCGAGGGCCGCGCGGGCCGGGTCGGCGTCGGGGGCGGTGTCGTCGAGCCAGCCGGCGCGGACGGCCTCGGCGGTCTCCTGCTGGACCTCGGCCAGCCGCGAGCGCAGGTGCTCGGCCTCGCTGCGGGCCCGCTGGGCGGCCGTGGCGGCGGCGGTGGCGTCGCGGTGGGCGTCCTCGCCGGTGGCCTGGAGCGCGGCGGAACGCTCCTCCTCCTCGTTGGCGAGCCGCTCGCCGTGCTCGGCGGCGGTGTGCAGGGCGCGGACGAGCTCACCGGCGGCGGTGGCGCGGGCGGCCAGGGCCGGGGCGGCGTCCCGCTCGGCCTCCAGGATCGCGGCGGCGACGCGCGCCGAGCGGTCGGCGGCTGCCCGGTGGCGCAGCACGTTCTCGGCGGCCTGCCACGCGGAGTGCAGGGTCCGGGCTTCGAGGAGTTCGCGGCGCTGGGCCGCGGCGGCCTTGTCGGCGACGGTCAGGGCCAGCGAGGCATGCCGGTAGGCGAGTTCGGCGGAGACGGCGGCGCTGCGGGTGCGCGCGGACTCGGCGGCGGTGACCTGGTGGGCGGCGCCGGTGACCTGCTGGGCGAGGTCGGCGGCCCGGCCGCGCTCCTCGGCGGCGCGGGCGGACAGCCGCCGGGCGAGGGTGCGCGTACGGCGTTCCGCGCCCGCGTGTACGTCGCGCAGCCGGGAGCGGGCTCCGGCGGCCTCGACGATGCGGGTGAGCAGGTCCACCGAGCCTGCGGTGAAGTCCCGTTCGGCCATGAGCTCGGCGCGGCGGCCGAGCTTGTTGCCGAAGCCGTGGACGAGGTCGGCGAGGCCGTCCGTGTCGCGGGTGTCGGTGACGGCGCGCAGCAGGAGGTCGGTGAAGTCGGAGTCCTTCTTGACCGCGAAGAGGCCGGCCGCCTCGCCCTCGTCGGCGTTCATCTCGCGCTGGTAGCGGAAGAGTTCGGGGTCGAGGCCGAGTTCGGTGAGGTGCTCGTTCCAGCGGTCGTGGATCTCCTCGAAGTACACCTCCAGGTGCGGGTACGCCTTGCCCGCCTCGGTGAGGGAGTCGCGGAAGCCCTTCATCGTGCGGCGGCGGCCCTGGGCCCCGGAGGCGCCTTCGACGGGCGGGCGCACGGAGGTGGCCTCGGCGACGGGCAGGCTGTCGAGGCTCAGGCCGGGGCCGGGGCGGAAGGAGTACCAGGCCTCGGCGAACTTGCGCGGGTCGTTGGAGACCTGGCGGCCGCGCCATTCGCTGACCTTGCCGACGACCACGCACTCGCCGGTCTGGGTGTGCTGCCACTCCAGGGCGACGTGGCCGCAGTCGTCGGCGAGCAGGAACTTGCGCAGGACGCCGGAGCTGGCGCCGCCGAGGGTGTTGCGGTGGCCGGGGAGCATCACCGAGAAGATCAGCTTGAGGAGGACGGATTTGCCGCCGCCGTTCTCCAGGAAGAGCACCCCGGCGGGCGCGGGCCGGCGCGGCGGGCCGGTGGGCTCGTCCTCGAAGAACTCCGCCTGGGTCGGCGCCGGGTGGGGCACCGGTTCGCCGACTCCGCGCAGGTCGAGCACGGTGTCGGCGTAGCGCGCGCCGGCGGGCCCGATGGAGTAGAGGCGGATCCGGGACAGCTCGTACATGGCGGCGGACTCTCGTGGTGTCTTGGTGAGGCAGGACGTACGGGGATCGGGGCGCGGGCCGCGGGGCCCGGGGGCTCAGGCGTGGAACGGGAGCCCGGCGTCGGCGGCCAGTTCCAGGTCGTCGCCCTCGGGCGGCGGCAGCAGGGTGGCGGAGCCGTCGCTGACGGGGACCACGCCGAGTTCCAGGAGCTCGGCCATCGCCGCGCTGCCCGCCATGTCACGGACCTGGAGCTGGTAGCGGGGGGTGGTGCGGTAGGTGCCGCCGGCCTCGTCCGCGGTGCGCTGGAGGAAACCGGAGTCGGTGAGGAAGGCGGCCGCCTTGCCGACGATGCCGGTGGTGGAGCCCGCGAGGCGGCGGGCGTCCTTGGTGGCGCCGGTCGCGCTGCGGCGGGCGTAGACGCGCCAGGCGGCCTCCAGGCCGGGGGCGTCGGTGGCCGGGTCGGTGTTCTCGCCGAGTTCCTCGGCGCGCTCCTCCAGGCGGCGGCAGGTCTGCCGGACGAAGGCGTCGACGCCGTTGACGGTGATGCGGCCGATGTAGCCGTCGTCGGCGAGGTCCTCGGGGCGCGGGAAGGCCAGGGCGGCCACGGCGAGGTGCGCGAGGCCGTGCAGGAAGCGGTCGGCGGAGTCGGCGGCGGTGCGGCGGGCGTAGTCGCCCATCCGGACGGCGAAGACGGAGTCCTCACCGGCGGCCACGGCCATGCCGGCGCGCGGGGACACTTCCAGGACGACGAGGCCGAGGCCGGTGGCGACGGCGTCGGCGAGCCGGCCGAAGGCGGGGTCCTCGCGGTAGCGGCGGAGCAGCTCCGCGTACTCGGCGTCCCGGGCGGGGAGCAGCTTGGGCTGCAGCCCGAAGGCGACGAGCCGGGCCGCGTCGGCGGCGTCGGCGGGAGTCACCGGCGCGGCGGCCTGGACCGGCGCGGCCGGGGCCGTTGGCACGGGCTCGCTCCACGCGGGGTGCTCGGCGTGGTGGTCGCTCACGGGTGGGTCTCCTCGGCGGTGCGGGTCGTTCGGGCGGTACGGAGCGTGCGGCCGAGCCGCGCAGGGGATGCGGCCTCGCCGGCGTGGTTCGCGACGCGCGGGCGTCCGGCCGGTGGCTCAGCCACATCCAGCTTCGCCGGCGTTTGAGGCGCGGGGTCTGGGGCGGCGCCCCAGGGAACCCGGCTCCGCCGGGCACCGGGCTCCGCCCGGACCTGCGCCTCAAACGCCGGCGAGGCTGGATTTGGCCGAGCCGAGGCTGAACGGGCCCGGCGTGGCAGCGCAGCCGCGTGCACGGTCACACCGCCTCCGCACGGTCGGCCGCCATGCCGGCGGCGTCCAGGAGGGCGGTGCCGACGATGAGGTCGGCGCCGCCGAATTCGGGGTCGTCGAGCTGCGTGCCGTCGTCCACCGCGAAGAGGAGGCGCTCCTCCCCCTGCCGGTAGGCCGTGCCGACGGCCGGGCTCGCCGCGTGGACGGCCAGCAGGGCCACCAGGTACGGCAGTTCCGGATCGCTGCGGCGGGCCTCCGCCAGGAGTCCGGACAGCCGCCGCGGGGCGTCGTGCGGGAGGTCCAGGAGCTCCATCGCGGCGGTGAGCTGCTCCTCGCTGAAGCGGCTGTCGTCCGGGGTGGCGATGAGGTCCGGTTCGGGCATCTCCGCGCCGAGGTGCTCGCGCTCCACCGGCGGGGTGAGCAGGATCTCGACCAGGTCGGCCACGCGCACCGAGACGGGCGTGCGCAGCCCCGCGCCGGAGGCGAAGAAGGCGGCGGTCACCCGGCTCGCCTGCTCCAGGGGGAGCGGCAGGAGCGGGGCGACGAGCTGGCCGTACAGGTCGATGCCGGAGCGGGGTGCCGGGGCGGCGAAGGCCTGGCGGTCCTGTTCGGCGCGGAACAGCGGGCCGGCGTCCAGCAGCCGGGACTGGAGCTGGGTGTGACGGCGGATGCAGTCCTTGACGATGTCGACGAGTTCGGCCGCGCGCCGCTTGTTCTCCCCCGCTTTTGAATCAAACACGGCCTCCGCCTCGTCGCGCGCCTTGCGGATGTTGGTCAGGATCGCGTTCTCGTGGCGGTAGCGGTCGGCGACGTGGTCCAGGGCCTCGGCGATCATGTCGGGCACGGCCTGGAGCCAGTCCACCGCCCGGACGTTGCGGCGCGTCGCGTCCAGCGTGCGGCGCAGGGTCTCGGCGTACTGGACGGTCCGGTAGCGGGCCTGCTCGGCGGCGAGCTGGGCGTCGGCCAGGCGGCCGCGGCTGATCAGCACCTCCAGCTTGACCTCGGCGGCGATCTGGGCGCTGGTGACGTCCGTGTCGAGGGCGCCGACCAGGACGTTGACGGCCTCGTCGGTGGTGCGCAGGTAGACCACGCCGCCGTAGCCGGGGACCTCTTCGATCAGCTTGAAGTCGTAGTCCCGGCGCACGTAGACGCCGTCGGTGCCGAAGGTGCCGTAGATCGCGCGGAAACCGCGGTCCACGCTGCCGACGTTGATCAGGTTCTCCAGCACCCAGCGGGCCACCCGCTCGTGCTCGGCCGCCGGGCGGGCGGGGGCCTGGGCCGCGACGCGGGGCAGCAGCCTGGCCACTATCTGCTCGTGGTCGGCGCCCGTGTCGAAGTCCATGTTGAGCGTGACCAGGTCGATCGCGGCCAGCGCGACCTCCGCCATCGCGTAGACCCCGTACTCGCCGGCCAGATTGGCCTTGCGTACGTCGAGGTCGTGGAGCGGGGCGGTGCAGGCGAGGGCGCGCAGCCGCCGGGCCAGGCCCTCGTCGGCGGCCGGGCCCGGCGCCGGGGACGGAAGGGTCTTCGCCGGGGCGGGGAGAGTCACGGACAAAGACTAGGTCCTGTTACTGACAACATCCCAAACGGCATGGTTCGGCCGGATCGTCCCGGCAGCCGGTCCGGCCGCCTGCTCTACGCTCGGCGCATGGATTCCATGATCGCATCCGTTCCGGTGATCGACCTCAACGCCGACCTCGGCGAGGGCTTCGGGCGCTGGACGCTCACCGACGACGAGGCCCTGCTCTCCGTCGTCACGAGCGCCAATGTGGCCTGCGGCTTCCACGCCGGTGACCCGTCCATCATGCGCCGCGTGTGCGAGCTGGCCGCGGAGCGGGGCGTGCGGATCGGCGCGCAGGTGTCCTACCGCGATCTCGCCGGCTTCGGGCGGCGCTCCATGGACGTGCCGCCCGGTGAGCTCGCCGACGAGGTGGCCTACCAGATCGGGGCGCTGGAGGTGTTCGCCCGGGCGGCCGGCTCCCGGGTGTCCTATGTGAAACCGCACGGCGCGCTCTACAACCGCACCGTGCACGACGCGGGCCAGGCCGCCGCCGTGGTCGCGGGCGTCCGGATGGCGGCCGGGTCCGGTGCCACCGGGGGCCTGCCGCTGCTGGGGCTGCCCGGATCGCTGCTGCTCGCCGCCGCCGGGGAGGCCGGGCTGGCTCCCGTACCGGAGGCCTTCGCCGACCGCGCCTACACGCCGGCGGGGACGCTGGTCCCGCGCGGCGAGCCGGACGCCGTGCTGCACGACCCGGAGGCGGTCGTGGCCCGGGCCGTCCGGATGGCGGCCGAGGGGGCGGTGACGGCGGCCGACGGGTCGCCGGTCCGGGTGGCCGCGCGCTCGCTGTGCCTGCACGGGGACACCCCGGGGGCGGCCGGGCTCGCCCGCCGGGTCCGGGAGGCGCTGGGCGCGGCCGGGGTCCGGGTGGAGGCCTTCGCGTGAGGCCCCTGGTGGTGGGTGGTGCGGCGCTGCTGATCGAACTGGACTCGGCGGACGAGGTCGCCGCGCTCCACGCCGAGCTGCTGCGCCGCCGGGAGGCGGGCGAGCTGGGGCCCGTACGGGACCTCGTGCCGGCCGCGCGGACCGTGCTGCTGGACGGCGTACGGGACCCGGCGGCGCTCGGTGCCCGGATCGCGCGGTGGGAGGTGCCGCCGCTCGCGCCGACGCAGGGGCCGCAGGTCACCGTGCCGGTGCGGTACGACGGCCCGGACCTGGTGGAGGTGGCCCGGCTGTGGGGGGTCGCCCCGCGGGAGGTCCCGGGGATCGTCGGCGCCACCGTCTTCCGGGTGGCCTTCTGCGGTTTCGCGCCGGGCTTCGGGTACCTGACGGGGCTGCCGGAGCGCTTCCACGTCCCCCGCCGCGAGACGCCCCGTACGGCCGTCCCGGCGGGCTCGCTGGCGCTGGCCGGGGAGTACGCGGGGGTGTACCCGCGCTCCTCCCCCGGCGGCTGGCAGCTGATCGGCTCCACGGACGCGGTGCTGTGGGAGCCGCGGCGCGAACCGGCGGCGCTGTTCGCGCCCGGGGTCCGCGTCCGGTTCACGGAGGAGGCCGGCCGTGGCTGAGGAACTCCCGGGGCTGCTCGTGGTGCGGCCGGGTGCGCTGACGACGGTCCAGGACCGGGGGCGCCCGGGGTACGCGCATCTGGGGGTCCCGCGCTCGGGAGCCCTCGACACGGCGGCGTACGCGCTGGCCAACCGGCTCGTCGGCAACGCGCCGGACGCGGCGGCGCTGGAGACGACCCTGGACGGGGTCGGGCTGCGGGCCCTGGCTGCGACCACCGTGGCGGTCACGGGCGCGCCCTGTCCGGTACGGATCTCCGGCCGTCCGGTGGCCTGGGGGGCGCCGGTCCGGCTCCCGGCGGGGGCTGAGCTGGAGGTGGGCCGGGCGGAGTCGGGAGTGCGCGGCTACGTCGCGGTGCGGGGAGGCCTCACCGTCCCGCCGGTCCTGGGCAGTCGCTCCACGGACCTGCTGTCCGGGCTGGGGCCGCCGGCCCTGTCGGCCGGGATGCTGCTGCCGGTGGGCCCGCCGGGCCCGGACCCGGCCCCCGGGGCGGATGCCTGCGGCCTGCCCGGGCCGCCTTCGGAGCTGCTGCTCCCGCTGCGGCTCGGGCCGCGGGCGGACTGGTTCACCGAGGCGTCCCTCGCCGGGCTGTGGCGGGCGGCGTTCCGGGTGTCGGCGGCGTCCAACCGGATCGGGCTGCGGACGGAGGCGGGCCCCGCGCTGGTCCGCGCCCGGGCGGGCGAGCTGCCGAGCGAGGGCATGGTGCTGGGCGCGGTCCAGGTGCCACCGGACGGGCTGCCGGTGGTGTTCCTGGCCGATCACCCGGTGACGGGCGGCTACCCGGTGGTGGGCGTGGTCCCGCCGGGCCCGGCCCTGGACGCGGCGGCGCAGGCCCGGCCGGGCGCGCCGGTCAGGTTCGTGAGGTCCCGGTGAAACGTTCGGGGCGGCTTCGGCCAAGTACTGGTTGAGGGGGCCGACCGGGTCCCCCGCGCAGGGGAGGAACCGGGTGCCCAGCCCACGACACGAGACCGGACCACCGGACCTCACCACGCCCGAGGGGTTCGCGGCGTTCTACGAGGAACACATCGACGCCGTACTCGGCTTCGTCACGCGCCGGGTCGCCGACCCGCACCTGGCGGCGGACCTGACGGCCGACATCTTCCTCGCCGCGATGGGCTCGGCCCGCGGCTACCGGCCCGACAGGGGAGCGCCGGTCGCCTGGGTGTTCGGAATAGCCCGCAACGTCCTGTCGGGCCACGCCCGCGGGCTGGCCCGCGAGAGCGGCGCGCTGGCGCGGCTGAGCGGGCGGCGCCTGCTCGACGACGAGGACGTGGCGGCGCTGGAGGAGCGGATCGACGCCCAGCGCGCGTTCAGGGAGCTCGCGGAGCGCCACGCCGCCCTGTCCGAGCCGCTGCGCGCCGCCCTCGACCTGGTCGTGCTCGACCAGCTCACCCCGGCCGAAGCCGCCCAGGCCCTCGGCGTCACCCAGGCGACGATCCGCGTCCGCCTGCACCGGGCCCGGCGCGCCCTGGGCGCCCCGGGCTCCATGACCGCACGCCAGATGGAGGCAGCCCGATGAACAGCAGCCCCAGTGGCTTCGAGGAGCGACTGAAGGCCGCGCTCCTGGCCCGTCTCCCGGAGGCGGTGCCCACGCCCCCCGCCCGGTCCTTCGCCCGGCGGTACGGCATTCCGCTCGCGGTGGGCGCCGCCACGGCCACCGTGGTCGCCGTCATGACGCTCACGGGCGGCAGCCGCACCGGGCCCCTGCCGGCCGGCACGCCGACCCCTTCGGCCTCGGGCGCGCCCGAGATCACGAAGGAGCCGGACGGGTCGCTGCGGTTCGATCCGCCCCGGCAGGCGCAGCTCCCGGCTCTGGCCGACCGGCTGAAGGAGCTGGGGGTCCGGGCCGTCGCGGTCCCGCCGCTGCCGGAAACCGAGTGCAAGGCGGTCAAGGGCTGGAGACGCGGCCCGCAGGCCGATCCCGCGGCCGGTCTGTCGCGCGGCGATGACGGACACACCCTCAAGGTCAACCCGAAGGCGGTCCCCGCAGGACACACACTCGTGCTCGCGTGGGCGTACTTCCAGCCGTGGTGGGAGGGGAGGGAAGGACTCGCCTTCGGAATCCTGCCGAACGAACACGTCCCGTACTGCGCGGACGACTACCGGGAGGCCTTCCTGGAGGCGCAGCGGTCGGGGCCCCCCACCCGAGTCCCCACCCTGCCGGCCACCATGACGCCTTCGCCCTGATCGCGCTGCGCGGCCGCACGCCGTCACAACACTCGGCCCGGCCCCCTCTTGTCAGGGGGCCGGGCCGAGTGGTGTCGGTGGGGCTGCCGGCGGGGCTACACGGCGGACTCCGGTGCGATGCGGCTGCGGACGGCCGACTGGACGTCCTCCTCCTCCGCCGGATCGGCGGCCAGGCGGCGCAGCCGGGGTGCCACGCGGGCGTCGGCCGTCTCGGCGTGGCGGGCCGCCACCTCGCGGGTGGTCTCCTCGCAGTCCCACAGGCATTCGACGGCGAAGCCCGCCGCGAAGGAGGGGTCGGTGCTGGCCAGGGCCCGTGCGGCCCGGCCGCGCAGGTGGGACGAGGCGGTCTCGCGGTAGATGTGGCGCAGCACGGGGGCCGCGCAGCCGACGGCGAGCCGGCCGACCCCGTCCACCAGGGCGAACAGGCGCCGGGTGTCCGGGCCCGCACCGCGCACGGTGGAGCGCAGGGCGCCCAGCACCAGGCCCGCGTCCTCGGCTCCGCCGCGGGCGGCCAGGATGGCCGCGGCGGCCCCGCCGAGCGCGTCGGGGCGGTGGACCCAGCGCCGGGCCCGTTCGACGGCCTCGGGGCCGCACATGCGCTCGTAGGCGGCCACGGCGGGCTCGTCGGCGGCGGCTTCGATGAGGTCCAGCACGGCCGGGTTGTCCGGCTCGGCGAGGACCAGGTGGTGCAGGGCGGTGGCCCGGGCGGCCTCTCCGTCGGCGCCGGCGGCGGCCGCGAGGATGGCGGAGCGGTCCTCGGGCTGGGCCACGGCGGCGAGACAGCGGGCCGCGGGGACGTGCAGCGGGGTGCCGCGGCGCAGCCCGTCGGCGGCCCAGTCGAAGACGGCCTGGACGCCCCAGCCGGGCCGGGGCCCGCTCGGGGTCATCTGACGCTGCCAGCGGTCGAAGGAACCCTGCTGACGGGCGGCGCGCAGGCGCTCCCCGTACTGGGGGGTCTCCTCCCACAGGCACCACGGGCGGGGCTCGTAGGCGTCGCGGACGGCGGCGGCCAGCCGCGCCTCGCCCTCCGCCGTGGCGGGGAAGCGGGCGAGGACGGCCGAGGCCAGGGACCGCAGGCCTTCGTCGTCGTCGCGCAGGGCCAGCTCGTCGAGTGCCCAGGCCCAGTTCGCCCCGGAGGCGGCGTAGCGGCGCAGCAGCATGAGCGCGTCGTCGCGGCCGTAGGAGGCCAGGTGGCCCAGGACGGACAGGGCGAGGCCCGTGCGGTGGTCCTCTTCGTCGACGAGGTCGTCGGCGCTGAAGAGGTGGGCCTCGATCTCGCCCAGGGGACCGGCGAGGTCCAGGTACAGCCGGGCGTAGTACAAGGAGCGGTTCTCGACCTGCCAGTCCTGGCGCGGATCGCGGAGCACGCACTGGTTGAGGGCCTCAAGGGCCTCCGCCCTGGGTGCCGCGAGTGCGTGCAGCGTGCCGTCGCCACGGCCCCGCTGGAGGAGCCCGAGCAGGGTACCGCTCGGCGCTATGACTGGTTCGAACATGGGAATGGCCTCAAATCAAGCTGGGGACGCAACCGGGAATCGGGATTCACAGGGCCGCGTAACAGCATGTGAGGACGTCCGCCGTCATGTTCCGCTCGATGTAGACCATTGCCTTCTCACTCTCGTCGGTGCTTCGTGATCATGGAGGCCGGGCTGGCCTCGCACACCCTTCGTGTTCTCGCTCGCCCGCTTCTGCCCGTCCCCCGTGCTCGCGAATCGAATCCGACGCCATGATGACCCAGGCGGTTTGTGCGCCGCGACCACATTTATGGCCGCCGTGACCAACCTGTGAGCTGGGGATGCGTCCGGGCCCGGCCAGATCCCCGACGAAACCGGACTACTCGGCTCCGAAAAGTTCCAGCAGGTCGGCCTTGGCGAACATGCGCGCCGTGTCCACGGCGGAGGGGGTTCCGGCCTTCGGGTCGGCCCCGCCGGCGAGCAGCGCGCGGATGACGGCCTCCTCGCCCTTGAAGACCGCGCCGGCGAGCGGGGTCTGGCCGCGGTCGTTGGCGCGGTCGGCCTCGGCGCCGCGGGCCAGCAGGGCCGACACGGCGTCGGCGTGGCCGTGGTAGGCGGCGAGCATGACCAGGGTGTCGCCGCGGTCGTTGGTGAGGTTCGCCGGAACCCCGGCGTCCAGGTAGGCGGTGAGCGCCTCGGTTTCACCCTGGCGGGCGAGGTCGAAGATCTTGGTGGCCAGTTCGATGACGTCCTCGTCGGGGACGTCCTGGGAACCGGAGCCCCCGGCTGCGTGCTCGCTCATGGTTCGTACCGCCTTTCACTCGTTGCTGACATGGTCCGCCCGCCCGTCACGACGTCGAAGACCCGGTCGGAGGCAGGGGGGTGCACGGCGCTGCGTCCGTACGGGTGAATCGCCAGAGTAGCGCCCTGGCCTGCACATGTCCGGGTCGGGCCGAGGCAATGATCACCTTCGACCGCCTGCGCGCCGGGCACGCCAGCCGGGCTGAGCCGGTCAAGTGAAAAACCCTGAAATTCACCCGTATGCACCTTTTGTCGCATTGATACTTCCTGTGAGCCTGGAAGAACTGATGGTGACTGTCCCCACCAACCAGGAGAAAACCTCATGGTCCTGTCCATCTCAGGCGTGGTCCTGCTCGGCATCATCTGCTTCCTCTTCTTCAAGAAGGACGGGATGAAGCTGACGCACGCGTTCGTCTGCGCGCTCTTCGGCTTCTTCCTCGCCGGCTCCGCCATCGCCCCGAGCATCACGGCGAGCACGGCGAGCCTCGCGAGCCTGCTCGGCGGGATCAAGCTCTAGCCCGGCCATCAGGCAGCCACACCAGCAGCACCCGGAACACCGTCACACCCACAACTCCAGGAGACGCCCGTGGCCCGGCGCCCACTTCCCCGCATCCTCAGCAGCGGCACCACGTCGCTGGCCCGGGGCCGCGACCTCGCTCGCACGGCCGCCGACAGTGCCACGGACGTCCTCCATCCGCTCCTCGTCATCGGACGCGGCCTGCGCATCCTGGCCGCGGCCGGGCGGCGCCGGTGGTCGCAGACCCCCAAGGACAAGCGTGGTCCCGCGCTGTTCCTCGGAGCCGCCTGCGTCCTGGTGGTCGCACTCGTCTCCTACGGCCCCCTCCTCGCCCTGATCACCCTCATGGCGGCGGCGGCCTGGCACGGACGCGACCGCACCCCGGCGAAGACCGGACCCAGCGATGCCGAGACCGAACGGCTCGGCTCCCTCTACGAAGCCCTCGTGCCGTACTTCTCCATCCCGGAGGACCCGAGTCCGCTCTTCGCCCACGGCGGGGACTGGGACAAGGCCTTCAGCGGCTACGAGTTCGACGAGGCGGGCCGCATCACCCGGCTCCACATCCGCTACCCGGCCTACTTCACCGACGGCGAGGCCACCTCACGGACCCGGATCGAGGCACTGCTGCACGCCAAGTCCGGGCGCGGACGGGAGTATCTCTTCGACTGGGACGAGGAGGGCAACCAGCTCGGCCTGAGGGTGCTGGCGGCGCTGCCGACGGGCATCGCCGCCCAGCCGTTCGTCACCTCCCCCGGCGAGACCGTGCTCGGCTTCACCGACGCCGGCGGCGTGCAGCGCACCCTGCCCGTCCTGGAGGGCGACGAGCCCCGGGACGTGCCGCCGGTGATCTGGCGCACCGGGCCCCGCTCCACCGAGCCCCATCTGCTGGCCGTCGGCCAGCCCGGCAGCGGCACCTCCACCCTGCTGCGCTCCGTCGCCCTGCAGGCCCTGCGGCACGGGGGCGACGTACTGATCGTCGACGGCGGCGGCAGCGGCGAGTACTCCTGCCTGTCCGGCCGCAGCGGCGTCCTCGCCGTGGAGTGCGGCCCGACCGGGGCGCAGGCCACGCTGGAATGGGCCGCGCAGGAGACCGAACGGCGGCTCATCGCCACCCACCGGGCCCGCGAGGTCGGCCGGCCCGCGCCCGAGGACACCCGGCGGCCCCTGTGGATCCTGCTGGACCAGCCGAGCGTGCTGGCCCACCTCTCCGTCGCCGAGGGCGGCCCCGACCCGCTGGCCCAGCTGCAGGTGCCGCTGCGGCACGGACGGCCCGCGCACGTCACCGTGGTGGTGGCCGAGCAGTTCGGGCACCTGGAACTGCTGAACGACGCCGTCTGGCAGCACACCCGCGCCCGCGTCGTGCTCGGGCCCGCCGCGGTCCAGCAGGTCGCCGACGTACTGGGGCTGCCGCCGCACACCACCCCGACGGCCCAGGTGCCGCCGGGGCGCGGGTACGCCCGGCTCGGCACCGGGCCCGTGCACCGGCTTCAGGTGCCCGCCACCCCGGACCCGTACGACGAGGCCGCGCACCCGGCGTACCGCCAGGCCGTGCTGGAGCTCCTGCCGGACCGGCTCGCGCCCGTCGGGGGCGGTGGGCGGGACCGGAGCACGCTGGGCAAGCCGCTCCAGGGGCAGCCGCCGGCGCAGGGCTCGGCTCTGGACGTCCCGGAGATCGCGGAGGTGCCGGCCGAGGCCGAGGCTTCGTAGGCCGGTTGAGACGGGGCCGGGCGCGCCGGGGCATCTCCTCGGACGCCGAATGCGGCGAGGGGCCGGAGCGCGAGGGGTGGCCGCGTTCGGCGCCCTGCGGGGACGCCCCGGCACGCACCCGACCCCGACAGCCAGCGGGCATCGGGCAGCGGGTCCGGTGGGTTACGCCACGAACGTACGGGGCGGCTCCGCCCCGCTGCCGCCCGCGCCCGTGCCGACCAGCCGGGCCGCCGCCGCCAGCCGGGAGGCGGCCTCCTCGGCCACCGGCCCGCCCACGGTGAACGGCAGCCGGACGTAGCCCTCGAAGGCCCCGTCCACGCCGAACCTCGGCCCCGAGGGGACCCGTACCCCGACCCGCTCCCCCACCTCGGCCAGCCGCGAGCCGGAGAGCCCGCCCGCGCGGGCCCACAGGGTCAGCCCGCCCTGCGGCACCGCGAACTCCCAGTCCGGCAGCTCCCGGCGGACCGCCGCGACCAGCGCGTCCCGGTTCTCGCGGGCCTGCTCGCGGCGGATCCCGACGGCCTCCTGCCAGCCCCCGGTCCGCATCAGCCAGTTCACCGCGAGCTGTTCCAGCACCGGGGTGCCCAGGTCGGCGTAGGCGCGGGCGGCGACCAGGCTGCGGATCACGTCGGGGGCCGCGCGGACCCAGCCGATCCGCATGCCCGCCCAGAACGCCTTGCTGGCGGAGCCGACCGTGATGACCGTGCTGCCGGCCGGGTCGAAGGAGCACACCGGGCGGGGCATCGCCAGGTCCGCGTCCAGCTGGAGCTCCACCATGGTCTCGTCGGCCACCAGGACGGTGCCGGCCGAGCGGGCGGCCTCCACCATCGCGCGGCGCTGGTCCTCGGAGGCCAGGGCCCCGGTCGGGTTGTGGAAGTCGGCGACCACATAGGCGAGGCGGGGGGCCGAATCGCGCAGCACCTGCCGCCAGACGTCCATGTCCCAGCCGCTGAGGCCGGCGGCCATGGCGACGGGCACGAGACGGACCCCGGCGGCACGCATGAGCTGGAGGATGTTGGCGTAGGAGGGGGACTCGACGGCGATCCGCTCCCCGCGCCCGGCGAAGAGGCTGCAGATGGCGTCGATGGCGCCCATCGCACCGGTGGTGACCATGATCTGCTCGGGCATGGTCGGAATGCCCTGCTCCGTGTAGCGGTCGGCGAGCATCCGGCGCAGCGCGGGCAGGCCCGCCGGGTAGTCCCCGTGGGTGTGCGCGTACGGCGGCAGCTCCTCCAGAGCGCCCTGGACGGCCTTGGTGAGCCACGGTTCCGGGGCCGGGAGCGCGGCGCAGCCGAGGTCGATCATCGAACCGAGGGACTCGGGCGGCAGCGGCTCCAGGCCCCGGGCGGGCAGCGGGTTCCCGGCCGGGACGGAGGTCCAGCTGCCTGCGCCGCGGCGGGACTCCAGGAACCCCTCGCCCCGCAGGGCCTCGTAGGCGGCGGCGACGGTGGTGCGGCTGAGGGAGAGGGCGACGGCCAGTTCCCGCTCGGCGGGCAGCCGGGCGGCGACGGGGACGCGGCCTTCGAGGACGAGCAGGCGGATGCCGTCGGCGAGGGTCCGGTAGGCGGGCAGCTTGCGCGCCCCGGGGACGCTCGGCCGCTCCTGTTGGGAGGTGATGAGGCGGGCGAGCTGTGCGGCACCGACCGCTGAGGTCCATTCGGCCATGCTGTCCGGTCCACCTTCGTCGAATTGGCCCCGCCCGACCCCGGGCGCGGCCTGTATTGGATTGCTTCCGCCCCTACACCCTGTCACGCCGGGGGCCACCCGGACCAGGGGCGGGGGGTACCTGAACCCCCGGCGGTGGGGCCGCACGGCTGTGAACGGCGCGCCGTTCACCACGCAGCCACCGGGCCGCACCCTCCCCACGGGTAACAAGAGGCATACTGCCGCCGTGACGCACGTACGCCTTCGCCATCCGTATCTGGACCACCCGGCTCCGATCCCCTTCGCGCACCGGGGCGGTGCCGCGGACGGGCTGGAGAACACCGCCGCCGCCTTCCGCCGGGCCGCCGAAGCGGGCTACCGGTACTTCGAGACCGATGTGCACGCCACGGCGGACGGGAAACTCGTCGCCTTCCACGACTCCACGCTGGACCGGGTCACCGACGGCCGGGGCCGGATCGCCGAACTGCCCTGGAAGCGGGTCCGTGAGGCCCGGGTGGGGGGCACCGAGCCGCTGCCGCTCTTCGAGGAGCTGCTGGAGGAGTTCCCGGACGCCCGCTGGAACATCGACGTCAAGGCGGAGTCGGCACTGCACCCGCTGGTCAATCTGGTCGCCCGGGCCGGGATCTGGGACCGGGTCTGCGTGAGCTCCTTCTCGGAGAGCCGGGTGGCCCGCGCCCAGAAGATCGCCGGGCCCCGGCTGGCGACCTCCTACGGCGTGCGCGGGGTGCTCGGCCTGAGGCTGCGCTCGTACGCCATTCCCGCGGCGCTGCGCGTGGGCGCGGTGGCGGCGCAGGTTCCGGAGACCCAGGCCGGCATCCGCGTGGTCGACCGCCGGTTCGTACGGACCGCGCACGAGCGGGGACTCCAGGTGCACGTCTGGACCGTGAACGAACCGGAACGCATGGAGGCTCTCCTCGACCTGGGTGTCGATGGCATCATGACCGACCGGATCGACATCTTGCGCACGGTGCTGGACCGGCGCGGGGCCTGGGCCTGACTCGCCCTTCACCCCTCGCCCGGGCCGGAATGCCGCTGCGGAACGGGACCAGCGAGGGGGACACCGCATGAGTGCGGAAGAGAGCAGCAGGACCGAGGAAGCGGAACCCGGGGCGGAGGACGACAGAGCCGCGGCCGCCACGACGACCAAGGCCGACACGACCGCTGCGAGCGCCGCGACCGCCGCGACCGCCGAGCGCAAGCGCGAGCAGCGGGGCTGGTACTTCTACGACTTTGCTGTCTCGGTCTACTCGGCGAGCGTGCTGACCGTGTTCCTCGGGCCCTATCTGACCGCGGTGGCCAAGGCCGCCGCGGACGCCGAGGGCTTCGTGCACCCGCTGGGCATCCCGGTGCGCGCCGGATCCTTCTTCGCCTACTCCGTCTCGGCCTCGGTGATCCTGGCCGTCCTGCTGATGCCGCTGGTGGGGGCCGTCGCCGACCGGACCGGTCGCAAGAAGCCGCTGCTGGCGGCGGCGGCCTACACGGGCGCCGCGGCGACGGCCGCCATGTTCTTCCTGGGCGGTGAGCGCTATCTGCTGGGCGGCCTGCTGCTCGTCGTGGCGAACGCCTCGCTGTCCGTCTCGATGGTGCTCTACAACGCCTATCTGCCGCAGATCTCCACCCCCGACGAACGGGACACCGTCTCCTCGCGGGGCTGGGCCTTCGGCTACACCGCCGGGTCCGTGATGCTGGTGGTGAACCTGGTGCTCTACATGGGGCACGACTCCTTCGGCCTCTCCGAGGGCATGGCGATCCGGATCTGCCTGGCCTCCGCGGGCCTGTGGTGGGGGGCCTTTGCCCTGATCCCGCTGCGCCGACTGCGGGACCGGGCCGTGGTGCGGGAGCCGGGGGCGGCTCCGGCCGTCAGTGGCTGGAAGCAGCTCGTCGCCACCCTGAAGGACATGCGGCGCTATCCGCTGACCCTGTCGTTCCTGCTGGCGTACCTGATCTACAACGACGGCGTGCAGACCGTGATCTCCCAGGCCTCCATCTACGGCTCGGAGGAGCTGAAGCTGGAGCAGTCCACCCTGATCGGGGCGGTGCTGCTGGTGCAGATCCTGGCGGTGGCGGGCGCGCTGGGCATGGGCCGCCTCGCCCGGATCTACGGAGCCAAGCGGACGATCCTGGGCTCGCTGGCCGCGTGGGCGGTGACGCTGGCGGCCGGATACTTCCTGCCGGCCCGGACCCCGGTGTGGTTCTTCGCACTCGCCGCGATGATCGGGCTGGTGCTGGGAGGCAGCCAGGCGCTGTCGCGCTCGCTGTTCTCGCACCTGGTGCCGGCGGGCAAGGAGGCCGAGTACTTCTCGGCGTACGAGATGAGCGACCGGGGCCTGAGCTGGGTGGGGCCGCTGGTGTTCGGCCTGACGTACCAGCTCACGGGCAGCTACCGGGACGCGATCATCTCGCTGGTGGTCTTCTTCGCACTGGGATTCGTGCTCCTGGCGCGAGTGCCGGTGCGGCGCGCGGTGGAGGCGGCAGGCAATCCTGTACCGGAGCGGATCTGAGAGTGGGTCCGCGAGTGCGCCCCGCCCGGATCTGCGAACGAATTCCGAACGAATTTAGACGTTGAAGCAAAGGGCCGGTAGTGTACGCCTTTGGCCTGCCAGGCGGACCGTTACTGCGCGCTCAAGAAGCGTGGACGTTGGGTGACATCTGCTGCCAGATGTGACAAAACGGGCACTGGTGGGTACAACAAGGGGCGGCACGACGGGCGACGCACGACCCGGAGCGGGAATCTATACCGCCGACCGGACGTTGACCGGATGACGACGACAGCGACACCTGTCCTGTGGGCGACAAGCCCGGGAGGCACGATTCATGAGTGAGCGAGCTCTCCGCGGTACGCGCCTCGTGGTTACCAGCTACGAGACGGACCGCGGCATCGATCTGGCCCCGCGCCAGGCGGTGGAGTACGCATGCCAGAACGGACATCGATTTGAGATGCCGTTCTCGGTTGAGGCAGAAATTCCGCCGGAGTGGGAGTGCAAGGCGTGCGGCGCCATGGCACTCCTGGTGGACGGGGATGGGCCCGAAGAGAAGAAGGGCAAGCCTGCGCGAACGCACTGGGACATGCTCATGGAGCGACGCACCCGCGAGGAGCTGGAGGAAGTGCTGGCCGAAAGGCTTGCAGTTCTGCGTTCCGGCGCCATGAACATTGCCGTGCATCCGCGGGACAGCCGCAAGTCCGCCTGACAGCCGGACGGATACACAAGCCGAGGGGCCCCGCCACACACTGTGTGGCGGGGCCCCTCGGCTTGTCCGTGTTCTCTTCGCCTCACGCGAGGCCCTGCCGGGGCTCTGCGGGCGCCTTACGGGGCCAGCGGCGGGCGGTACGCCGCGTCCGGGCCGCCCTCTCGGCCGGGCCGGTCCTCGCGGACGACCTCACCCTGGACGACCTTGCCGTCGGGATGGTGGATGCGGGCCTGCTGGAAGGCGTCACCGAAGCTGCCGGCGGGGGCCGAGGCCATCTTCCGCTCCAGCGAACGGGTCGCCCTGCGGCCGATCCAGGCCCGGACGGGCGGCAGCAGCAGGACCAGGCCCGCCACGTCGGAGATCAGGCCGGGAAGCATCAGGAGCAGGCCCGCCAGCATCGTGAGGCCGTTGCCCTGGCCGGGCTGCTGCGGAGTGGGCTGCTGCCCCTGCTGGGCCTGCTGGAAGGTGCTCGCCAGGTTCTTGAAGGCACGCCGCCCGGCCCGCTTGATGACCACCGCGCCCAGGACGATGCCGCCCGCGAGCAGCGCGGCGACGGCGAGCCCGCCGGCCACGTCCGCGACCACGGTGAGCAGCCAGATCTCCAGGATCAGCCAGGCGGCGATCGCCAGGGGGAGGAACGTACGGGCGGGCGAGCGCCGCCGGGGGGCCGTGGAAATGCCGGTCGTCATAGCATCCAGTGTGCCTGGGGCCGCATAAAAGCGGCCTCAGCCGGAGGTACCGGACATCCCCTAGGGGGTGTCCGGCCCGTCAGGCCCCGCTGCCCGGCCTGCCGGTATCCGGGCCGCCGCCCTTGCCGCTGTCCTTGCCGCTGTCCTTGCCCAGCAGCTTGGAGGCCTGGGCCTTGATGCCCCACTGGGTGACCCGCCACAGCGCCTCGACCAGGATGTCCTTGCTCATCTTGCTGTCGCCGAACTCACGCTCGACGAACGTGATGGGGACCTCCACCACGCGGAAGCCCTTCTGCACGGCCCTTCGCGCCAGGTCGACCTGGAAGCAGTAGCCCGCCGAGGCCACCTCGTCGAGCCCCAGCCCCTCCAGGGTCTCCCGGCGGAAGGCCCGGTAGCCGCCGGTCACGTCCCGCATCGGGAGGTTCAGCATCAGACGGGAGTACGTCGAACCGCCGCGCGAGATGAACTCCCGGCTCTTCGGCCAGTTCACCACCCGCCCGCCCGGCACCCAGCGGGAGCCCAGGACCAGGTCCGCGCCGGCCAGCGCGGTCAGCAGGCGGGGCAGCTCCTCGGGCTGGTGGGAACCGTCGGCGTCCATTTCGACGATCACCCCGTAGCCCTGTTCCAGGGCCCAGACGAAGCCGGCCAGGTAGGCGGCGCCCAGCCCCTCCTTGCCCTTGCGGTGCAGCACGTGGACGTGGTCGTCGCCGACCGCCAGCTCGTCGGCGAGCTTGCCGGTGCCGTCCGGGCTGTTGTCGTCCGCGACGAGAATGTGGGCCTCGGGCACGGCCGCGCGCACACGCCCGACGATCAGCCCGATGTTCTCCGCCTCGTTGTAGGTCGGAATGATCACCAAGGCCGTACCGAGCGGTCCGTAGGTCCGCTGTCCGCCGTCGCTCACTGAGTCCCCTTTTGTGCGCTTGCACGTCCTGTACGTCTGGTCGCAGAGGATGACTTTAGAACAGTGGCCGGGGCCCGCGGTCCTTCGGGCCGGTCAGACGCCCGCTGGCTGCGGGCCGCCGTGACCGTTGTCTACTGGACCGCGGACCTCGACCGGGGCCACCCGCCGCCCGGCGAAACCTTCCCTCGCCCCCGAGGCGCGGGCGCGCTGCGCAGACGGAGTCGTCCGGCACGGACTTCCTGTGGTGGACCCGGCCGAACCTATCCGGGTCCGACCGCCCGTACCGAACCGAGGCCCGCCGGATCACCCCTGTGGGCGTACGAATACCTCCCGCCCGCCGACGACGGTGGCGAGGCACACCGGCAGGGCGGATCCGGGGGTCAGGTCGGGCAGTCCGGGGGTGCCCGAGCGGGGGTCGGTGGACCAGCGGGCGACCCGGTCGTCGGGGGCCTGGACGACCAGGTCACCCGTCTGCCAGACCGCGTAGTCGGCCGGTGCGCCGGGGACGAGGACGCCCGCGTCGTCGCGGCCCAGGGCCCGCCAGCCGCCCCGCGTGTGGGCGGTGAAGGCGGCCCGTACGGAGATCCGGTGCTCGGGGGTCCGGTGGAAGGCGGCCGCGCGGACGGTGCCCCACGGGTCGAGCGGAGTGACCGGCGCGTCCGAGCCGAAGGCCAGCGGGACACCGGCCTTGAGCATGGCGGCGTACGGGTTGAGGGTGCGGGCCCGCCCGGCGCCGAGCCGGTCGGCGTACATGCCGTCCTCGCCGCCCCAGGCCGCGTCGAACGCGGGCTGCACGGAGGCGGTCAGCCCCAGCTCCGCGAAGGCCGCGATGGTGGCAGGGGTCATCATCTCGGCGTGCTCCACCCGGTGCCGGGCGGCGCGGACCCGGGCCAGGCCGACCTTCTCGGCAGCCGCCCGGACACCCTCTACGACGGCGGTGATCGCCGCGTCCCCGATGGCGTGGAACCCGGCCTGCAGACCCGCCTCGGTGCAGGCGGCCACGTGCTCGGTGACGGCGTGCACGTCGAGGTACTCGGTGCCGGTGTGCGCGGCGTCCGCGTACGGGGCGTGCAGGCAGGCCGTGTGCGAGCCGAGGGCGCCGTCGACGAACAGGTCTCCGGCGGCTCCGACGGCCCCGAGCTCCGCGGCCAGTTCCAGGTCCCGGTCGGCCCAGTACCCGAAGACGCGCGGCCCCGGCCGCTCGGCGGCCAGGGCGAGCAGACCGGTGAAGTCCTCGGCGGAGGAGATCTCGGGCCCGCCGCACTCGTGGACGGAACCGATACCCAGGGAGGCGGCCCGGTCGAGGGCGGCCCGCTGGGCCTCGGCGCGCTGGGCGGGGGTGACTGCGGCCAGCGCGGCCCTCCGTACGGCGTGGTGGTCGTCACCGGTCAGCGGCCGGTCGCCGTCGGGCCGTACCGCCGGGACGAGGGCGAGCAGGGCCGTGGTGACCACGGCCGAGTGCACGTCGACGCGGCTGAGGTAGAGCGGGCGGCCGCCGGTGGCCTCGTCGAGCTCGGCGCGGTACGGGGCCCGGCGCTCGGGCCAGCGGGCGGCGTCCCAGCCGTGCCCGAGGAGCACCCGGTCGGCCGGGCGGCTCGCGGCGTAGGCGCGTACGAGGTCCAGCGCGGCGGGCAGGGTGCGCGCCCCGGAGAGGTCCAGCCCGGTGAGGGCCAGGCCCGCGGAGGTGGTGTGGACGTGGGCGTCGGTGAAGGCCGGCGTGACGAGCGCGCCGCCGAGGTCGACGACCTCGTCCACGCCCTGCGCGAAGGCGTCGGCGGCGCCCTCGGAACCGACCCAGGCGATGCGGCCGCGCTCGACGACCATCGCGGTGGCGAACGGGTCGGCGGGGCTGTGCACCTCGCCCCCGCGGAGGAGAACGGTCCTGGTCGGTGCTCCGGCGGCCTCGGCGGAGTGGGCGGTGCGGTCAGTCATGCCGACCAGTGTCCCGCGTCGCCCACCCCGGCCCGACCACCGGGTCCCCGCTCGGGCGCGGGTCAGACGCGGGGCGGGCGCGCCTCGTAGGGGGTGGACAGGACGACCGTCGTGCGCGTCGAGACGTGGGCGAGGGCGCGCAGGCGGCCCAGGAGGTCTTCCAGCTCCAGGGGGGTGGCGACGCGCACCTTCAGGATGTAGTTCTCGTCGCCCGCGACGCTGTGGCAGGCCTCGATCTCGGGGACGCCGGCCAGCCGGTCGGCGATGTCGTCCGGGGCGCTCGGGTCGAAGGGCTTGACCGAGATGAACGCGGTCAGCGGCAGGCCGACGGCCTCCGGATCGACCACGGCCGCATAGCCGCGGATGACCCCGCGCTGCTCCAGACGTCGTACTCGCTGATGGACTGCCGACGTGGACAGTCCCGTGGCCTTGCCCAGATCCGTGTAGCTCATCCGCCCGTCCCGCACGAGCAGATCAACGATCTGGCGGTCCAGCTCCTCCATTGCGCTCATAGCCGCTCAACTTACGGCCCAAGGGCGCTCCAGGCCCAGTGCTGTCCGCCCACTGGAGGCATCTGCGGCAGGCATGTGACCAAGGCCACAGGGGTATGCAGGTGGAGGCCTGTCTGTTGTGGTTACTCGTGACGCTCGACGGGAATTGGTTGCTGTGGCCGAGGCCGAAGAACCTGCCCGCCCGGCCCACCCAAGGGGGAGTACATCCATGCTGAACACCAAGCGCGCCGGTCGCACCGAACCGGAGCCCCTGGAACTGCTCGATTCCGGTGACGGACCGTACCCGGACGACGGCGGGGACGGCGATTACCTCGACGAGATCGAGGGATTCGAGATCCACCACGCGATCTGCCCCGACTGCGGCCAGTCGATCGCCCTCGTCGCGGACGAGGAGTTCCTGCCGCAGCACGCCCTCTGCCTGACCCCGTGGAACCCCTTCGGCCTCACCGTGTGCGCGGGCACCGGCCGGCCCGCCACCGATGCCCTGCCCACCGTCGGCATGATCCAGCCGGTGGAGGCACAGGAGCTCGAACCCGTCGTCCTGTCGGACCTGCCCCAGGGCCTGGACTGGCGGACGCAGCCCTTCTCGCACGTCGGCGGTCCGGGCTCGCGCCCGGTCCGTGTGATGAGCCCCGTGCTGCCGCGGCCGCAGGCGCAGACGCGGCAGCAGCACGCGCAGGCGGCCTGACGGCCGCTCCGCTCCCTTACCAGTACGTTCCCTGCACCATGGCGGCCAGGCTGGCGTGGTGCAGGATCAGGCTGTCCGGGTCCGCCGGGACCTCGACCTCCCCGAAGTGGGCCTGCCGGTAGGCGATGCGCAGCATCACGATCCCGTGGCGCAGGGCCGCGTAGAGGGTGTGGAACTCCATGTCGCGCGGGGTGTGGCCGGTGAGCGCGGCGTACCGGCGCTCCAGGTCCTCGCGGCGCAGGAAGTCCGGCAGGCCGGGCTGGCCGAAGCCGACCGTGAGGTCCTGGAAGAACCGGTGCAGGTAGACGGTCCAGCCGAGGTCCACCTCGCGCGGGGCGTACGCCGCCATCTCCCAGTCCAGTACGGCCACCGGCGCGAAGCCGTCGTAGATGACGTTGCCGATGCGGGCGTCACCCCAGTTGAGGACGGCGGGGCCCTCGTCCTGCGGCCACAGCTCCTCCAGGCGGGCGAACGCCCGCTCGATGAGCGGGGACGGCGCGAGCCCGCCCACCACCCAGGAGTAGTAGGCGCGTTGGGCGTCCACGTGCCGGCGCAGCGGGGTGCCCTCGCCGTCGGGGAGGAGGAACTCGGCCTCCTTGGACGGGAACTGGTCGTGCAGCCGGGCCAGCAGCGAGATGCTCGCCTCCTGGAGGGCGGCGCGCTCGGCGTCGGTGGCGGCGTGCAGCCAGTTGCCCTCGTAGGTGTAGGGCATGACATCGGGCGGGACCCGGCCCTCCGCACGGGCCATCACGAAGAACGGCGCCCCCAGCGGTCCCGGATCCTCCTCCAGCCACTGCACGCGCGGGACGGGCAGGTCCGTGTGCCGGGCGACCAGGCTCATCACGCGGTGCTGGCGCGGCATGTCGTACGTCGGGAAGACGGTGTAGGCCGCCGGGTCGGCGGCGAGCCGCAGCGCGCAGGCGCGCAGCGGGGTGTCGGGGTGCTCTATGTCGAAGAGCAGGGTCTCGCTGGACATCCCGTTCGATCCGGGGACGGAGACGTTGGTGACCTGCGCGCCGGGGAGCCTGGTGTCCAGCCAGGCGGCGAGACGGCGGCCGAGCTCCTCGGGCTCCCGGGTGGAGGTGCGCGGACGTGGTGCGGTGGCCATGGTCGATCCCCTTTCCTACTGGGCTTCTGGGCTTCTTGCCGGGTTTCCTACGGGGCGACGGAGGAGTAGTCGGCGAAACCGCTCGGGTCGTGACGCCCGAAGCTGCCGTGTTCGAAGATGCCGTGGCCGATCCGCCCGTCGAGGGTGAAGCGGGCCGAGTGGTCGGTCACCCCGAAGGCGGCCATCGGGTGGGCCGCGGGGTCGGAGAGGTCGTAGACGCGGCGGTCGCTCCAGCCGCGCCCCTGCCAGGTGCCGTGCTGCCAGTCACCGGCGGGCGGATATCCGGCGCCGACGGCGAGCGGGGAGGAGTTCAGGATCTCCACGCCCAGTTCGAGGGGCTTGCGGGAGGGGTCGGTGAGGTGGACGACGGCCCGCTCGGGGTGCCGGCTGCCGGGCCGGTAGCGGATCTCGGTGTGCGGCCAGCCGAGTTGGACGTCGTGGCGGCCGCTGCCCTCGGGGAAGACCTGCACGGCCTCGTTCAGGGTGCGGTGGCCGTCGGCGTCCTCCTGGGCGATGACCATGACGAAGCGGTCCTCGAAACGGACCGGGATCCACAGCCAGTGGAAGCCCTCGGGGCGGTGCTCCTCGGCCGCGCGGCCCCCCTCCTCCCCCGGGATCGGCCGCACGCCCCAACTCCGGTCGCGGGTGCCGGTCCACTCCCCCGGCGTGAGGGTGAGCTCCTCCCCCTTGGCCCGGATGGTTCCGGTCACCTGGCCGGCCTGCACGAAGCGGCGGCCTTCCAGCATGAGGCGGTCGCCGCGCCGCTGGACGTGGTGCGGCTCCCAGACGGCGGGGAACTCGGCGGTCCAGGTGATGTCGTACGAGAGCCCGTGCGGGTCTGCCGGATCGGCGGCGCAGCGCAGCGTGAGCTGCTTGAGCGGCACGTCGACGGTGATGGACAAGGGCCCCACCGAGAGGTTCATCCGGTCGTCGGTGAGGGCGTCGGAGGCCCGGACGGCGAGCAGCTCGTCGCCGACGCGGAGGGTGGCGTAGGCGTCGATGACCCCGGCGTTGGGGTAGACGCCGAGGCCGAGTATCAGGACGGCGCGGCCGGCGTGATCGAAGACGTGGAAGATGCACCGGTCGTAGGCGTTGCGGTCACCGCTGACGACGTGCTTCATCGACAACGGCGCCTGGTGGATGGGGTATTCGTCGAGCGCGACGGGCCGGTCGGCGGGCATGGCGAACCTCCTGGACGGACGGCTTCGGGGCCGCTCGGGGGCGGCTTCGGGGGGCGGCTCAGGCGGATATGACGGTACGTCAGAAACCAGCCTCGGGGCCACCCTTCTGGCACGCTCTGACAGAGCGGCGCGATGTGCCGGGGGTGGGGGCGGGGGGGGAGGTGTGGCGGGGGCTTCGGGGGGCGGGAGCCGCTCGGGCGGAATCAGGGAGGCGTATGGGGGTTTCCCGTCAGTCTCATCGTCTCTCCGTGTCGGGCCGGCCCCTCAAGGGCGCTCCTCCTTCGTCGTCGCGTCGCTTCGCGATGTCGCTGCGCTCCACCCTTGACCGACCGTCCCGCCCCGGACATACGAAGACT